>USAK01000031.1 GCA_900552565.1 uncultured Selenomonas sp. | reverse complement strand
TTGGTTTAGCGACTTTATTATACATCGCAAAGGAGGCTATGCGATTTTATTATGCCTCAAAAGTTGTAAAGTGCTGTAATAAATAATTTAATTGTATTATATTTTTGATTAAATTTGATAATAAATAATCTTTTAAAAAGGTGTTCCTTTCCTCAAAATAATAAGTAGTTAATGCAATTTTTAGCGTGTAATGTCTATGATTTGGAGAGATTAATGCATGGATGATGAAATAAGCTTAAAAGAAAAAGTACAGTTGTTTTTATTATATAAATTCAAGAAACATAAAGGTACTAAAATTGTAAAAAAATTAGGGGGGGTATAGCTCATCAAGATGAGTTGCGAAGATACTATCTAAAAAAATATTATAGACTTTCGGTAGGAAGATATACATCATTTTATGACGATTTATTAGAAGATATATCATATATAGAATCAATAGGATCTTTTTGTTCTATTGCTAAAAACGTCCATTTTGTAGAAGGGAATCATCCATTATCTTGTATAACAACATCAGCCATTATATACAATGAGGATTATGGATTTATAGAGTCAGGTGGATTAAATAGGTTATTGTCTTTGGAGAAAAGAAATAAACCATCTAAAATAGAACATGATGTTTGGATTGGAAGAGACGTCACAATATTGCCTTCAATTACGATTGGAACAGGCGCTGTCATTGGAACGGATGCTGTAGTGACTAGAGATATCCCTCCATATGCAATAGCTGTAGGTGTTCCTGCAAAAGTCATAAAATATCGATTTCCCGAAGAACAAATTAATAAATTATTAAAAAGCAAATGGTGGGAATGGCCAGACAGTAGAATAAAAGAAGAAATTAATAAATTTTGCAATACAAGATTATTCTTTGATATGATTCATTAAATCATCATGGCAATATTGACATAACTACTAAAATATAATAATTTATTCTGATCACGAATATAATAACTATGCTGGAGATGATTTTTTGAAGGAAAATTATATATCAGTAGCTACAAATTTTAGCAGTCTTTTTATCAGAACAAACTACGTCCTGTAAGGCCTTAAGTAAGACATCTGATTTTTTGCTAGTTTGGGCCAAAATGCTGTTATAGAGTGAGAAAAAGATAGAATATATCTTATAAAATTAAAAGTATAAGTTATGTATATAAGGGGAGAATGCCAATGTTTAAACTGCAAATGTCTATTGGGGGGGGGATTGCTGCTCGCCAATATTCTTGCCTATGTTATTTATACTGGGTCGTGGGGACCAGTCATCCGTCGTAGCGATAAATTCTTGAAAAATGTACCTGAGTTTTTTGGCGTGTTATTACTACTGTATCTTTTGTGGACGCTTTCTGCCAAAAAGCTTTGGCGGGGATTGATTGCATTTTTATCATGTCTGTTCCTGCTGCTGGAGATCTCACAGTTCGTTTATTTATCCGAAACAGGTGAGTACATTTCTATCCTTGCTTTGGAAAATATCGATCAGATTTACATTTTGTTACGTCCAGTCTATTATCTTTTTATTGCTGTTGTCGTTGCAGTCTTGTTGGCTTATGCGATTGCTATCGTTCGTCAGCCATATGCTGCACAAGGGAAATTTTCTCGACGAAAGCTCGGCATCATCATGTTAGTGCTGCTGATACTTACGTTTTATAATAACGCCTATGAATGGGGGATGAATCCTAAATATGCAAAATATTTTCGGCATGGGCAGCCAACTCCGGCCGTCAGTCTGCTGGCCAATGCAGGCCGGGTGTTTCTGCCGACGTCACCAAGTGTATCGGGGCAGAAATTCATGTTTGAAAAAGATTGGGTTTATCAAAAGGCACTGCCGTTTCCCGTGAAGTCGTCATCAACGCAGCCGCCTAATGTCATTGTTATTCTGACGGAAGGGACTTCGACGCGGCTGATGGGCTGTTATGATCAGAAATATGAAGATTTAACTCCAAATTTTAATAAATTTGCGCAAGAATCGATGAAGGTGACGAATTACTACAACCATACATCGGCAACCTATCGGGGAACACTTGGCCAAATGGCGTCGTGCTATCCGTTCCGTGGCGGAAAAGAGGCTGGGGCTTGGAATAAGGAACAAAAAGATCTTTGGAGTACACTGAATTATTCAACCGTTCCCAAGATTTTAGGAGACGAATATGATACATTCTTCTTCAGCCCGCATGAATCGGCAGATTCTTACACGGATCTTGTTCGTATGGCAGGCTTTCGGCAGGTAGAAACAAAAGACAGTTTGCCGGATGTATTGGGCAGGGACCCAGAGATTTATGCAGATTCCTTTACCGATGCTTCGATGTACCAATCTTTGAGCGCGTTTTTGGCGGCTCGTGAAAATCAACGTCCGTTCTTTCTGGTGATGTATACGGTCGGGACACATGCAGGTATGGATGTTCCATCAACAGGCGTGAAATATGGTGATGGCAGCAATCCAACCTTGAATACGCTGCATAATGTAGATGCCGCCTTTGGCCGCTTTTGGCAGGAATTTCAGTCATCGCCGTATAAGGATAATACGATTGTGATTGTGACGGCTGACCATGCACATGTTCAGGAGAAACCCTATGTTGCCTTGGTAAAAGACGATCCTACCTATAAGCCATATTTTGTTGATACAGTCCCATTGTTGATTTATGATCCGATGCATGAGCTGCCTATGGAATATGATGCAAACGATGCTACCAGTTTAGCGTTAGCACCGACAATCCTTCATTTGCTGGGACGGCAGCATGCTGTGAATGCATTCCTTGGCCAATCGTTATTTGACGGGACACAGGATTTTCATATTCATGCAGAAGGCAATACCTTGTGGTATATCCGTAATCATGAGGTTTTCAAAGAAAAGGATGTTCCTGAAAAAGATATTAATGAATTCATGAAGGAGAAGGAAAATCTTTATGAATTTTATGCGGAAGAACGAGAAAATAAAATGCTGAGACAATGATTGTCTGCTTTATCAGCAGTAAAAGATTTCTTCTGCAGATACATAATAAATTTGTATGTTAAGGTGAGTGTATGAAGAATTTTACTGCAGATTTTTTTGTTGAGAAAAATTTTGTAATTTCAGAGAAGGTCTATAAGTATACAGAAAGCACTAAAGGATATCATATTTGCTACAATGTCAATGATGCGTTTATTCCGATCATGGGAGCATCGATGGTTTCTGTATTGGAACATAATAAGGGGGTACCGATTACATTTTATCTCTTTACGGATGGATATAGTGAAGATAATGCTGCCAAAATTGAAGCCTTGGCAAAGAAATGGCATTGTACGTGTATCTTATATCATTTAAATATGAAGCCATTTCAGGATTTTCATATTAAAGTGGAGCGGTTTTCCCGCATTACGTATGCACGTCTTTATATGCCTAAGATTGTCAAGAAGTATGCCTCACGCTATATCTATCTGGATGCTGATACGATGTGTGTCGCTTCCTTAAAGAAAATGTGGGAAACGGATTTGCGGGGAATACCTATGGGAGCCATATCCGAGCGGGAAGGTGCTGTAGATTATCGGGCAGGATTCCTGCATTTAAAAAATGGGAAATATTTCAATGATGGGGTTATGCTTGTCAATATCCCGGAATGGGAGAAGCAGCATATTACAGAAAAGGCATTTTCTTATCAGTGTGAGCCACGAAAGAGATTCCTTGGTCAGAGTCAGGATGTATTAAATCTGGTCTTTGATGGAACAAATAAATTTCTTTCTGCTGATTACAATGTGTATGATGGCGGTGGCTATGATCAGGGGCATAGTGTGATCATTCATTGGACCGGCCGACGTAAGCCGTGGCAAATGGTATTGTCTTCTTTTGATGAGCAATGGCGTAAATATAATGCATTGTCACCATGGAAGACTCTTACAAATATTCTTCCTATCAAGAAGCCGGAGAATTATCATGATTTTAAATACTGGGGATATTATCGCAAGGGAAGCGGATATTTTGGTGACTTTATACGAGGGATGTTCTGGTATAGTGTCCTGAGAATCCGTTATAAACTCGGTATATGATTGTGAAAAGGAAGAAGTGCGTATAAATATGAAGATAGCAATTGCAGGAACGGGATATGTCGGTTTATCGAATGGTATGCTTTTGGCGCAGCATCATGATGTTGTAGCTTTGGATATCAATAAAGATAAGGTCAGTAAATTAAACAAGGGAATTTCTCCCATTATTGATGCGGATATTTCTGCCTTCCTGCAGCGTGACGATATTCACTTCAAAGCTACGTTAGATCCCAAAGAAGCTTTTTCAGATGCTGAGTTCGTCATCATTTCGACGCCGACGAATTACGATCCGAAGAAGAATTTCTTTGATACGTCGTCGGTTGAGAATGTCATTGAAGAGGTGCTGGAAATCAATCCGAAGGCCGTCATGGTCATTAAGTCGACGGTGCCAGTTGGTTATACAAAGCAAGTAAAGGCAAAGTACCATACGGATAATATCATGTTCTCACCGGAATTCCTGCGCGAGGGCAAGGCTCTTTATGATAATCTGCATCCGTCGCGTATCGTCGTGGGCGAAAAGTCGGAGCGTGCGCATGTATTTGCCAATCTTTTGGCTGAAGGGGCTGTAAAGAAAGATATCCCGATGATCTTCACGGGCTCGACGGAGGCCGAGGCGATCAAGCTGTTTGCCAATACGTATCTTGCTTTGCGTGTGGCGTATTTTAATGAGCTGGACTCTTATGCCGAGATTCGCGGACTCAATACAGGCGATATCATCAAGGGCGTCTGCCTTGACCCGCGCATCGGCGATTTTTACAACAATCCGTCCTTTGGTTATGGCGGTTACTGTCTGCCGAAGGATACGAAGCAGCTTTTGGCGAATTACCATGATGTACCGCAGAATCTGATTTCGGCGATTGTTGAGGCCAACCGCACGCGCAAGGACCATATTTCCGATATGATCATCGAGAAGAACCCGGGGATTGTCGGTGTTTACCGTCTGACGATGAAGAGCAACTCGGATAACTTCCGCGCTTCGGCTATTCAGGGCATCATGAAGCGCATTAAGGCCAAGGGCATTGAGGTCGTGGTTTATGAGCCGACTCTTGATAAACCGGACTTTTATCGTTCGAAGGTCATTCGCGATCTGGATGAATTCAAACGAGTCAGCGATATCATCATCACGAACCGCTGGGATGATAAATTGGCGGATGTAAAGGATAAAGTATATACGCGCGATCTTTTTGACCGTGATTGATGGCAGTTAGGAAAGGAAGCAGAGTATGTCTTATTTACCATTTGATGCAGCAAAAAAAGTTCTGATTACGGGCGCAGCAGGCTTTATTGGCTTTCATCTTGCGAAGCGTCTGCTCGGCATGGGAGCAAAGGTTGTCGGTTTTGACAATCTTAATGATTACTATGATGTCGGCCTGAAGAGGAGCCGTCTGGCGATTTTGCGCGAGTATCCGTCGTTTACGTTCGTCAAGGGCGATTTGGCCGATGAAAAAGCGGTCAATGGTCTTTTTGAACAGTTCCAGCCGGATATCGTCGTCAATTTAGCGGCACAGGCCGGTGTGCGCTACAGCATCGACCATCCGCGTTCTTATATCGACTCGAACATCATCGGTTTTTTCAATATTTTGGAGGCCTGCCGTCATCATAAAGTAGAGCATCTGCTGTTTGCTTCGAGTTCGTCGGTTTACGGCAATCAGAAAAAGACGCCGTTCTCGACGACGGATAATGTCGACCATCCGATCAGTTTGTATGCAGCGACGAAAAAGTCGGACGAGCTCATGGCGTATACGTACAGCCATCTTTATGGCATTCCGGCAACGGGCCTGCGCTTCTTCACGGTTTATGGTCCGTTTGGACGCCCCGATATGGCTTATTTCAAGTTCACGAATAAGATCCGCAGGGGCGAGGCCATCCAGATTTACAACAACGGCGATATGTACCGTGATTTTACGTATGTCGATGATATCGTTACGGGCATTGAGCACATGCTCTGCAATCCGCCCAAGGTCAATGAACTCGGCGACCGTTATAAGGTCTATAACATCGGCAATAACAAGCCGGAAAAGCTCATGCACTTCATCGAGGTTTTGGAAAAGGCCATTGGCAAGACTGCAAAAAAAGAATTCCTGCCCATGCAGCCCGGCGACGTTTACCAGACGTATGCGGACGTCAGCGAATTGCAGCGTGACTTTGACTTCAAGCCCTCGACGACGATTGAGGAAGGCTTGGGCGAGTTTGCCAAGTGGTATAAGTCATATTATAATTGATGTATGAGGAACACCCTCTGCGGTTGGTTGCCGTGGAGGGATTTTTTTCTATCATGATGATAAGTAGGTGATTGTGGTGAATTTATCGAAGAAAATACAAAATGATATTATCACCATTGCGAAGAAGTACCATGTTCGCAAAGTCATTCTTTTTGGCTCCCGTGCACGTGGAGATAATTGGGAACGCAGTGACATTGACTTGGCTGCAGCTGGCGGCGACGTTGTTCGTTTTGCTCTCGACGTCGATGAAGTGATCCCTACGCTTTTGATGTTTGATGTCGTGAATCTGGATGAGCCAGTCCAGCCGGAGCTTCTTGAGTCGATACGAAAAGAAGGGATTGTCCTATATGAAGAAGTATGAAAATTTTTGTCGGGCTTTACGCAATCTAAAGGAAATAGAAAAAGAAGAGCCCCCATATAGTACGGTCACACAGACAGGAATGGTATCTCTCTTTGAGATTTGCTTTGAACAGTCATGGAAGGCGATGAAGGAGTTGCTGGAGTATTCCGGGTACAGTGAGCATAAGATCGGTTCTCCGCGAGCAATTATTAAGCTGGCATATCAGGCTGGGATGATTAAGGATGAGTCATTATGGGTTGATGCTTTGCATGACCGGAATAATGTAGCACATTCTTACAATGAGGTAATCGCATTGAGCATTATTCGTGCCAGCAAAGAACGATATATCGCGATGTTCGAAGCGCTGCAAAAAGAATTGCAGCAAAATTGGCTTTGATTTTACTCGATAATCGATGAAAGAAGTGACAGTTATGTCAGGGCAGAAACGGATTGCGCTGGTTACGGGGGCTTCTAGCGGGCTCGGGCGTGAGTTCGCACGGTTACTCGCGAAGGAGCAGGGCGTGGAGGAGCTTTGGCTGGTGGCGCGGCGGCGGGAAAGGCTGGAGGAGCTTGCCAAGGAACTTTCTGTGCCCTGCCGCGTTTTGGCGCTTGATTTGACGGCGGAGGAGTCGTTTCGCGAGATTGCGGCTCTTTTAGAGGAGTCGGGGGTGACGGTCGCGTATCTTGTCAATGCGGCCGGTTTTGGACGCATCGGACTCGCGGAGGATATTGGCGCGCAGGTGACGGGCAGGCTGATTGACCTGAACTGCCGTGCGGCGGCGGTCCTTACGGAGCTTGTGCTTCCGCATATGGCGAAGGGCAGTCATGTCATCGAGATTGCCTCGTGCGCGGCGTTTCAGCCAATTCCGTATCTGGCGGCTTACGCGGCGTCGAAGGCATTTCTCTTGAGCTACAGCCGCGCGTTAGCGGCGGAAGTCAGCAGCCGCGGCATTTCGGTCACGGCGGTCTGCCCGTACTGGATTCGCGATACGGAGTTTATTTCGGTGGCAAAGCAGACGGACAAGGCGGGACTTTTTAAGGGCTTTCCGTTCTCGACAACGCAGAAAGCCGTCGCACGTCGTTCGCTTTGGGCCGCGGAGCATGGCGTTACGGTCTTTACGCCGGACCCCATTTCGACGCTGCATCGTCTGGTCACGGCCATCCTGCCGCACAGCTGGATGATTGCGCTGAGCAATCTCTGGCGCAAAATCGCAGCATAAGAAAAAGGCTGTCTGAAGATTTTCTTCAGACAGCCTTTGCTGTTTCTTATGGAGCGGGCAAGCGGAATCGAACCGCCCTCTAAAGCTTGGGAAGCTTTCATTCTACCGATGAACTATGCCCGCATTGTTACTGACTTAATTATTTTATCATTCTTTGCCCCATTTGGCAAGAGTCAGGCGTGCAGATGGTCCTTGAGCTCGGCGATGCTTTTGAGGATGGCGATGTGCGGATATTTGGCAAAGTCGGCGGCAGACGTCGTGCCGGTTGTGACGGCGAGAAAGTCGACGCCGGCGTTTTGGGCGGTTTCGGCGTCGATGTAGCTGTCGCCGGTGTAGAGGACGTCGGACTTTTTGACGCCGAAGTGCTCGATGGCGCGCAGCAGGCCTGTGGGCTCTGGCTTATGGTTCGTGACATCGTCGCTGCCGATAATGAGGTCGATGAGTTCGGGCACGTGGTCGACGTCGAATTTTTCCTGTATGCGGCGGTGCGTCTTGTTGGAGATGATGCCGATTTTTGCTCCCGTTTCCTTGATGGCGCGCAGTGCCGCGACGGCGCCGGGGAAGAACGTTGTGCCGGGGGTCATGTAACGGTCGGCCTCGGGGCGGTAATGGTCGACGAAATGTTCGGCCTCATTTTCATCGTCCGTGCCGATGATGCGTTTGACGGCCTCGGTCATGGGCAGACCGATGGTGTTTTTGATGCGTTTGTCGGGAACGTCCTCGTAGCCAAGTTTCTGGAGCGTGATATGGAAACATTTGACGATGGCAGACTCGGAGTTGACAAGGGTGTAGTCGAAATCGAAGAGATAGAGACGATAATTCAC
This sequence comes from uncultured Selenomonas sp., assembly GCA_900552565.1. Lineage (GTDB taxonomy): Bacteria > Bacillota > Negativicutes > Selenomonadales > Selenomonadaceae > Mitsuokella. The sequence continues at coordinate 11,708 of USAK01000031.1, read as the reverse complement.
GAGCAAAACTTCCTTTCTGGTCTCTTTCGGGGTGTCATGCGCAGGGCATGGCCACTCTTTCTATGATAGCATATTCTTTAGTTGAAGAAAACGCGCGGATAACGTAGAATAGAGTAGTGCAAGTAACTCCATATGAAGGGATGTTCGAAAATAGATGAAGCATGTTGTTGTAGACTTGGAAATGAATCCGGTCAGCAGGGATTTTCGCGAGGTGCGCCGGAAGCTCAATGAAGAGGTCATCGAGATTGGCGCGGTCCGCCTCGACGAGAATTTCCAACAGGAAGCGGAGTTTCAGTGTTATGTAAAGCCGGAATACGGCCCGATAAAAAAACACATTACGAGCCTGACGGGCATCACGCAGGCGATGGTCGCGGACAAAAAGCCGTATGCGGAGTGTTTCCGTGCGTTTGTTGACTGGGTCGGTGAAGAAGAGACGAAGATTTATTCGTGGAGCATGTCGGATATCAAGCAGCTGCGCAGTGAATGCCGCTACAAGCTGCCGGATTTTGACCTCGACTGGCTCAATTCGCGCTGGGTCGACCTGCAGCAGGAATTTGACGACCGTCTGGGGCTGCATAACAGCCTTGCGCTCAAACATGCCCTCGGTGCGATGGACCACAAGTTTGAGGGTACGCAGCATACGGCTCTCGCGGATGCCATCAACACGAGCGCGATTTTGACGCTCATGCAGGATGACGCGAAGTTCAAGGAGACGATGAAGCCGGTGCTCGAAATCCTGCAGCCGAAGGACGACCTCTCAAGCTCGATTGGCGACCTTTGCCCAGAGCTCGCGAAGCTGCAGAAAGACCTCTGATGCTTGACTTAACAGGTTTACATATGGTATGGTGAGACAAGAGCCCTGTCCTGTATGGGACGGGGCTTTTTTATGATGATACAGGATTTGCGATATAGATTCAGCAAAAGATGAAGGGACTGGATGATATGAAAAAGATGGGTGTTCTCGGGCCGCTCGGCACGCACAGTGAGGCGGCGGCGCAGTATCTTTCAAAGCTGCTGCCGGCAAAACCGGAGCTGCTCGTCTATCCGGATATCTTTGCGGTCATTCAGGCGGTGGAAGATGGCGAGGTGGACAGTTGCCTTGTGCCAGTGGAGAATTCTCTTGAGGGAGCTATCAACATCACGCTCGATACGCTCGCGCGCAGCAGTGACCTCATGGTGGCCCGCGAGCTCATCTGGCCGGTGCACAATCAGCTGATGACGAAGCCGGGCACGCAGAAAATCGCGCGTATCTACTCGCATCCGCAGCCCATCTCGCAGTGCCGCAAATATCTTCTGGAACATTATCCGGAAGCCGAGCTCATCAAGGTAGCGAGCACGGCGCGTGCGGCGGAAATCGTCGCACAGGAGCCGAGGGGCATGGGCGCGGCGGCCATCTGCACGAAGCGCGGCGGCGAGCTCAACGGCCTGGTGACAGTCGCATCGGAAGTGCAGGACAATATGGCGAACGCGACGCGATTTTTTGAGCTGCAGCGGATAACATCGTCAGACGCGCCGAAAATCACGCAGCCGGCGCAGAAAATGCTCGTCATCTGCGAGATTGACGGGCAGAAAGCCGGCGCCCTCTACGACGTATTGAAGGAATTTGCGGACCGCGGCATCAACATGACGCGCATCGAGTCACGGCCGGCCCGTACGGAGCTCGGCGCGTACATCTTTTTCTTTGACCTTGAAGTTGCGGACAACGAAGAAGCCCTGCAGGCATCAGTCAGAGCCGTGGCACAGAAGAGCAAATGGCTCAAGGACCTCGGCCGTTTTCCTGTCATTGAAGCAAAACCATAAAAATAAAAAAGCGGCATCCATCGCGGATGCCGCTTTTGTGTTTTGGCTGATGTTATTTGTCGAGGGCGACGACTTCAGGCTTTTTGCCTTCGTCGATGCATTCCTTCGTGATGATGACCTTGCGCGGGGCGCTGGACTTCGGGATGTCGTACATGACATCGAGCATGACGTCCTCGATGATGCCCTTGAGGGAGCGGGCGCCGGTCTTGCGCTCGATGGCTTTTTTCGCGACGGCGCGCAGGGCGTCTTCGGCGAATTCGAGCTTGACGTTATCCATGGCGAGGAGTTTCTCGTACTGTTTGACCGGTGCGTTCTTCGGCTCGGTCAGAATGCGCAGCAGGGCGTCTTCGTCGAGGGTCTCGAGCGTGCAGATGACAGGCAGGCGGCCGATGATTTCCGGGATGATGCCGTACTGCATGAGGTCTTCCGGGCGGACCTGATGGATGAGCTCGTCGTAGGTCGGCTTCTCGTTCTTGCTGGCGACTTCGGCGCCGAAGCCAATGGAAGAATCGGCTTTCTGCAGGCGTTTGGCGATGATGTCTTCGATGCCGACGAAGGCACCGCCGACGATGAACAGGATGTTCTTCGTGTCGACCTTGATGGTCGGGGCCTCCGGATGTTTGCGCTGGCCGCGGGCCGTGAACTCGACGACGTTGCCTTCGAGCATTTTGAGGAGGGCCTGCTGTACGCCTTCATGACCCGGGTCGGCCGTGATGGAGTTGTTGGCACCGGACTTTCTCGCAATCTTGTCGAACTCATCGAGGTAGATGATGCCGTGCTCGGCTTTCTGGATGTCCTTGTCGGCAGCGTAATAGAGATTGCGGACGGCGACTTCGACATCGGCGCCGACGAAGCCGGCTTCCGTGAGGCTCGAGGCATCCGTGACGGCGAACGGCACGTCGAGGAGTTTCGAGAGGTGCGAGAGCAGGGCCGTTTTGCCGCAGCCGGACGGGCCGAGCATGATGACGTTCGATTTCTCGATTTCCGTGCCATCGTCACTCGTGTAGCCGTATTTCATGCGTTTGTAGTGGTTGTAGACGGCGACGGACAGGATTTTCTTCGCGCGGTCCTGATTGATGATGTACTCATCGAGGTACTGCTTGATGATATGCGGTTTGTTCTTCTTGAGAATCTCATCGAGCTGTGCGGCGAAGTCCGGCGTCTCTTTTTTCTCGGTGTCGGCCTCGTGCATCTCGATGTAATGCGCGAGTTCCTTGATGCAGTTCTTGCAGATGCCGAAGCCCGTGGCCGGGTCGTAAATCGGCATATCGAAGGAGTCATGGATTTCGACTTCGCGCTTGCAGAAGCTGCAGCGCTGCTTCATGACTGGTTCTTTCGTTTTATCTTTATCATTAGCCATATAGAAAACACCCTTTCTGTATGTGAATGTTCTTTCTGAATTACCCCTGTATAGAACATTATCTACTATTATACCGCTTTTTTCAAGGAGATTTTATCCTCTGTTCCTTGCAAGGCTAAGACCTGTGTGATATAATAGACCGGTAATGGACGTAATGACGTCTGTTTCCAAGTCAAAATTTGACTGGCTTTCCCCCGAACAAGGGGAGCTAGGTCTAAACCAAGCCTGCGCAGAGTGGGCTTGTATCCATTCCCAGTTCCTGGGGGGAAAGAGAGGTGTAATAGAATGAAACAGGGTATCCATCCGAAGTACTACGAAGCTACGGTTATCTGCGGTTGCGGCAACACGTTCAAGACTGGCTCCACGAAACCGGAACTTCGCGTCGATGTCTGCTCCAAGTGCCATCCGTTCTTCACGGGTCGTCAGCGTGACGTACAGGCAGGCGGCCGCATCGAGAAGTTCAACAAGCGCTACGGCAAGAAATAAGATGCAGCATGATGAAGCAGAGCAGAGCAATCTCGCTCTGCTTCATTTTATATACAGACAAAATACAGCAGCCGGATGTATCCTATATATAATAGAAGAAAGTTGTTTTTTGATATACAGGAGGTCCAAATTTATGGGCAATCATCTTATGGTAGGCGGTCAGGCCGTCATTGAAGGCGTCATGATGCGCGGGCCGAAGCTCACGGCTACGGCTGTGCGTGACCCGAACGGCGAGATTCAGGTGGAGACGAAGGATGTACATTCCATCGCCGACCGCTATCCGATTCTCAAGAAACCCATGCTCAGGGGCACGGTCTCGCTGATTGAATCGCTCGTCATCGGCATCCGCTCGCTGTCGTATTCGGCCAAGATGGCCGGCGAAGAAGACGAGCAGATGACGGATAAGGAAATGGCCGGCACGATTATCTTTGCGCTCGTGCTCGCAAGCATTCTGTTCATCGCCATCCCGACGGGAGCGGCACGTCTGTTCCACGTCATCACGGAAGACCCGTTCTTCCTGAACCTCATGGAAGGGTTTCTGCGCCTCGCGATTTTCCTCGGCTATATCTGGGGCATTTCGCGCATGAAGGACATCCGCCGCGTGTTCCAGTATCATGGGGCGGAGCATAAGACCATTCACTGCTACGAGGCCGGGCTGCCGCTGACGGTCGAGAACGTGCAGAAATTCTCGCGCCTGCATCCGCGCTGCGGCACGAATTTCCTGCTCATCGTCATGCTTGTCTCGATTTTCGTCTTTGCGTTCCTCGGCTGGCCGAATCTCGCGGAGCGCATTGCTTCGCGCATTTTACTGCTGCCGGTCGTCGCGGGCATCTCGTATGAAATCATCCGCCTCGCGGGCCGCAGCGAGAATCCGATTATCCAGACGGCCATCAAGCCGGGCCTCTGGCTGCAGTATCTGACGACGCGTCCGCCGGAGGATGAAATGGTCGCCGTGGCCATCGAGTCGCTGAAGGCCGTGCTGCCGGAAGAAGAAATCGTCGAAGGGACGGGGGAATACCGCCATGTGGCTAAGCCCGTGCAGGAAGTCCCCGTGCCCTAAAATATATCCTATGGAGAGGTGAATCCTGTGCTGGAGAAGCTCCAAGCCGTTGAAGATAAATACAGGGAACTCGAGTCGCTCATCAGCGACCCCGAGGTCATGGCTGACATGACGAAATGGCAGGCCTATACGAAGGAGCATGCTGCCCTGACGCCGATTGTCGAGAAATTCCGCACGTATAAGAAAGTCGTCGCGGGCATCGACGAAGCCAAGGCGATGTTCCATGAATCCCTTGACGACGAGATGCGCAAATTCGTCGAGGAGGAGCTTGCGAACCTTGTCGAGCAAAAGGAAAAGCTCGACAGGGAGCTGCCCATCCTGCTCCTGCCGAAGGACCCGAATGACGAGAAAAATGTCATTGTCGAGATTCGCGGCGGCGTTGGCGGCGATGAAGCGGCGCTGTTTGCCGGCGACCTCTTCCGCATGTACTCGCGCTATGCCGAGAAAAAGGGCTGGAAAGTCGAAATCATGGATGCCAATGCAACAGAAATCGGCGGCTTCAAGGAAGTGACGTTCATGGTTACGGGCTTTGGGGCTTATTCACGTCTCAAATATGAGAGCGGCACACACCGCGTTCAGCGCGTGCCGGTCACGGAGTCGGGCGGCCGCATCCATACGTCGGCGGCGACGGTTGCCGTACTGCCCGAGGCCGAAGAAGTCGATGTTGACATCAATCCTTCGGACCTGCGCATCGACACGTACTGCGCGTCGGGCGCGGGCGGCCAGTACGTCAACAGGACCGAGACGGCCATCCGCATCACGCATCTGCCGACGGGCATTGTCGTGCAGTGTCAGGATGAAAAGTCGCAGCTCAAGAACAAGGAAAAGGCCATGAAGGTCCTGCGCGCGCGCATCCTCGACAAGGCGCGTCAGGAGCAGGAGGCCGCCGTCGCGGCGGACCGCCGCAGTCAGGTCGGCTCGGGCGACCGCAGCGAACGCATCCGCACGTACAATTTCCCGCAGGGACGTGTGACGGACCACCGCATTGGCCTGACGCTGCACAAGATTGACGCCATCCTTGATGGCGACCTCGATGAACTCTTATCGGCCCTCATCACGGCAGACCAGGCCGAACGACTGAAGAAGGTGGACGCGAAGTGACAAATCAGGTATGGACCGTCGGACGTATCCTCAAGTGGACGGAAAACTATTTCAAGGAAAAGGGCATCGAGTCGCCGCGGCTTGACGCCGAGGTCCTGCTCGCGCACGTCCTGAAACAGGAGCGCATCTATCTCTACGTTCATTTTGATGAGCCGATGGAAGCAGAAGAGCTCGCAGCTTACCGCGAATGCATCAAGAAACGCGTCATGCATGTGCCTGTCGCGCATATCCTCGGCGAAAAAGAATTCATGGGTTTGACCTTCAAGGTTACGGCCGACACGCTCGTGCCGCGTCCCGATACGGAAATCCTCGTGCAGGCTGCCGTCGACCGGCTGCGCAGCCTGCAGGAAAGCGGGGCTGGCGCAGAAAAGCTGCATATCGCTGATATCGGCACGGGCACCGGCGCCATTTGCCTTTCGGTCCTTCATTATCTTGAGGGGACCATGGCCGATACGGTCGATATTTCCCCTGCGGCGCGTGCCGTGGCCGAGGAAAATGCAGAGGCACTGGGCCTTAAGGACCGCGTGACGTTTCATACGGGCGATTTGCTGCAGCCGCTGCAGGGCATGACCTTTGCGGCGATTCTTTCAAATCCGCCGTACATCCCCGAAAAGGATATTGAAGCGCTGGCCCCTGAAGTTCGCCTCAAGGAACCGCATACGGCGCTTTCCGGCGGCAAAGACGGCCTCGACTTTTACCGCCGTCTGGCGAAAGACGCCCCGGCGATGCTGACGGATGGCGGTTTTATGGCTTTGGAAGTCGGCATTCATCAGGCCGAGGATGTGGCAAAGCTCGCCAAGGCTAATCCGCTGATTACGGAAACGGAGATTTTGCCCGACTACGCCGGTATTGACCGCGTCGTCGTGGCTTGGCGAAACAGGCCGGAAAAGGTGCAGGCAGAGCCTGCCGAAGGTACGGGCGATAACGAAAAAGCCGAAAATGCCGGAACGGAGGAAGATTGATCATGCAGACAGAAATCGTGAAGATAACGGATGTCCGCACGCAGCAGGAAGATTTGCAGCGTGCTGGCAAAATTCTTCGAAGCGGCGGTCTCGTGGCTTTCCCGACGGAGACGGTTTACGGTCTTGGGGCCAACGGCCTCGACGCGGAGGCCTGCGCGCGCATTTACGAGGCGAAGGGGCGTCCGTCGGACAATCCTCTGATTCTGCACGTCTGTGACCGCGCGATGGTTGATATGGTCGCGGCTGAGGTCACGCCGATGGCAGAAAAACTGCTCGCGGCGTTTATGCCGGGCCCGATTACCCTGATTCTGCGCCGCAAAGAAATCGTGCCGGACCGCATCACAGGCGGGCTCGACACGGTCGGCATCCGCATGCCGGAACATCCTGTGGCCCGCGCGATGATTCGCGCGGCCAGCGTGCCCATCGCCGCGCCTTCGGCCAATATCTCGGGCCGTCCGAGCCCGACGACGGCAGCTTCTGTGCTGCGCGATATGAAAGGACGCATTCCCTTGATTCTCGATGGCGGTCCGTGTCATTTTGGCGTCGAGTCGACGATTGTCGACTGCACAGGGCCAGTGGCCGTTATCCTGCGGCCAGGTGCCATCACGCGCGAGATGCTGACAGAAGTCCTCGGCGGCTGTAAGCTTGACCCGGCCTTAGTCGGGGCCGACACCGTGCCGAGAGCTCCGGGCATGAAGTACAAGCATTATGCACCGAAAGCCCCGTTAACACTTCTTGAGGGAGCCCCCGAGAAGATGCCTGCGGCCTTCCGCCGTCAGGTGCGCCGCCTGCAGGACGAAGGCCATACGGTCGGCGTGCTTGCAAGCTCCGAAGTCTGCCAGAGCCTGCAGGGGCTTGTGCCTGAAGAGCTTCTCGCGGACTACGGCCCGCAGGGAGATTTATTGGCCATTGCCTCGCATATCTACGAAGAGCTCATTGCCTTTAACGATACAAAGGCCGATGTGCTTCTAGGCGAAGGCACGACAGAAAAGGGCCTCGGCCTCGCCATCATGAACCGCCTGCACAAGGCCAGCGGTTTTCACAGCCTCAAAGTTTCGTAAGTTTATGCATAAAAAATTCCTGTCACGGCATTGTCCATGACAGGAATTTTTTATTTTGTATACGCGAAGAGGGACTACAGACTTGCAGCAGTAATCCCTCTTCAAAGCAGGGGTCCAGGGTGCCGTTCGCTTTAAATGCCTAAAACCTGCGGCTAGCAGGTGGGTGCCCTAAGTCCGGTTTTTGCAGTCGCCGAGGCGGGCATCTGCCGGAATCAAATCAAGCTCCCTAGGAAAAATGTAGGTTAGACACTTCTAAAGCTCACGCACATCCCAGGCTTGTCCTTCTTTACGTGTATAATATCATAAAAAATTTACATACGCAAGTCTTGACAAATCAATAAAGAAGGCTGGTTGTAGAAAAGCTTGAAATCCCTTATAATGGAGAAATAGAGCCCAATCGAAAAGGAAGAAAAACGCATCAGCGTAAAAACATAAAGGGGAAAAAAACATGGCAAATACCTATAGTGTAGCAATCAGCTACAAGAACGACCTCGGCTGGATTGATTACGATGAAGAAGTAAAGAAAGCTACGGTTCATCTGGCCAACGAAGAGGGCAAAAAGAAAGTTGAAGAATATCTGAGCAAGACGCATCAGATTAACATCCCGCACGAGACACTCATGGATTTCACGCATGAGACGATTGACCCGCAGGCTGACCTCAAGAGCCTGCAGACGGCCCTGACCCGCCTTTGGGAAGCCACGAATGTCAGTGTGGATTGGAGTAGGCCGGTCGACTACGTGAAGGCTCATCCGCATTATTGAGATGAAAGAAAGCTGCTGCCTGTCAAGTTTAAGACGGCCAGCAGCTTTCTTTTTTTGCTCTTTACTTCGTGTTTAACAGGAGTTTATCTTCCCTAACTATACTCTAAGATAAATGAGTCGATGAAAAAAGAAGGGGAAGATGGTATGAGACGCAAAGACCTTTTGTATCTGGCAGTTTTTGGACTGGCGCTGTTTATGCTCGGCAACTGGATGATGCCGGTCACGGACCCGGTCGAATCGAATTACACGCAGACGGCCAAGGAAATGATTGCAGCCGGCGATTATATGTCACCGCGCATCTTTGGCAATTACTGGTATGATAAGCCGATTCTTTTTTATCTCGAGCTTATCGCGGCGTTCAAGATGTTCGGCATGACGGATTTTGCCGCGCGCTTTTTTCCAGCCGTATTTGCGGTTGCCGGTGTTCTCGTGACGTATGCCTTTGCCGCGAAGCTCTACAGCCGCAAAGTCGGCCTTGTATCGGCCGTGCTTCTCGCGACGACGGTGGAGTACTGGTACCTCGGTCATGCCATCATCACGGACATGACATTGTGGCTGACGGTCAGTCTGACGCTCATTAGTTTCTATAAAGGATATGAGACGGATAAGCCTGTTTATTATTATCTGGCCTTTGCCGCGGCAGCCGTGGCCGTGCTGACAAAAGGTCCTATCGGACTGGCCCTGCCGGGGCTCGTCATTCTCGTGTTCCTCACGTGGCAGCGCGCGCTGCGCATGCTGCTCTCCATCCATATGCTCGGCGGCCTTGCTTTGTTCTTCGCGATTGTCAGCATCTGGTATCTGCCAATGTACATGCTGCATGGCAGCGACTTCGTCGATACGTTCCTCGGCGTGCACAATGCCCTGCGCGCAACGGTGCCGGAGCATCCGCGCAACAGCGTTTGGTACTATTATCTCATGGTCTTTGTCGCCGGCTTCTTCCCGTGGTCCTTTGTCGTCGTGCCGGTGTTCTTTAAAAAGCTCTTCACGCATCAGCTGCATCTGCCTGCCGGGGATAAAGAGCGTTTCCTGATGGTCTGGGCACTGGCTGTTTTCGCGGCTTTTGAAGTCATGGCCTCGAAGTATACGACGTACACGTTCCCGTACATGATGCCGCTGGCCATTTTTATGGGACAGTATTTCGTGGCGCATGAGAAGATGTTCTGGCGCATGGCAAAGACCATGAGCGCTGTTTATATCGTGGCAGCATTGGCCATTGTGCCGTTTGTGCTGCAGGGCCATTCGGGCAAGGACCTTGCCTCGCTGCTGCGCGCCAACAGCACGGCAGATACGACTGTCATGACGTATGGCGTGCGTTATCCTGTCTCCATCTCGTATTACAGCGGAACGATGCCGAGCCGTCTTGTGGCGACGGATGCCGATATCGAGAAGGAACGTCCGCAGAAAATGAGCTGGACGGCGACGAATATCATGCCGTTTGCTGCGGTCACGGATATGGACCTTTCTAAGGATACGCTCATTGTGACGAATCAGGACAGCAAGAAAGACCTCGGTGTGGAAATCCCGGGGTTCTGGCAGGAAATCGGCAGTGATGAACAGTATGCCGTTTATAAACTTGTTCCGGGTCATGATGATGGCCGCGTGGATATGAAGAAAAGGAAAAATGACACGCTGTATGGAACTATAATGGAGTACTTGTCAGGGGATAAAAATAAGAAGGAAGCACAGAATCCCTGATGAGTCAGGGAGGGATGTTCATGAAACTGCGTGACCTTTCGGTGCGGCACCGACTTTTGCTCAATAATATCATCATGGTGCTCGTGCCGATGTTCCTGCTTGTCGCGATTGGCAGTGCTGTTTTTTACGGCCTGCGGACGACGGGCAATTTCCGCGAGCGCGAGCTTGAAGTCCTCTGGCCGGAGGCAGGAAATTCCATTCCTGTTCATATCGCGCTGAGCCATCTTTATGCCAATGTGGATGGCGGCGAGAAGGAAAGTCTGCCGCGCCATATGGAATCGATCGAAAAGCTTGGCGTCAAGGTAGTGTGTATCCGCGATGGCGTGATTGATTACGAGACGGAGCCAGGCATTTCTGAGAATCTGATTGCTGAGTCGTATCAGCTGGCCCCGCAGGATGGCAATGTCATGCGCTGGGATGAACAAGGGCTCGTCTATCGCTACATCTCGAAAGACAAGAAATCCATCGCCGTGGCCATAGGCCCTGTGCCCTTCTATATCGGTCAGGGATTTTTCCCACCGCATATGGGGCCTGTATGGCGCGGCCTTGCGCTGGCGGTGTTCCTTATATCGATGTTCATCATCGTGCTGGTGGGCTGGCTGCTCGTGCGGCGCATGTCGCGCGACATCCTGCATCCTTTGACGGAGCTGCAGCAGGCCTCAAGGCGCATTCAGCATGGCGATTACGATACGAAAATCGTGAGCCACGGCACGGATGAACTTGGCGAGACCGCACAGGCCTTTGAGGAAATGCGCCAGCAGCTTAAAGAAAGCCGCAAACTGCGTGAGCAGTATGAAAAGAACCGTCAGGAGCTTTTTGCCGGCATTGCCCATGACCTCGCGACGCCTTTGACGAAGATTCAGGGCTATACGGGCGGCATCCTCGACGGCATTGCCAATACTCCTGAAAAGCAGCGCCATTACCTTGAACTCGTCTACCATACGAGCCAGAATATGGAGCAGATGGTGCACGAACTGTTCCTGCTCTCGAAACTCGAGCTCGGCAAGGCCGTATTCCAATGGGAAAATGCTTCGCTCGTCAACTTTTTGGCGAATTATGTCAAACTGCAGGCTGTTCCTCTGCAGGAAAAACAGTTTACCCTGAAATTTGAGAATCAGCTTGGGGATGACCCTGCCGTTATCCGCCTCGACCGCATTCAATTTCAGCGCATACTCGACAACACCCTTAGCAATGCGTTAAAATACAAAGATAGTGAAGCTGGCAGTCTGACGTTCCGCTTAGCGGCGCAGGATGGAGGATATCTCCTTGAATGCGAGGACCGCGGACGCGGTGTGGCGCAGGAGGACCTCGGACGCATATTTGAGTCGTTTTACCGCACGGACAAGGCACGTGAAGGCGTGGCTAAAGGCAGCGGGCTCGGCCTGGCGGTCACGGCTAAGATTGTGGCGGCCATGGGGGG
>USAK01000030.1 GCA_900552565.1 uncultured Selenomonas sp. | reverse complement strand
TTGCAGGACGTAATTAGGTCTGATGAAGAGGCTGCTTAAAGTTGTAAACTACTGTAAATTTAATAAGTGCATAATATTCAACTAAGCGAAACATCACATTTCAGTTAATGAAAAAATAAGTATCTTAGTGAACATATATAGTAATTTAAGGCAAACACGAATGATATGCATTACATTTCGTTGTAGAATCTAAATAATATAAATTATTTATTACGGTGATTTACAACGCAGAATGATTCCTCGATAACAGGATAAGCATATCATGGAGGATAAGCCCTGTGGGTCTTCCGTGTGTAAGTCACAGTACAAGCTTGTGTCTTTATCATGGAGGGTATCGCACATGAATCATATTTATAAAGTCGTCTGGAGCAAAGTCCGCGGCTGCTACATTGTTGTGTCCGAAATTGCGAAGAACAACGGCAAAAGCCGCGCACAGAAAGCCGCCGTGCTTGGGGCCGTGTTTATGGGGATGGTGCTGGCTACAAATGCAGGAGGCTGGAATACAGCAGAAGCTGAAGCTGCCGATTCGACAGATAGTACGTCTACTGCCACAACGTTGAAGTTTGTGGGGCAAAATAATGCAACAGTCAGCACGTCTACATCATCGGGAACGGAAACCATTACGATTGGCGTTAACAAGACGCCGACTTTTGACAGTGCCACCTTTGGTGAGGGAACCGGTTATGAATCCGTCACTATCGCTAATGGCAAAATTAATGCCTACAACTCTTCTGGACAAAGAAGAGCTGCTCTGGGCATAGATAATCAGGGGAACGGTACGTTATATCTGATTAACAGTGACTTGTCACAGGCACATTTATATACGCAGAGTTCTACGGAAACAGGAAATGATGGTATAACTCGTTTGTTTTACAATTCTTCAACAGAGACAAAGGGCGGTGAGCAGACAGGCGTTCATACCATTGCCGTATTGGAAGATGGCCTTAAATATCAAGCTGATAATTATACAGACAGCACAAAACTTCAAAAGTGACGGTCAAGCATCAGCTGAATTCCACCATGGATGTCACCGGCGGAGCAGATACTGATAATTTGTCCGACAACAATATCGGTGTAATTGCTACAGCTGCCGTAGAAGATGATGAGGGCAATGTAACGCAGAATGGCAAATTGGAAATCAAGTTGGCCAAAGAACTTTCCGGACTGACTAGCGTTACGACGGAAACGACGGACAGCAATGGCAATGTGACGTCGAAGACAGTTCAAGATGGCAATGGCCTTACGATTACGCCGACAACATTGTCCGATGGCAAAACGGCAGTCTCCCTGACCGGCTCGGGCCTCGATAATGGCGGCAATACCATTACGAATGTTGCCGCTGGTGTCAATGACACGGATGCCGTCAATGTTTCCCAGCTGAATGCTGTAAAAACCACGGCTGGCCAGCATTCCACCGTAGCAGCTGGCTCCAGCAACATCACCGTAGATACGGGAACGGATGAAACCACGGGCGGCAAGAAATATACCGTGGATTTGGCCAAAGACGTCACTTTTGGTACGAATGATAAGCAAGTTGCCATCAGCGGCACCAATGGTACCGTAACGGTAGGCCAGAATGACCATCAGGTAAAACTGGATGGCACGGACGGCAGCATTACGACGGGCTCGACCGCGATTAATGGTACGGGCATCACGGCAAATCAGGCTGTGATTGGCGGCAGTACGACGATTGACAGCACCGGCGTCAGCACGAATAAAGTCGCGGTTGGCACGAACACGACCCTTAACGATGGTTCGGCGACTATTGGCAACGTCAAGATTAATGGTGAAGGCGAAAATGACGGCGATTCTCAGCATACCAGCACTGTCTCTGGCCTTTCCAATACGACGTTTGATACGACGAATACAGCGCAGTATGCAAATTCCACGCGCGCAGCTACAGAAGCTCAGCTAAAAACTGTTTATGAGGCAGCTGCCAAGGGGGCCTCGACCGTGACAGTCAACAGCGGCAATAGTGCGGGCAATCTTTCGCTGACGACGAAGACAAATGATAATGGCAGCACGAATTACGATATTTCCCTGAGCAATAACGTTACGATTGGCAGCACCGGCACGAATGGCCAGAGCGGTACATTGACCGTGACCAGTGCCGACGGCACGAAATCCGTCACGACGGATGGAGAGAAGGGCCAGCTGACTTTCGAAGATGGCTCGAATACGGCTTCGCTGAAAGCGGCCGCAGCCTCCTCAGGCGTAGACGGCAGTACCTCGATTAACCGCGTAGCCGTGGACAATCACGCCGTTGCTACTTTGGACGATGGTCTGAAATTTGCCGGCGACAGCGGTGAGGCCCTGAAACAGACGCTTAACAGCACGACCAATATCAAGGGCGGCGTCGCTGATACATCGAAACTTGCAGACAATAATATCGGCGTTGTCTCCGATGGCAATAATACGCTGACGGTCAAGCTCGCCAAAGACCTGCAGGGCCTGAACAGCGTTAATACGACTGCGCTCAATGCTACGACGGTAAATTCCACGGATGTCAACGCCACAAATGTTAGCGCCACAAATGTTAGCGCCACGAATGTCAAGGCGGCGACAGTCACGGCCGATACGGTCAACGGCAGCACGTTCAATGCGGGCAATACGGCTATCAATAACAGCGGCCTGACAGTCAAGTCGAATGACGGCAGCCGCGTTCTTACAGTGCAGGACGGCAATGTCAGCATGGCAGGCAACCAAATCCACAATGTCGCTGCCGGCACGGCCGATGATGATGCCGTCAACGTCTCCCAGCTCAAGAAAATGGGCGGCGAGATCAGCAACGTCAGCCGCCGTGTCGACCGCGTCGGTGCGGGCGCCGCAGCTCTCGCGGCCCTGCATCCGCAGGATTTCGACCCCGATGACAAATGGGATTTCGCCGTCGGCTACGGCAATTACCGCGGCGCAAACGCTGCGGCGGTCGGCGCGTTCTATCAGCCGAACGAAGATACGACACTCTCGATTGGCGGCACAGTCGGCGGCGGTGAGGACATGATTAACGCAGGCATCAGCTTCAAGTTTGGCCAGGGCAATCACGTGACGAACAGCCGCGTTGCCATGGCCAAGGAAATCCTCGCACTCAAGGATTACGTTGAAAAGCAGGATGCCGAGATTCAGCAGCTCAAGGCCATGGTCGGCAGTCCGTCAGGGCAGACACAGCAGCGTTCTCTGCTGTTCCCTGATGTTCCCGAGAATCACTGGGCGTACAGCTACATCAAGAAACTCGCGGACCGCGGCCTGCTCGAAGGCTACCCCGACGGTGAATTCAAGGGGGACCGCACGATGACGCGCTACGAATTTGCCGCGATGTTCGAGCGCGCCCTTGAAAACGGCGCCGCAGCCGACACGGACCTTCAGCACATGGCCAGCGAATTCGCCCCCGAAATCCGCGAACTCAGCCTGAACCGCTTCCGCGTCGACCGCGTCTCTGGCGACGACAACGACCATAACAAAGTCGAACGTGTCCGCGTCAACAGCTGTGACGAAGTCGTTCAGCAGAAAAACGGTGAAACGTCAACAGTATATCGTGACAGCTACGGCGGACAGATTGAAAAGTCAGCTGAGGCTGCTAAATAAAAATACATAGTTGATTTATGCAGTGGCACCTAATCGATATCAAGGTTAGGTGCTTTTTGTGTGTTCAATAATGAATAAAAAACGAAAAATGACGGCAAGTCTAGCAAATTACACGAGCAATAAAGCGAAATGAATTAAAAGCTGTACTGTAATGCAAACAAATATTTGTCTTTTTCCTTAGGACGTAACTGTACAGAAGAAGAAAGAACATGCGGCTAAACTACTCTTCTTACCACTCCTTCTTCGTTTCTTCCTAAATATAACAATATGAATTTTTGTTTATGATTATTTTTGCTTATTTATTTGAATATTTTGGCCGAAATACATAGCCGATTTTATGGATTTCATCTGTCTTGACCTTGTTCTTAGATATAAGTTTATCATAACTATAGATGAAGTTATTTTCACAATAGTCATAAGAGTAAGAATGAGGGGGAGATGTGGCAGATGAATAAGATTTTCAAAGTAATCTACAGTAAAGTCAGGGGCTGTTACGTAGTCGTATCCGAAATTAGCAGGAGCAACGGCAAAACCAGAGCCAGACACGAAAAAAAAGAGCAGCCATGGAGGGCTGCTCGTCGCCGCGGTGCTGGCAGCCAGTTTGTACGGTGCTGAAGGGACAGCATCAGCCGATGTTGACCTTGGCCACAGCGGTGCGGCGGCGTATGACGAGAACGGGAATCTGACCATCGGCAAGGATGTGCAGGCTGCAGGCAGCAATAAGGCCGGCCGGAACAATATAGCCATCGGGACCAAGACGGATACCATCCGTGATGATGGCAACGGTCAGGGACAGGCACTGGATGATGAGTCCAATACAAAACTGGTCGATGGGGAAGGACAGGCCCACAAACTGAATCGGTCTACTGAATCCAGTAGAGCTGAAGACAATGGCTCTACTGCCATGGGCTATGACAGTCATGCCGAAGGGGATGCTTCCACGGCCATCGGTAATAAAGCCAAAGTCTTAAATAAACCGGTGACCTATTATGTCGATGCCGACGGAAATAAAACCACCAGCCAGGACAACGCGGCCTGGTACAAGGACAGTGCTGGCAAGCCCACAAAAGTGCCTCAAGTGTTCCGGGATGCCGATAACAATACGACCACGACGCCCCAGTACATCCATACCTACACGGAAACGGATGCCACGACCGGCGAAACGGTGACGAAGAAGGAAATTACCACCGATGCCAGCAAGGCAGATAAGAATGCTGATGGCAGCCTGAAATATAATTATCAGAAAACGGACAATACAGATAAGCTCTATTCCGTCACCCTTTATCAGCCTTCCAGTAACTCCATCGCCGCCGGCAGTGAAGTCGAAGCGGACGGGGAGAATGCCGTGGCTGTTGGCTATCAATCTAAGGCAAAATCTTCCGCCGTGGCTATCGGGGACAACGCGAATGCCGAAAAGGATTCGGTGGCTATTGGCAAACAGGCGACGGCCAGTGTTGAAGGCGGCGTGGCCTTGGGTATGGGGTCTGCGGCAGACCGGACAGGCAATGTTTCCGGCTGGGACCCCAGGACCGGGAAGTCTTCCATCGATACCACGAATGTGTGGAAATCCGGCAACGGTGCCGTTTCTGTGGGAAATGAGAACGGCAGCCGCCAGATTACGAATGTAGCCGCCGGCAGTGAAGACAGCGATGCCGTGAATCTGGCCCAGCTGAAAAAGGCCATGATCCATTACTACAGCGTCAAGACCACGGAAGCAACGGATCAGGCCGGGAATAACAACTATCTGAACGACGGTGCTATCGGAGATAATGCCCTGGCAGCCGGGGTCAATGCCAAAGCCTTTGGCGATAATTCGACGGCTGTGGGGACAGAATCCCAGGCCCAGGGAAGGAACTCCGCCGCCTATGGCTATGGGGCTATTGCCTTCCAGCAGGACAGCACAGCTATGGGTTCCAATGCCCAAGCCCAGGCCAGAAGTTCCACGGCTTATGGGTCCAGTGCCATTGCCAAGGCTTCCGGAAGCACGGTCATCGGCTATGGCTCAACGTCTCAGGGCGAAAATGCCGTGGCCGTTGGCGGCCATGCCCTGGCAGATTATTCGGTGCAAATCGGGACGAGTTCCACATCGCAAGGCAAATATTCTGTAGCCGTCGGCGGCCATACCAAGGGGGAAAATAGTGTTGCCGTAGGCGAAGGAGCTACTGCACAGAGCAAAAATTCAGTAGCCGTTGGCGGTCATGCGCTGGGTGAGAATTCCGTGCAAGTAGGGAGTGGCAATACGGCACAGGGCAAGAATTCAGTCGCTGTTGGCGGCCATGCTCTGGGAGAAAATACCGTGGAAGTCGGTGTAGGTTCCACGGCGCAGGGGGCCAATTCCGTTTCTGTCGGCGGTCATGCCATGGGCGCATCATCCACGGCCATTGGCAATGGCTCAAACAGTGCCGGGACTTCATCCACGGCCATTGGTGGCGGCAGTACCCATAACGAGAACGAAACAGCTGTCGGTTCAGGTTCTGTTACCTCCGGCGGCAAGTCGGTGGCCGTTGGCGGTACAGCAACGGGAAAACAATCCGTATCCGTAGGGAACAATGCCAATGCTACCAGTGAAAGTGCTACAACCGTCGGCTTCAATACATCTGCTACAGGCAGTCAGTCTACAGCGCTGGGGTACAATGCTCATGCCGGTAACTATCAATCTGTGGCCATTGGCGGTTCTACGGCCAACGGGAATCAGGCTGTAGCCATCGGTAACGGAGCGGCGGCAGGCAGTTATAATTCTGGATATTCCGGTATGACGGCAGTGGGCCAGAGTAGTATTGCAAATGGCCAAAATTCTACAGCCTTGGGATATTCTTCTCATGCTGGTGGGACGAATACGACGGCTATTGGAAGTTCTAATTCCTCAGGGTCAAATACCGTTGCTATCGGTGGGGCATCTACGAGTGGCTTGTATACTGTTGCCATCGGTTCAGGTGCAACAGCCGATGGAGGTTCATCTATTGCTGTTGGTAATGGGGCTAACGTATCTGGTAGTAGCAGTACAGGTGTAGGAGCAGGGACAAAAGCTTCCAATTCCGGTACGGCTGTGGGCAATGGCGTCCAGGCTGGTGGCTACCAGGCAACTGCTATAGGTGTTGGTTCTAATGCAACGGGTGCTAATGCCACGGCTATCGGTGGCGGCGGTGCCTGGGCAGCTGGCAGTGTGGCCATTGGTTCCGGAGCCGGTACGAATACCAATGCCGTGTCTATTGGCAAAAATAGCGGTGCTTGGGGTGACAGTTCCGTCGCTCTTGGTACAGGTTCTAGCACTAAAGGGGCTAATGCCACGGCCATTGGTGGTGGCGGTGCCTGGGAAGATAATAGTGTGGCCATCGGTTCCAGTGCCGGTGCAAACATCAATGCTATAGCTATTGGTAAAAGCAGCGGTGCCTGGGGTGACAGCGCTGTAGCTATCGGTGAAAATACGAACGCCTGGAGAGCCAATTCCATTGTTCTCGGCAAGAACTCTGAATCCGGTGCGGATAAAAATGTCCAGGGCTTCGATCCCCTTACGGGCAAAGCGTCCACGGACTCTTCGGCTGCCTGGAATTCCACGGATGAAGCCGTTTCCTTCGGCCGGGCCGAAGAACGGGATGAAAAAGGCAATGTGACGAAAACAGCCATTACCCGCCAGCTGAACAACGTCGCTGCCGGTACCTTGGATACGGACGCGGTCAACGTGGCCCGGTTGAAACTGGCAACAACCAAGATCAATATGCACTACTACAGCGTCCACTCCACAGAAACCGGCGACGGCAGCAACTATGCCAATGATGGTGCGACCGGTACCAATGCCCTTGCAGCTGGAGTCAGTGCTTCGGCGTCCGGCGACAGTGCGCTTGCCATCGGGACCAATGCGTCTTCTAAAGCCCAGCATTCCATTGCCGTTGGTACCCAGACCTCTGCAGAAAAGGACTCTGCAGTAGCCATCGGTTATGATACCCATGCGGTGAATGATTCGACTGTAGCCATCGGCAGCGGGACCCAGGCACGAGGCCGTTACTCCGTGGCTTTGGGCCTCAGCTCGGTAGCCGGTACGGAAACCAATGATGCCAACAATCCGCTCGATGGCGGCGGCAGCGTGGCTGTCGGCTATGGTGCTTCGGCAGAAGCTACCCGCAGCATTGCCATCGGTACGGCAGCTTCTGCTTCCGAAAATGCCTTTACGACTGCACTGGGCGATTCGTCCGTTGCCGGCCAGCGGGGCAGTGTAGCCCTGGGCGCCGGATCTAATGCTACGAGAGCCGCCGGCAATCTGGAAGGTGGCACGGAATATAAGAAAGCATACCTTATGCCCGATACAGCTGCCGCCGATGATATTACCTGGACGTCCACGGAAGGTGCCGTTTCTGTAGGCGGTACGACGAAATACATCGACTATGATGAAAGTGGCAAGAAAGTCACGAAGACGAAGACTATTACCCGTCAAATCACCAATGTGGCTGCTGGCAGTGAAGATACGGATGCTGTGAACGTGGCCCAGTTGAAACAAGTTGAGACGAAAGCAAGCCAGCACTCAACAGTAAGTGTTGGCAAGGTAAAGGCCGAAAAAGATGATACAGAAGTTAGCGGTGGAAATCTAAAATTGACCCGCAGCTTAAATGATGATAAGTCCTATAATTATGATGTTTCCCTGAATGATAATGTGATTCTGGGAAAAGATGGTAAAGATGGAAGTAACGGTTCTATTGGTTTAGTAGGGCAGAATGGTAAAGATGGAAAAGTTACAAC
This sequence comes from uncultured Selenomonas sp., assembly GCA_900552565.1. GTDB lineage: Bacteria > Bacillota > Negativicutes > Selenomonadales > Selenomonadaceae > Mitsuokella. Next base: position 13,271 of record USAK01000030.1, on the reverse strand, counting down.
TGTCATTACGACTGTTGGCAAGAACGGTACCAATGGAACTGATGGCCAGCCCGGTGTGGATGGTACAAATATCACACGGCTCGTCTATCAGGATGGTAAGGATGGCGAAGCAGGTGCAACGACGTATACGATAGCTACCTTGGACGACGGCCAGAAATACCATGGCGATTTCGGCGATGTGGCTAATGTGGCTCTGAACCACCAGGTGAACATCGTCGGCGATATCTCCTCCTATAATGCCAATCATCCGGACAGCAAGGTGGAACAGAGTGCGTTGACGGATGGTACTGCCAATGTGGGCGTTGTCACGACGAAAGATGATCAGGGTAACGCAACGCTGACCATTAAACTGAATAAAGACCTGACGGGTCTGAACAGCGTAACGGCAGACGGGGCGAAACTGGGTCACCACGCAGAAGGAGACACGAGCCTGACGGTCTATGAAATCGATGCTAATGGCAATTCGGTGGCAAAGACCGATGCTAATGGCAAGGTTGTCACCGATAAGGCTGGTACCTATGAAACCGGCCTTACCAATAAGACTTGGGATGGTAAGACCTATGTTTCCGGCCGGGCGGCTACAGAAGACCAGCTCATGCAGATTACTTCTTCCATCGTCAATCAGGGAACCACCGGCGGTTTCGGTCTTTCTGCCAATGGCCAGAACGTGAAACAGGATTTGGGCAAGACCATTGCCATCAACGGTGACGGTACCTATGACACCGACGGAAAGGAAACTGCGGCCGGCAATATCAGTACTTCTGTGGAAAAGGGAGCCATCAAAGTTTCCCTGAATAAGGACCTGAACATCAACTCTACCACCATGGAAAAAACGAATGATGATGGCAGCAAAGTCAGCAACGTAACCAATGCCGAAGGTTCTACGATTACAAAGACCGATGCCAGCGGCAAACAGTCCAGCACCACCATCAATGCCGGCTCCCTGACCGTCAAGGACGGCGATGGGACCACGACCATTGGCGGCGGTTCTGCCGCCATCGGCACCGTCACCATCAACGGCAGCGGTGAAAACGATGGCAATGACCAGCACAAGAGCACCATCAAAGGACTGTCTAATACTACCTTTGATACAAATCACCTTGAGCAGTACAATAAATCTGACCGGGCGGCTACCGAAGGACAGTTGAAAGATGTGTATGATATGGCTTCCAAGCATACCACGGTTACTGTAAATGGTAAAGATGCACCGAGTACAGATGGAAACCTTATTCTGAAAAAAGATGATAAGAACGGCAGTGCTAATTATGATCTTGCATTGAATAATGACATCACGCTGGGGGATAAGGACAACAACGGAAAACTCACCGTGAAGAGCAAAGATGGCATGAAGTCCGTTACCACTGACGGTGAAAATGGTACACTGACTTTCAAGGACGGCGAGAACGAAACGGCCATCAAAGCCGCAGAAGCTGCGAAAGGCGTGGATGGCACCACGGACATCAAACGAGTGGCTGTGGATGGCAGTACGGTTGCCACGATGGACGACGGTATGAAATTTGCCGGCGACAGTGGTGAAGCCTTGAAGCAGAAGCTCAACAGCACAACGAATATCAGGGGTGGTGCTGATGCTGCGAAGCTTTCAGATGGCAACATTGGTATTGTTTCGGATGGCAAAGATACGCTCAATGTGAAGCTTTCCAAGGACATCAAGGGCCTCGACAGCATTGAAGCTAAGAGGGTCAATGCAGAAACTGTCAACAGCAGCACGTTCAACGCGGGCAATACGACTATCAATAATAATGGTTTGACAGTCAAGTCGGACGATGGCAGCCGTTCTTTGACGGTGCAGGACGGCAATGTCAGCATGGCTGGCAACCAAATCCACAACGTCGCCGCCGGCACGGCTGACGATGACGCTGTCAACGTCTCCCAGCTCAAGAAAATGGGCGGCGAGATCAGCAATGTCAGCCGCCGTGTCGATCGCGTCGGTGCGGGTGCCGCAGCTCTCGCGGCCCTGCATCCGCAGGATTTTGACCCTGACGACAAATGGGATTTCGCAGTCGGCTACGGCAACTACCGTGGCGCGAATGCTGCTGCGGTCGGTGCATTCTATCAGCCAAATGAGGATACGACTCTCTCGATTGGCGGCACGGTCGGCGGCGGGGAGAATATGGTCAACGCCGGCATCAGCTTCAAATTTGGTCAGGGCAATCATGTGACGAACAGCCGCGTCGCGATGGCCAAGGAAATCCTTGCGCTCAAGGATTTTGTCGAGAAGCAGAATACTATGCTCCAGCAGCAGAATGCCAAGATTGAGAAGCTCGAAGCGATGGTCGGTGCTTCGTCGGGGACGGTGGAGGCCGCTGCCAAGCCGCAGAAACGCACGCTGCTGTTCCCGGATGTTCCGGAAAATCACTGGGCCTATGATTACGTCAAAAAACTCGCCGACCGCGGCCTGCTCGAGGGCTACCCAGATGGCGAGTTCAAGGGCAGCCGGACGCTGACGCGCTACGAATTTGCCGCGATTTTCGAGCGCGCCCTCGAAAACGGCGCTGCGGCCGATGGCGATATGGAGCGCATGGCCGAGGAATTCGACCCCGAAATCCGCGAACTCAGCCTGAACCGCTTCCGCGTTGACCGCGTCTCCGGCGACGACAACGACCATAACAAAGTCGAACGCGTCCGCGTCAACAGCCGCGACGAAGTCGTTCAGCAAAAGAACGGTGAGAAGTCAAAAATTTACCGTGATGTCTATGGCGGACAGATTGACAAAGCTGAAGCTGCGGCTGAAAAATAATATTCTTTTTATATTGAGTTATGTTAGGGACTGCTTTTTTAGGCAGTCTCTTTTTTCTGCCTACGAAAAAACAGCAGCACGGCGGCTGCTGTCTAGAAAACGCACGAGGCGTATATTTATTTTTGGAAATATGCATTGGCCTGTTTATAGCTGAAATCGCAGCTGAGGATTTCGCTGCATTCGCCCTGTTTGAGGCTGTCGGCCATCTGGATGACGTTGCGGTAAACGCAGCGGGCGGGGCCGGAACCGACGCTGAGACGGCGCACGCCGGCTTTGCGAAGCCCGTCAAAATCATGGTATTTGCCGTTGAGCAGGATGTTGATAGGGGCGGGAATCTCTTTGACGAAGCGTTTGACTTCCGGCAGGCCGACGGGACCGGCGACAAAAATGCAGTCGGCGCCGGCTTCGGCGTACTGGCGGCCACGTGTCAGACTGAGCTGCAGCTTCGTCTCTTCGTCGGCCACATTGTACCAGTACGCATCGGTGCGGGCATTGATGACGAAATCGAGCGAAAACTCTTTTTTGAGTTCCTTGAGGACATCGATGACCATGAGCTGACGTTCGACAGGACCCATCGTGCCATCCGGCGAGCCATCTTCGATGTTGAAGCCGACGGCGCCGGCAACGAGCAGACGGCGGGCGTTCCTCTTGATTTCTTCAGGTTTTTCGCCGTAGCCGCGCTCGAAGTCGACCGTGACCGGGATGTTTACACGGCTGCACATTTTCGTCACGAGCCAGACGAGGTCTTCAAAATCAATCTGCTGGCAGTCGGACTGACCGAGGCCGTAGGCAACGCCGGCACTTGACGTGGCGACGGCGGGGAAGCCTTCTTTTTCATAGACAACGGCACTGCCGACATCCCAGGCGTTTGGCAGGATGAACATGCCTTCCTCGCGGTGCATCGCGGCAAAACGTGCGGCACGGCTGCGCTGGGAATCTGTAAATGTACTCATACTGTTTTCCTCCATAATCTGCTGGCTGAATCGTTCATGTGACTAGAGTTTTCATGTTCCTCATAGCTAAATTATAGAGGGTGTACTATAATAATAACAGTTGATTTTTGTCATCCCGGTGTAGGATTTTTTTACAGCAGAGATAAGGGGGCGGCTGTCATGACGTTTACGCAATTGGAATATTTTTGTGCCGTCTGCCGCTATGGCAGCATTTCGAAAGCGGCGGAGGCTCTTTTTGTCTCACATCCGACAATTTCTGTGGCGATAAAGTCGCTTGAAAAGGAATTTTCGCTGGAGCTTTACACGCATATGGGCAACAAGGTCGTGCTGACAGAGGACGGCCGGGCGTTTTACCGCAGGGCTGTCGATATACTGCAGCGCTGTGATGATATGTACGCGAATTTTGCGGGGCGGCCGGAGGACAGCTACCGCGTACACGTGGGCATCCCGCCGATTCGCGGCGTCGCGCTGTTTCCGCAGATGCTGCGCGCTTTTCAGGCCGCGCACGCCGTGCCGGTGGTGCTGCACGAATACAGCTCGAAGCGTTCGCTCGAAAAACTCACGAATGGGGAGCTCGACTGCTGTCTGGTGAATTTCAAGGACCAGACGCCCGCACAGTTCAACTGCCGGATTCTGCTGAAAGACCGGTTCGCGTTCTGCATTGCCCGGCAGCATCCACTGGCCAAAAAAGAATATATCACGGCCAAAGACCTCAGGGACGTGCCGCTGATTCTGCAGAATGACGATTCGGTACTGAATCAGCCCATCCTGCAGTCCCTGTATAAGGCAAATATCACGCCGCGCATTGTCCTCTGCTCGAGTCAGGTCATGACGATTCTTGATTTCATCCGTGAGGGCAGCGGCGGGGCTTTCCTTTATGAGACGATGGCCGCTTCTTTGTGCTCAGATGAGGATAAAGGCTTTCAGGACATTGCTGTCATCCCGTTTCGTCCGGAGCTGCGCGAAAATCTCGTCCTCGCCTGGTCGAAAGGCGGCTATGTGAACCGCAACGTCAAAACGTGGATTCATTTTGTGCAGGAATATTTTGCGTAAATCCTGCGTAAATCTTTTGTTCAAAAAGAGGATTCCGAACATATGAATGCGAATATTATTCATATACAGTAAGGACCGAACGATAAGAATGGATACAGAATCGAAACGATGATATCCCTTTCTATTATATATAGGAAGGAATTGTATCCGATTTAAAGGGGGTTTTCTTATGAGACTCGAATTCCTGGGGGCTGCCCATACGGTTACAGGCTCGTGCTATCTTTTAGAGACAGGCGAGGACAGGTATCTCGTGGACTGCGGTATGTTTCAGGGCTCGAAACGCATTCGCGAGTACAATTATGAGGAATTCTCGTTCAACCCGGCAGACATCGACGGCGTGCTGCTGACGCACGCGCACGTCGACCACTGCGGCATGATTCCCAAGCTCGTACGTGAGGGCTTCAAGGGCACGGTCTACGCGACGCAGTCGACCTGCGACCTTGCGAAAATCATGCTGCCGGACTCCGCGCATATTCAGGAATCGGATGCGGAGATGCTCAACCGCAAGGGCCAGCGCCGCGGCGATGCACCGGTGGAACCTCTGTACGGCATCAATGACGCCCTCGACGCATTGAAGCAGTTTTCGCCGGTGCCGTACAACGAGGAACTCAAGCTTTCCGACAATCTGCGCGTCGTGTTCCGCGATGCCGGCCATATCCTCGGCTCGGCGATTCTTGAGGTCTACGTCAAGGAAAACGACAAGGAGACGAAGCTCGTGTTCTCGGGCGACCTCGGCCAGCCGAATCAGCCGCTTTTAAAGGACCCAACCATCATTAAGGGCGCGGATTTCGTGCTCATGGAGTCGACGTACGGCGACCGCCTGCATCAGCTCTACGACAAGGAAACGGCGCTGATTGAGATTGTCAATGAGACGATGGACCGCGGCGGCAACCTCATTATCCCGTCGTTCGCCGTCGGCCGCACGCAGACGCTGCTCTATTATCTCTACCGCCTGCATCAGGAAGGACGCCTCGACCCGGATATCCCGATTATCATCGACAGTCCGCTGGCCATCGCTGCGACGCGCGTTTTCCTCAAGAACTTCCGTGATTTTGATGAGGAATCGCTCAAGCTCTTTGGCAAGAGCGGCAGGGTGCCGGATTTCTCGCAGGTCCATCTCTGTGAAACGGCCGCCGAATCGCGTGCCCTCAACAGCTCGGAAGGCTCGGCCATCATCATCTCGGCTTCGGGCATGGCGGATGCCGGCCGTGTGCTGCATCATCTCAAACACAACCTCTGGCGTCCGGAATCGACGATTCTTTTTGTCGGCTATCAGGCCGAAGGCTGCCTTGGCCGTAGGCTCATCGACGGCATCAAGCGCGTGCGCGTGCTCGGTGAGGAAATCGCCGTCAAGGCGCAGATTAAGAGCCTCGACGGCTTCTCGGCTCATGCCGATGCCAACCAGCTCATGACCTGGCTCGGCGAAATCACGAGCCCGAAGCCCGCAAAAGTCTTCATCGTCCACGGCGAAGGCGCGGCGCAGGAAGCCCTCAAGACGCGCATCCAGAAGGAACTCGGCCTTGAGTGCTACATCCCGTTCCGCGGCGACCTCGCGAAAATCTCCGGCCGCGCGTCGGAAATCATCCCGTCGAACATCCCGGCCGTTTCCGTCGAGAAAGAGATGGAGGACGTCCTGCGCGACTTCGACTCCGATTACCGTCAGCTGCGCCGCCGCGTCATGCAGTACGTCGTACGCCAGCCAAAGATGATGGAGCCGGTCATCAAAGTCATGAGCAAAGCCCGCAACTACATCCGCAAACTCTTCACACCGTTCAATATCTGATTTCTAATTAATATGTATATCTTGACACGTAATAAAGTACGTATTAAAATATATATGAAGGGAGAACAGGCATGAAAGGCTATTCTTCTAGAGAGATACTCAAGATATTGAAACAGGATGGCTGGTATGAAGTTGCCTGTGTCGGCGACCATCATCAATTTAAACATCCGACGAAGAAGGGACGCGTTACCGTTCGTCATCCAGTCAAGGATTTAAGTCTGAATGATTTGAAGAGTATCGAGAGACAAGCTGGGCTTCACTTTGAATAATCCAGCTTCTTTTGTCAAGTATATCTGCGGAGAAAAGAGGCGCTGCATATGGAAAAAACGAAAAAGCCAGATTTTTATCGTTATATCGCGCTGCTCGATTATGAGAAAGACGGCGTACATGTGACGTTTCCTGATCTGCCGGGCTGTGTAACGTATGGCAAAACGGAAGCCGAAGCTGTTGAAGAAGCACGTGATGTTTTAGCTCTGCATTTGTGGGGGATGGAGGATGATGAAGAAATACCGCCAGCTCCCTCGACTATCCGTGAGCTCGCTGCTGCGCATAAACTCAAAGAGAACGAGACTTTTTTCCTCGTCGATGCGTTTATGCCGGCCATCCGTGAGAAAATGGCCAAGCGTTTTGTCAAGAAAACGCTTAGTATTCCTGCATGGCTCAATGCTCAGGCAGAGAACTACGGCATCAACTTTTCGCAAACGCTGCAGAAGGCCTTGAAACAAGAACTCAATATTGCGCAGCAATGAAATATAGCCGCCCTCGGGCGGCTTTTCTTTACAACGTAATGTGTTCTGCAGCTATAAAGGAGTACTTGCTATGACTGAATTTGATATGGGGGAAAATGGAAGCGCCGCAAAGATGATAACCCGATTGAACGCTTATTCGTATAACAATATAACCGCGAGGCTGAATGAAATTACGTTTGAGGCAGATGGCATAGAAAATCCTGCCAATGCTGCAGAGATGAACCGCTTGAGTAGTCAGCGGCAGCAGCTTCTTGTGCAGAAAAATAACATGAAAGCGCAGATAAAAGCGATTGATGAAACGCTGCATGCAATAGAACAAAAAATCGCGGCTCTGGGCTCGGGCACTCGCAAAATCCTGGAAGCCATTAAATCGCAGCGCTGGTACTATTTCAAGAATAAGCCGCGAATCCTGATGGATAAAAACACCGGCCTGCTATGGCAGAATCCAACATATTTTCCGTATTTCAAGTCAGAAACAGACAGTCAGCGTGTGCCGTATTCATTAGATGAAGCAATGACTGTTGTCAAAAATCTAAATCTGGACGGCTATACAAACTGGCATATTGTTACGATACCGGAATTTGAGTATGTAGCGCGTGAAGATGGATTGCCTTATTGGACGGGAGACCACCGAGAAATTGCAAGATGCGGTCAAACCATTATCAACAAATATGGGAAAATTACCAGTGTATGGACGGATCGTGATTATCCAAAGGAACATGCAGGAGGCACTCTAATCGTTTGCAATTCTCAGCTTACCAATGATGAATATGTGGCCAACGTATCTCAGGGCAACCAGATTTATACCGAGGATGAACGTGCCCGGATGACACTCAATTTATTTGTCCAGAATGGGCTTGTACCGATTTTTCGGAATAACGATTGGAGCATGAATGAAGAAGCCAATCGCATTTACCAGCAAATCTATATCGAGAGACCTCAGCTTTTACAGCAGCTGCAGCAATTAGAACTCAGCCAGCTGCGTGCTCAATCCATGGGGCTGACAGCAAATTTCGACTATCGTCCGTTGCTCTCAGGGTACGACATTCCGTCTATCAATAACTCAGTTATCCAGTATTATCAAGCTGTATATTCTATCACGGAAAAAATGCTTGATATCCTGCAGAAATACGAGGATGGTCAGCATGAGACTATGGAGGCCTTTGCCAAGATTGGTTTGCAGCTCAGCAGCCGCTATACGGATAATCCACATTTGACGGACCGGGAAAATCAATTGCTGGCTGACCAGCAGCGCGTATTGGCTTCCCGTCTGGAATTGGGAATGGACACGGCCAAGTCCCAGATTTTGGCCATTCGTCAGCAGGCGCAGACTTTGGAACAGCGTCTGAATGAAATTTCTCTCGGTTCGGATGCTATGTATGAATTAGTAAAAATGGAGCAGGAGCCGCGTGCAAGCTTTACGTTCTTGGTCGAGAATATGGCACGCATTATGAAAGCAGTTCAGCAGAAGGTTGCGTTCTTTGCGCAGCATCGTGACTTTGTGACAAACCTTATCGATATATACAACGCGAGAATGAACAACTATAAAGTCTTCAAGACCAGTATGCGTGATGAGTTTGTTCTTCTTTGCCAGCAGGATGGTATTGAAGCAGATGTTTATGAACAATGGTATGCGAAGTGGCAGAAAAATTATTTTGCCAGCAGTCAGCGTTTTCTGCCGCTGGCAGAGTTTGCGCTGCAGGGGCATTTGCTGGAAAATCTTCCCAATAACCATACGGTGGCTGAACAGATTTTGTATATTTTGGGAGAATACGAAAGTAATGTCAATAATTTCTATTTAAATGAACGCAAGGGCATCTATCAGCAATACGCCTTTCAAGCAGGCGGTGACTTACAGGATAAGATTGCGGTAGAAATTGCCTTGTATCAAATCAGTGAGAAATTCCAACAGCAGATGATGAAGATGATATTCTCTCGTCAAAAAGCGGAAGAGCGCATGTTCCTGCTGAAATGGGCCGAACCATTTTTTATCATACGGATGGACAATATCCGAGAATTCTTGCAGGAAGAAGAGCTGGGAGATGTTTCTCAGGAAACTCTGGAACGGCTGACATCATTAAAACGGCAGAATCTTACAGCGTATATGGCAGATGGCCAGGCATATAGCCAAGCCCTGCAGCAGCGCGACAAAGATTTCAATGCTTTGATGTTTCGCATGCGAACGGATTTGCAAAATAAAGTGAAGACTAGAAGCAAGAGAAGTAATTCATGATGAGTATTCCTATGGTAGATGGTTCGCAGCTATTGCCGGAACAGTTCCTGACGATTGAAGCACCGGAAGTATGGATAAGCAGAAAGCCACAGCGCGGTGACCATATCCGGGTCTCACGTCTCAATGGACTTTATTATCATCATGGCATTTACATAACGGATAATGAAGTCATTCATTTTACCGGTGATGATGATGACAGCGTTCTGGACTGGTCGAAGGCACATGTTATTCGTACGGATTTGGGAAAATTTTTGGATGGCGGCACTGTAGAGGTCAAGGAATATAATGAAGATGAGCTTGCTGACCTTTATCCGGTAGAGGGAATCGTCAATTATGCACGTGCCTGTTTGGGAGATGCCGGCTACCATCTAATCTTCAATAACTGTGAACATTTTGCGAATGTCTGCACATTGGGCAGGTTTCGCAGCCGGCAGGTGGAAGACGTTTTGGGAGGAAATAATATGGGGATATTCGGCAGTATTTGGGACAGAGTCAAGGGGATCTTTAGCAGCAGTTCTTCTTCCTCGGGCGGCAGCCGTTCCACCAGCAATTACAATTATGAACCTGACAAAGTCCGCGTAGCAGAGATTGAACGGAATCTGAAATTAGAGATGGCTGATAAAGAGCAGGAACGTATTGAACTGATGCGTGATGCCCAATTGGAACTCCTGAAAGCACAGGGCCTGACGCAGATTGCCATCGATGAGGCACGTGCGAAGAATATGAAGGCCTTTGCCGAACAGCTTGTTGTATTGCAGGAGAAAATGCTGGAAGTTGCTAAGAACCGTATCGTCATCATCGAAGAAGGCTCTCTGCCGATGATTCGTGAAATTGAAGCCTTTTATGAAGAAGTAGGCGCTCGGATTCAGGCAAATGGGGAGGAATACACGACGAAAAAGCTGCCACAGCTCTTGCATTTACTTCAGCAGTATGATAAAGATTCACTGGAGTATGAAATTTTTGCCTCACAGATTAAGGATGACCGTGAACGCCAAAATCAGTTTATCATGACGCAGCTGCAGAAAATACAGGAACGTCAGGAATTGGTGACGAAAAGTTTTCTAGCGACCAAAGACAAAATTATTGAACAGACTGGCAGGATTACACAGACTGTTGCAGAAGAGTATCTTAAAAAGAGAGCAGCATCCCTGCTCCCCGATGATCAGAATGCTTCCCTGCCAGAAGCTGCTCAAAAGAAATCGGTGTCTGAATCCTTGCTGGAAGGACAGAAAAAGGAACTGTTGGCAGAGGGAAGAAAAAAGAACAATCCATGATACACATAGTATAATGGTAAGTTTCTTTCCTATTATAATTGCTCATGAAAAAAATTTATGACAGAATAAAAATCGCGGCGTGTGCCTTGCGTTTATGACGAAGATACGATATAATGACTACAGTCAAACAAGAGAATCATTGCCTTTTTAAGATGCGTACTGCGATACGCATAAAGGGAGCCAGATAAAGTAACGTCATAAGCTTACGTAAAGCCAGGAGCTTTCTTATGCATACGCATAGGGGAGCTCCTTTTCTAATTTTCGGCTGAAAAGACAATGGACCATGTTAACCGGATTTTTCAAAGTATTAAGGAGTGATTGACTTGGGGAAAACAAATGTATCCTTACGGGGCAAGAACGTCCTCGGACTCGCTGATTTTTCGGCAGAGGAAATCCGTCTCGTACTTGAGACAGCCAAGGAAATGAAGAACATCATTCATCGTGACATCAAGAAAGTCCCGACACTGCGCGGCAAGTCCATTGTAACGCTGTTCTACGAGCCGAGCACGCGTACGCGTACGTCCTTCGAGCTCGCCGGCAAGTACCTCGGCGCCGATGTCGTCAACATCACGTCAGGTTCGTCGAGCATCGTCAAGGGCGAGAGCCTGCGCGATACGCTCTACACGATTGAAGCCATGGGCGTCGATGCCATCGTCATGCGCCACAAGGCAGAGGGTGCCGCAGAATACGCTTCGCGCGTCGTGAGCCCGGTCATCATCAACGCCGGCGATGGCGCACATGCGCATCCGTCGCAGGGCCTTCTGAACCTCTTCACGATTGAGCAGCACAAAGGCCATCTCGAAGGCCTCAAGGTCGCCATCCTCGGCGATGTGCTCCACAGCCGCGTGGCTCGTTCGGATATCTACGGCATGCGCAAGATGGGCATGGAAGTACATATCGCCGGCCCGAAGACGCTGCTGCCGCGCTTCCTCTATGAGGAGCCGGGCATCGTCGTACACGAACGCATCGAAGATGCCATCAAGGACGCCGATGTCATCGAAGTCCTGCGCATCCAGCTCGAGCGCATGAAGGGCGGCCTGTTCCCGACAACGCGTGAATACGCCCGCATCTTCGGCCTCAACAACGAACGCCTCGCGCTCGCGAAAGACGACGTGCTCGTCCTGCATCCGGGTCCGATGAATAAAGGCTGGGAAATTTCGCCGTTCGTCGCCTACGGTGACAATTCCGCCATTCAGGAAGAAGTACAGAACGGCGTAGCCGTCCGCATGGCACTCTTTACCTTGGTTCTGACGGGAGGAAAACAAGAATGAAAATGATCCTGAAAAATGGCCGGGTCATCAATCCGGCAGAGCATTTTGATGATATTGCGGATGTCCTCATCGAAGACGGCAAGATTAAAGCCGTCGGCAAAGACCTCGCAGCCGAAGGCGCCGAAGTCTACGATGCCACGGGCAAGATTGTCACGCCGGGCCTCATCGACATGCACGTGCATTTCCGTGAGCCGGGTCAGGAAGCCAAGGAAGACTTCGAGTCGGGCTCCAAGGCAGCAGCTGCCGGCGGCTACACGACGGTCGCCACGATGCCGAACACGAAACCGGTCGTCGATACGGCAGCCATGGTGCGCAGCCTCGAAAAGCGCGCTGAGGATGTCGCCAAAGTCCATATCCGCATTATCGGTGCGGTGACGAAGGGCCAGAAAGGGCAGGAGCTTGCCGAGCTCGGCGACATGGTCGAAGCCGGTGCCGTGGCCTTCTCCGATGACGGCCACTTTGACCCGACGGCCAAGGTCCTCCTCAATGCTTACGATTATCTCCATACGTTCGATAAAGTCATCATCAACCACGAAGAAGAACCTTCGCTCGTTGAAGAAGGTGTCATGAACGAAGGTCATAGAAGCGCGATGCTTGGCATGAAGGGCCGTCCGACGGTCGCCGAGGATATCGCCGTGGCCCGCGACATTCTGCTCGCAGAGTACGCCGGCGCGCGCGTGCACGTCGCCCACATCAGCTCGGGCCGTTCCGTGCAGCTCGTGCGTGAGGCAAAAGCCCACGGCATCCGCGTCACGACGGAGGTCACGCCGCATCATCTGACGATGACGGATGAATGTGTCAATCTCTACGACAGTTCCACGAAGACGAATCCGCCGCTGCGCACGCAAAAAGACGTTGACGCCATGGTCGAAGGCCTCAAGGACGGCACGATTGATGCCATCGTCACGGACCATTCGCCGCATGCACAGGAAGAAAAAGACCGCGAGTACATGTACGCACCGAGCGGCTTCCCGGGCCTGGAGACGTCGATTGGCGTTCTCTTCACGGACCTCTGCCAGACGGGCAAGGTCGACATCCCGACGATTATCGAAAAGATGACTTGGGGTCCTGCGCAGGCCTTCCAGCTCGATGCCGGCACGCTGAACGTCGGCGCCAATGCCGATGTCACGGTCATCGACCCGAATCTCACGTGGACGGTCGATGCCAAGAAATTCTACACGCGCGGCAGCCATTCGC
>USAK01000029.1 GCA_900552565.1 uncultured Selenomonas sp. | reverse complement strand
GACAATCTTCGTGCTGCCAGCTTCTACCTTGCCATCCGCCTTGACATTGACCGTGTATTCATGGCTGCCGTCACTATTGTCCTTAGTATCGAGGGTGACATTTTCTCCGGCTTTTACGGTATTTCTCGTATCCGTATCCTTCGTTGCCACGGTCACACTATTTTTATTCCCATTGCTGTCTTTCAAGGTAATGGTAGTCGTATTATTGTCCGGATTTGCCTCACCCGTGAGCGTATAGGTCGTATTGGTATCGACGGCCTGCGCAAACTTGGACAAGTCTACAGAACCGGATACTTTATGCCCAGCTGTGTCTTCTACATTCATGGACAAGGTATTGCCATTCAGCGTCAAGGCATTCGTATCGGATTTCAGCGTATCGTTGCCATCCTTGGCTCCAGAGAGGGCCTTCTGCAACTGGGCTACGTTGACAGCATCCGTAGCTTCAGTACCAGCAGCCACGCCCGTGATCTGACGGGTCATGGTGCCATCCGCCTTGCCAACAGAAACAGCTGCATCGGTTGCTTTCCAAGTGGCCGAAGAATCTGTTGAATCTGTCTTCGTTGCCGGATCATAACCAGCCACACTCGCTTCCCGGGAGGCTACAGAGCCTGCACCGAGGGCTACACCGCCTGCTTTTTCGACGTTGGCATTATGGCCAAGAATCGTTGCATCAGTTACCGATGTCGTCATCTTGCTGTCAGCTGAGCCGATGATGACAGAGCCATTTGCGCCTGCCACTTCACGGTTATCACCGAGGAGCTGGATATTATCTGTCGTCTTGACGACGTTCCTGGAACCCAGTACGGATACGCCATGAGACGAATCGACGGTATTGCCGATACCGGAAACCACGACAGCTCCCTTGGTATCCTGCTGAAGGTTGCCCTTCAATGTATCCTGAAGCGCTTTGGCTGATGCGCCGCCTTCCGTCGGAGCCGTGATGTCGGTCAACGAATTGGTGACTTCATTGCCCGCACCGAGAATGGTCGTATTGTTGGAGTTGGCAATCCGGTTGGCCGTACCGACGATACTGCTAGCCACGCCCGAATTATCGGCCGCATCTTTATACGATTCAATGCTGTTCAGCGAACCATCTACGGTAGCTGCGAAGTTCTGAATCTTCTTCTTGGCCGTCGTAGCGGAATAAGCACCCGTTACAGTAGCGAATGTACCATTGTTGAAGCTGTTCGTGCCAAGGGTCGTCATGTTGATATTATTGAAGTTCTCGCGCAGTTTCTGGGAATCTGTACCATCTACTTCGTCTATATCGGCAATGGCCCCTTTATACATGTGAGAACCGACCATCAGACTGCCTGTACGAGCAAAGCTGTTACGGCCAATGGCAATACCACCGGCCTCATTGCCTGGGTTAAGAGGAATGTTTTTATCATCGAATTTAGTCTGGCCAAGGGCCCAGCTCTTTTCCGTGTTGCCATACATATTTTCAACGCGTGCATTCTGACCGAGCGCAATGCTCCCACCCTGATTGACATAGGAATCGACATGGGAGTCCTGTCCGATAGCTACATCGCCGCCGTTCGCATTCGGCTTACCATCACTGGAACGAATCCAAGAGCCAGTACCGATAGCAACGCCATTCGCACTCCCTGCATAAGCCGTATCACCAATGGCAACAGCACTCGCCTTATCTGCGTTTGCTCCAACACCGGCAGCCAAAGCATTGGCAGCGGTAGCACCATCATTATTGTAGTTCTTTGCTTTAGCATCCGTAGATTTAACGCTGTAGAAATGCGTCTTAGATGCAGCGATATCCGTATTCATCGTACTGCTAATGGCTTTCAGCTGTGCCACGTTGACAGCATCTGTATCCTCTTTACCGGCTGCAACATTAGTAATCTGACGGGTGGATTTTACAATCTGTACCTGTTCCTTGCCTTCCTTGTCCTTATATTTCACTTCATGGTCTGCACCGCCGACAGAAACGGCGGCATCCGTGGATACCCATGTGGAATAATCCTTCTCGGAGTTGACATGCTTCCTACTCTGGGGATCAAAGCCTGCAATTCCTGCTTCGGTAGAAGCAATGGAATCAGCACCGAGGGCTACGCCGCCATTTTTCAGTACATCCGCATTATGGCCAATCATGACGGCATCGGCAAGTTTTTCCTGATGTGTAAAACGATTTACACTTTCCTTTGTACCCAGAGTTCCATCTGTGTTATATCTCTTCTGAGTCAGTTTCCCATCTTGTGATCCTAAAATGATATTATTACTACCATTCTTCATCTGATGGAAGTCACCAATGACGATATTCGATTTATTGCTGCTTACATCATCACCAGAAATGTCATTTGCCATACCAATGACATAATCATTCTTTGCATTTGTGAGATTATTATAGAAACCATCTACATAGTTCAGTCTTGTTGCCTGCTTATTAAATGCACTATTAAAGGCCGTAATATAACGTTCATAGTTTTCCTCATCATCCTGTAATTCCGGAGGAGTGAAAGTGATATCAGCCCCTTGTACTTTATTGCCCACACCCATCAGCTGCGTCATATAGGCTTTATCTGCTACGTTGCCACCGCCAATAGCCATGACCTGTCCACCGCTCTGTAAAACAGCTTCGCCGACTTTATCTGTGAACGATTCCGGATTCTGATAAACGTCGGAATTCTCGGAATTCATGGAAGCAGCCAACATATTAATCGGTACATCGCCTCTGTACGAGTTAGTAATCTTATTGCCAGCACCGTAAATCAAAACACCGTTAGAATCCTTTGTCAGATTCCCCTGTCCAACAATACTATTAGCTGTCCCACTGTACCATTTTGAAAAATCGTTAGATGATTTAATTGGAGTGTTTAAATTGAAATTAAACGATCCTACAGATACAGCAGTAGCCCCTTGAGGGGATAAATCTTCATCGTCTCCATCTTTAACTTTATCATTTTGAATTACAGAATATGAGCCGATAACAGTACTTGCGTCTCCAGCCGCATATGTACCATATCCCGCAGCCATTGCATAATACGATTTTGCGCCATCATTATTTTTATTTGTATAATGTTTTTCAAACTCTTCATTGTCGAATATAGCACCTGGAGCAGAATCATTGACACTGTAATACTTCGTCTTCGAAGCATCAACGGTATTGCTGATAGCTTTGAGCTGTGCCACGTTGACGGCATCCGTATCTTCACTGCCGGCAGCGACATTGGTAATCTGACGGGTAATCTTCTTAGAAGCATCACCGACGGAAACGGCAGCTGCCGTCGATTTCCAGGTGCCAGTGGTATCAGTCTGATGTTCACCATTTGCCGGGTCATAACCGATTTGATCCTTATCGATAGCAGCTACAGAACCGGCACCCAGGGCTACACCGCCATCGATAGTGGCATTAGCATTATGACCGAGGATGACTGTGTCTTTTTTCTCTGTTGTGATGGGCGCCGTTTCGTCGGCATTGCCGATAATCACGTTATGGGTCTGGCCTTCTGCTACGGTGCGATAATCACCGATGACCGTGTTGGAATCGGCGCCCTTATTGATCGTAACATTCTGACCCAGTACCTTTACATGGCTGGCATTTGTTACCGTATTTTTAAAACCATTAATAGAATTATAAGAGCTGATACTGCTCTTTTCTCCTACTACGCTATTATTCACACCAATAATAGATGTTTTTTGGGTATAATCCGCTTTATTTCCACCACCAATGGCAAGCGTAGCTCCACCGCTTTCGCTATCCTGCACTGCCTTCATCAAGCTGTCCTGCAAAGCCTTCGATGAATCTCCACCGCTTGTAGGAGCAGAAATATCAGTAATGGAATTCTTAATTTCGTTACCTGCGCCAAAAATCAGAGAGCCATTGGAATTAGAAGTCCTGTTGGCCAAGCCCACAATGCTGTTGGCAACACCAGAATACTCATTTGATGACGTTGCCGATTCAATACTATTCAGTGAGCCCGTAATAGTTGCACCAAAATTTTTACTGGCATGTTCACCGCCACTATAGTCAGAAGAAGCTATCGAATATGCACCTGTTACCGAAGAAAAAAGGCCATTAGAATAGCTATTTGCTCCTAATGTTGTTGAAAATAACGACATATTTTGAGCTTTAGTATTTGCACTATCAACAGTTACATCGCCTAAATCCCCTTTATAATTATGGGTGCCAAGCATAATACTGCCAGAACGCGCATATGTATTTTGTCCAACAGCTACTCCAGTTACCATTTTAGTCGGGTCCCAAGGTAAACCACGTGGCTCCCCCCCAATGATAAAATAGCCAGCCTGTTTAAAATCAAATGAACGTTCCAATCCTCCTGTCATATTTTCAACAAAAGAATTAGCACCAATTGCGATGCCACCGCCTTGATCAATGTAGTTATTGATATGAGCACCGCCACCAATCACAATGTCACCTGTAGACGGTTGTCCAACACCGCCAGAATAACTAATAGTAGCTCCCTTACCGATGGCAACATTTTCTGCCTTTGGTGCACTGCTGCCTGTACCAACGGCAACGCCATCGCCACTTCCTGCTGTATTATTCGCGGCCCAGCTGATGCCTGGCGTGCTTCCCCACGTCAGGGCACCGGCGGTGAGGGCCAGGGCGATGATGCGGGCCAGGGCTGGGGTGCTGTGGTCGATGGACGGCTGGCTGCTCTTATGATTCCTCTTTGCAAGTTCTGATACGACGATGTAGCATTGATGTGCTTTACTGTAGATGACCTTGTAAATCCGGTTCATGTGATCTTCCCCTTTTCTTTTTTGATTGATGAATGATTTGATACGAATGAACGGTTCGTGATGGTTGTGCCACCCTCGCCTGCCAGCGTGATCTTCGTCTTGTTCGTGTCGGCATCATACTTCATGGCACTGTCGGAGAGGTCGCCGATATTGTTGGTGACGTTCGTGATGGCCTTGCCGCCCGCATTGACGACAGTCCGCTGTGGAGGGTGTACAAAAATCCCTCCATCATCAAACCGCCTATCGTTGGTGGCCATCGGGAACAGCAAATACTCCCGATAATTTTATTATAACATACGATTTCGATAAAGAGAATACAAAAAGAATTCTAGGTCTCCCACGACTTGCTGGCCGATTATTTCCGGAAAAATGAAAGCGAGGTGTTCGACATGGAAGACGCAGATGTTTGTGATAGTTTGCGGCTGCTCGTCTCCTGCGAACGCAAAGACTGAACACGCACCAATGGCTGCTTCGGCGGCCATTTTTTGTTGTTTTGTGCTTTCGGAAAAAATCTGTTAAACTGAAAGCGACAGTAAATATCCATAGAACATATAGGAAGGAAGATATTTTATGAGCAATACCACGGATATGACGGCTGACCAGCTGGCACAGCAGAGGAAAATTACGGCCGAGGGCAATCCGGCCAAACCGGCGGGCACAGCCGGCGAGCAGATGCTCGCGCGCATGAACAAGAGCCACGCCGAATGCACCGCTTGGGGACGTTCGTTTTTCCACTGGCGCGGCGATGAGAATGTACTCGACATCGGCTGCGGCGGCGGGGCAAACCTGCGGAACATGAGCAAAAAAATCCACACCGGCCATCTGACTAGTGTGGACTATTCCAAAACATCGGTTGCTGCGTCAAAAAAGACAAATGCCGAGGCCATTGCCGCGGGCAAAATGGACATCATCGAGGGCTCCGTCGAAACGCTCCCGTTCGCTGACGAGAGCTTTGACAAAATCACGACCGTCGAAAGCTTCTACTTCTGGCCCGATCCGCCGGAAAATCTCAAGGAAGTCGCGCGCGTGCTCAAGACGGGCGGCACGTTCCTGCTCATCGCCGAGATTTACGGCCATGAGGGCCTGCCGGCAGAAGTGCAGGAAAACATCCAGAAGTATCATCTCTACAATCCGACCCCAGAGACCTTCGAGAAAATCTTCCGCGCCGCCGGCTTTACTTTCGCCGCGGTTCATATCGAAAAACAGCATGGCTGGGTCTGCGTCGAAGGCCGCAAATGATCCGTCAAGAATGTGCCGGTAAACGTAGGCCGCAATGACCGCCGGCACCGCCAGACGGATGGGCATGACGTGCTGTTTGCCGAGCAGTGAATAGAAAATCGGCACGACATTGGCGCAGCCGATACCGACGAGGAAAAAACCGATATACAGAAGAATCTGCACGTTCATCGTGATGATGAGCACGAATCCCAGAAAGGCCAGCATACTGCCGCAAGCACGACAGTCTTCTGGCCTATTTTTTGTGTAAGCCAGTCGCCCCAAAGACGCATCGTCAGCATGGCCGCCTTTTGTATCTGCGCCTCCGTCATCAGGAAATCCCCTTTCTGGCCTTTGCCCTTTCCATAAGCGCCGCAGCCTCACCGAACGCCTCAGGAAGATACGCCTCTTCCCATTCACGCCCCTGCTTCTCCGCCGCCTTAATCTCCTTCCACTCCGTCAAAGGCCGGCCATCCTCCGCCAGCATCGGCTCATGGAACACATGCGGATGACGGCGCACCATCTTGTCAGAGACGGTTTCCATCACATCCGCCAAAGAAAACAGCCCCTCTTCCTCTGCCAGCTGCGCATGAAAAACCACCTGCAGCAAAAGGTCCCCGAGCTCTTCCTTCAAGTTCTCAGCCTTCCCCGTTGCCTTAAGGATAGCAATTCCGCCAAGCACCTCCGCCGCCTCCTCAATGCAGGCCGGCTTCAGACTTTCATGCGTCTGCTTTCTGTCCCAAGGACAGCCCTCTTTTGACCGCAGTTTCGCGACAATCTGCTGCAGCCGAAGAATCGCCGCAGCTGTATCCTGACGTTTTCCTTCCATAATATATAAATCCTTTCCTCATATAATAAAATACCGCCAAGAGGCCGAGCAAAGCAAAGGCCTTGCCCGCCACTCCCACCAACCGAGCGCGGACGAGCCCCCAAAAAAAATCTCCAAGAGGCCGAGCGAAGCAATGGCCTCGTTCCCCCAGCCCACCTTACGAGACGGCCAAGCTGCGGGCCATCCAAAACGTGAGGGGCAGAGGCCTGACACAAGCGGAGCGTTCGGCCGCCTGCGTCAAGAACTTATTTTTTACCGACCAGAACCCTTGCCAAGGAGCGTCGTCCAAACGAAGTGCGTTTAGCTCCTTGTTTCGTCTCTCATCCCTTCCTCTGCAGACTCTCCGCCACCGTAAACAGTCCCAGCGCCACCCAGATAAACCCCAGCGCGCTGATCTGCGCCAGCCCGAACTCCTCATGAAAAAAGAAAATCCCGAGCAGCAGCCCAATCGTCGGACTGATATACTGAAAGAACCCCAGCACATTGAGCGGCAAAAGATTCGCCCCGTACGAAAACAGCACCAGCGGCACCGCCGTCACCACGCCCGTTCCCATCAGAAAAAGCGCCAAATCCGGCGTCCCCAGCGAAAAATGATTTTCAGGCGACATCATCAGCCGTGCAATATACGGCAGAGCAAACGGCAGCATCAAAAGCGTCTCCAGCGTAATACTCGAAAACGGATTGAGCTGTAGCTGCTTCTTCAACGCTCCATAAACCGAAAACGACACCGCCAGCACCACCGAAACCCACGGCAGCGAGCCCAGTTGATACGTCATCGAAAAAATCCCGATGGCCGCCAACAGAATACAGATCTTCTTCAGCCCGCCAATATGCTCACGGAAAAAAATAATGCCAAACAGCACACTCATCAGCGGATTAATATAATACCCAATACTCGTATCAATCACATGATTATGATTGACCGCCCAGATATACGTAAGCCAATTGATGCTGATAATAAACGCCGCCGCCAAAAGAATCCCACCGCGCCTCTTATTTTGCCAAAGCCCGCGGCAGTCCGCCTTGAACCTCCGCCAGCGCTTCGTCAGCCCCAACACCAGCAGCATAAACAGAAACGACCAGACAATGCGGTGCGCGAGAATCTCATTCGCATTCGCACGCGCGAGCAGATTCCAGTAAAGCGGCAGCACACCCCAAATCAAATACGTCGCCAGCGCCGCCAGCATCCCCTGACGCCGCGCACTCTTCGCCCGATTTACCTCACTAAAATTATTGCTGTTTTCTTCCATAGAGCAGCCCCTTTCTTACATATTATATCTAACTTTTTTATCGAACCTAAATCAGACAAGTTCAGTCTCACGCCAAGAGGCCGAGCGAAGCAATGGCCTCGCCCCGCCCCCGTGCCTTACGAGACGGCAAAGTAACGGAATCCCCGAACCGTGAGGGGCAGAGGCCTGACACAAGCGGAGCGTTCGGCCGCCTGCGTGAAGAACTTATTTTTTGCCGACCAGCACCCTTGCCAAGGAGCGTCGTCCAAACGAAGTGCGTTTAGCTCCTTGGCAAGGTCAAATTAAAAGGCAAAAAATAAGTTTAGCAGCCGGCCGCCGCGCAGCGGTGTCAGGCCTCTGCCCCGCCTCGCCTCCACGAACCCCGCCAATCGTACTAATCCTAAAAAACGCCTCCGTCCAGTATAACACAAAAAGTCAGCCCAAGTGACAAAAAACGTCACTCAGACTGACTTTCCCAATCAACGTACCAACTTATACTGCCTTAAGCCTTGACGCGCTTTGCCATCGCATAAATAAACATGCAGAGCACAAAATACGCAACAATGCCCGCAAACGTCGCCGCCGGCGATGCAGCCCATGCCTTTGCGAACCAGTCAACCCCGGCAATATGCAGCACCGCGCTGATCAGACTGCCGATAGCCCCGCCGGCCACAAAGCCCGACGCCACCGTATTGCCCTCGCCGAGCCGCTTCGCATTGACCTTCTCATCCTTGCTGCTGTGCGAAACAAAATACGACAGCAGACCGCCGACCAGCACCGGCGTGTTGATGCCCATCGGCAGATAAGCACCGAGCGCAAACGCCAGCGGCGGAATCTTCATCATCCAGAGAATGACTGCAAAGAACGCACCCGCCATATACAGAGGCCACGGCGCGTCGCCGCCTTCCATCATCGGCCCGACAATCGCGGCCATCGCATTGGCCTGAGGCGCCGCGAGCGCCCCATCCCCGACAAAGCCATACGCATGGTTCATCAGGAAGACCACGCCGACCGACACAATGCCGGCCAGCACGATAGAAACGAGCTGCCACTGCTGCATTTTTTTCGGCGTTGCGCCCGTGATATACGCGACCTTGAGTTCCGACATGAAATTGCCCGAGACCGCCAGTGTCGCGCAGAGAAATGCCGCCATCATCAGAATCGCGACAATGCCCGCCTTGCCCTGCATGCCGGCCGCGCCCATGACGACCGCCGAAACAATCAGCATGAAAATCGTCATGCCGGAAACCGGCTCAGTGCCCGTGAACGCAATCGAGCTGATGCCGACGACCGAGAGCATGAGGGCAAAGAGAATGACGAGGACAAAAGCGATGATGGTCTGTGTCAGGCTGTTCGAGCACATCATATGGAAGAACACCGCAAACAAAATCGCCATGACAAAGCTGCCAAAGACAATCTGCGTCATCGGCAGGTCCTGCTGCGTGCGCAGCAGCGCCGTATTCTGTGCCGTGCCCTTTTGGAAGAGGTCCGCAAGCGCGCGCTTGACGACGCGGGCCACGACGCCCGACATCGAGAGCAGACCGATGATGCCCGACATCGCCAGCATGCCGATGCCGACGTGGCGGACGTATTTTGCAAAGACCGCATCGACAGGTGCCGTGCCCAAGAGCATCGTCTGGCCGTCGACGACCATCGTGTGGTCCGCGCCGAGATAATAGGCAATCGGGAGGCAGACGAGCCATGAGAAGAACGAGCCCGCGGCGATGATGGCCGCATAGCGCAGGCCTGTGAAATAACCGATGCCGAGAAGCGCCGCATCATTGTCGAGGCTGAAGACGAGCTTGTACTTATCCGCGAGAGCCTGTCCCCACTGGAACGTCGTCGTCGTCAGCAGCTCCTGCCACCAGCCAAGCGAATTGAGCACAAAATCATAGACCATGGCCACGGCACCGCTCAGAAGCATCAGATGAGCCTTCGAGCCTTCATCCGACTCGAGCACCTCTGCCGCCGCACTGCCCGACGGAAACGGATAGACACCGTCCATCTCCTCGCAGAAATAACGGCGGAACACCGTCGCGAGGAAGACGCCGAGCACGCCGCCGAGGACAATCGGGATGACCATTTCGATAAAGGAAACCTCCTCGATGTTCAGGATATAGAGCGCCGGCAGGATGAACATCGCGCCGCCGATGATGTTCGTGCCGGCGCTCGCGATGGCCTGAATGTGCACCGTCTCTGGAAATGCGTTTCTGCGATGAAACAGCACAGCCATGCCCATGGCGAGCACCGAGACCGGCGCAAACGCATCGACTGTCTGGCCGATTTTCAGGCAGAGATACCCGACGGCCAGTGCGAAGATGACCGAAAAGAAAAGGCCCCAAAAGACAACGTAGGAATTGATTTCCTCATACGACTTGTCCGGCGACATCCGTGGAGCATACGGACGCCGCGGCTTGTTTAATTCCGACATGGAATTCCCCCTGAATCAAAAATTATACCGGATGTCCTTCCTATGTGGATAGAAAGTACGTAAATAGTGTAAGGCTATTCCACAAATATGTCAAGAAACAACAAAAGTGTACACATATACAGTTGTATTTTTTATTCTGCCACAATATTTTCTTAATCTGCGCATAAGATGTATTTCCACTGCATACATTTTTTGAAAGAAGCAGGAAAAATCCTCAGGCCGTCGAAATTGTAAAGCGGATATACATGGAGTGCACACAGGAAATATGCACTTTTGTGCGCCGCTATAAAAAAATCAGTAAGAAATATTCCTATCTTCTACAGGGATTCAATGAGAAAAAGAGGTTTTACGATGAAGCAGACGACACAGAATTGGCTTGACTGGATTGAGAAACTGCAGAGTCTGGCGCAGGCCGGCCTTTATTACAGCCATGAACGTTTTGATCTTGAGCGCTATGAGGAAATCCGCAATATCACGGCGAAGATGATGGCTTCGCTCAGTGACCTGCCGCTGCCTAAAGTCAAAGAACTGTTCTGCAATGAGACGGGCTATCAGACGCCAAAAATCGATACGAGGGCGGCCATCTTTGAGGATGACAAAATCCTGCTCGTGCATGAGAACTCCGGCAAATGGTCGCTGCCGGGCGGCTGGTGCGATGTCGACCAGTCGGTCGCGGCCAATACCATCAAAGAGGCCAAGGAAGAAGCCGGTCTTGACGTCGAGATTCAGCGCGTCATTGCTATCGACGACTGGCGCCGCCACAACAAGATGAACATGCCCTACGGCGTCATCAAGATTTTCTCCCTCTGCAAAGTGCTCGGCGGGGCCTTTCAGCCAAACATCGAGACCACCGAGACGCGGTATTTTGCCGAGGATGAACTTCCCGAAAACATCGCCGTCGAAAAGAACAGCCTCGACCAGATTCACCGCTGCTTTGCCGCGTACCACAATCCCGAATGGCAGACGACGATGGACTAAAGTACGCGAAACATTTGGTTCGATGAAAAGAGGCGCCGGCGGGGGCTGCCTGACGCTGCGCATGGCCGGTGGCTGAATTTATTTTTTGTCTTTTAAGGCATCCTTGTGAAAGAGCTAAACGCACTTCGTTTGAACGACGCTCTTTCGCAAGGGCTCTGGCAGACAAAAAATAAATTCTTTACGCCAGCGGCCAAGCTCCGCTTATAGGCAGCCCCCGCCGGCTTGCTTTTTACCGCGTCTCCCCTATGCTTTTCCCTGATGATGATTTCCGAAAGGAGCTGATTTTTTGTTTCATTCTAAGATTACGCGCCGTCTGGTCTCGTCTTTTCTGCTCATCGTCCTTGTTTCGCTGTCTTTACTCGGCATCATCCTGCTGAATTATTTCCGCGACTACACGATGCAGCAGGAGCGCAATACTTTGATTCTCAATGCAAAAATCGTCGAGACGGCGTTTGAGGATATTCTCTACACGAGAAATACGGCAACGCTTGATACGACGCTGCGCGAACTTCACGATAAGACCAGTCTGCGCATTACGATTGTCGACGCGGACGGCACGGTGCTTGGCGATACGTCGGAGCCGAGCGAGACGATGGGGAATCATCTTGGCCGCGAGGAAATCCAGCAGGCCCTCAGTGAGGATTACGGCATTGCCGTGCGTGAAAGTGCGACGCTGCATGAGAATTTCATGTATGTCGCCGTGCCGGTTTACCGCAACGGCCAGCTCATCGGCATCATCAGGACGTCGGCTTCGCTGGCTTCGATGGAACAGTCGTACTACACAGGGCTGCACGTTATTTTGTCGGCACTGTTCTTTGCCCTGCTCGCCGCTTTGATTGTCGCCATCTGGCTCGCGCACCGTCAGGTCCAGCCCATCCGCTGCCTGAGCCTCGATGCCATGGAAATCGCGGGCGGCAATCTGCGCAAACGCCTGCGCTGGCGCAGCGGTGATGATGAATTTGATACGCTCGTCAAAACCATCAACCGTCTGACGGCCAATCTTTCGCGGAAAATACAGGAATCGCAGGACGAGGCCCATAAGATGAGCCTGATCCTCAACAATACGGACAATGCCATCATGCTGATTGATGAGCAGGGCCTCATCGTCAGCACGAACCGTCAGGCCGAGGAAAGCTTCCATCTGCAGGGCAATGAGCTGCACCGCCATAGCATCCATGTCATCGGCAGTGCGGAGCTTTCGGAGGCAGCGCAGGTCGTCTGCCGCGAGGGCAAGGCACAGACGATTACGCTGCAGCTTGACGGCGAAAATGGCGCGGTGCACACGTTTCAGGTATTTCTCGCGCCGTTCCGCGATGGTGCGGATGAACTCGTGCTTGCCGTGTTCCACGATATTTCGCTGCTGCAGGAAATCAACCAGCGGCAGGCGGAATTTGTCAGCAATGCGGCGCATGAACTCGCGACGCCGCTGACGTCGATTTCGGGCTTTGCGGAGACGCTGCTGGACGATGATTTCAAGGACCCGGAGGCCAGTCATCACTTCATCAATATCATCTATCAGGAGGCGCAGCGCATGAACCGCCTGATGAAGGGGCTGCTGGAGCTCGCGCGTCTTGACAGCCGCCACGGGCGTACAAAAGTCAAGCGCGTGCCGGTTTCTGTCAATGAAACGCTGGAGCGCACGGGACGCCTGCTGCAGGATAAAGCGGCAGGAAAATCGCAGACGCTGCAGGTGGAACCGTCGGACGAAAATCTGCTTGTCTCGGCGGCGCCGGAGCTGTTTAATCAGATTATCTACAATCTGACGGAAAATGCGGTGAAGTACACGCCGGAGGGCGGCACGATTCTGGTGCGCAGCGAAAAAGACGGCGATAAGGTGAAGATTACTGTTAAAGATAACGGCATTGGCATCTCCCCCAGCGATTTGCCGCGGATTTTTGACCGGTTTTACCGTGTGGATAAGGCACGGGCGCGCAAATCGGGGGGAAATGGCATTGGGCTGTCGCTGGTGAAATTCCTCGTGGAGCTGTTCGGGGGGAAGATTGAGGTACAGAGTGCGCTCGGAGAAGGAACGGTGTTTACTTTGACGTTTCCCTGTACTGCGGCAGAGTAATGCGGAGTTGTGCATACGGAGGCTGGACCAGCAAGGGGCCGGGGGACTATATTTCGGCTTCGGTGCTCGTTAAATGAACCCCATGGGGGTGCGCGGTGCTTTGGGAGTTCGCCGCTGCCGCGGCGTTCTGACATTGTGGCTCGCTTGGATTTGCTGCTCGGGGTTCAGCCCTGCGGGCGGTCACTGCGCGCCTGCAGGCGAAATATAGTCCCCCGGCCCTAGGTACGGCGAAAAGACGAGTCTCAATCGAATGAGACTCGTCTTTTTCGTCTGCCGTATGCGGAGCTTGGTTGATCGTTTTTGTGAGGTATTTTTAGATACGTGTGCTGGCGCGGTCGCGGGCTCCGCGCGGGGCGTTGGCTTTTGGGGGAATCGGGGTTGCTGGTGGATACGTATATGGGCGCGGTCGCTGGGCTCCGCGCGGTTCGTTGAGATTGGGTGTGCCTGGGGATGGGAGGCGGATGCCCCTGGTTCTTTTGATGACCTTTTATTTTTCACAGACGAAGCCGGCGAAGGAGGCGGTTTTGGTGAGACGGGTGTGGCGGTAGAGGCTTTGCAGACGTTTTTCTAAGGTAGCGGCGGTGTCAAACGGCGGGGTGAAGAAGCCGCAGGGAACGCAGAAGTATTCAACGAAAAGGTCGGTGATTTTGTTTTCGCCTTTGATGTAGCAGCAGCCGGTGAAGGTGCCGCCGTCGCGCAGGACGCGGTGGGTTTCTTGGAAGGCGGCGTCTTTGTCGGGAAAGGCGTGCAGGCCGTTGAGGGTCAGGACGCAGTCGAAGGAATTATCCTCATACGGCAGATGGCCAACGTCGCCCTGTGTAAATGTTACGTTGTCGAGGTCTTGGGCGAGCGGCGAGGTGCGGGCCTGCTGGAGCATTTGTGCGGAATAATCGAGGCACGTGATGTCGGCGCGGTTCATTTTGCGGTAGTGCGGCAGGGACAGTACGCCTGTGCCGACGGGCACTTCCAGAAGTTTGCCGGCGAAGTTTTTTGGTATGCCTTGGAAGGTCTGCTGGATGAATTCATTGTAGCGTTCACCGCTGAGGCGCCAGAAAAAACGGATGGCCAGACGCCCGAGCAGGCTTTCGTTCTTCATCATGCCATCGTAGCCTTTGGACAGATGGCCGACCAGTGCGTATGCATTCCGTACGATTTTCTTGCGTTCCATGATGTTCCTCACCTTCGTCTAATGATACATTAAATTTTAGTATAGCACATAACTATAGAACATGGTATGGATTTTATCACAATGCGTGCTCCCCTGCCCTTTCTATGCGGGCCGTTCCATGGTAGAATCATGATAGATATTCTATAAAATGAAGAAACGAGAGGAGAAACATTCATGGTTCGAGATATCATGCACGATACATTTTTCCTGCAGCAGAAATCCATTCCTGCCACGCCGTTTGACAAGGCCGTGGCCATGGACCTTTTGGATACGCTGCAGGCGCATGCGGATTCGTGCGTCGGCATGGCGGCCAATATGATTGGCGTGGCAAAATGCATCATTGCCGTTAATGTCGGCCCGGTCAATATGGTCATGTTCAATCCGAAGATTGTCAGACAGAAAGGCCCCTATACGGCAAAGGAAGGCTGTCTTTCCCTCACTGGCGAACGCGAGGCGCAGCGCTATCGGGAAATTGAAGTCGAATTTCAGGATATGAACTTCCAGAAAAAGAAAATGAAATTCAAGGCCTTCCCTGCCCAGATTATCCAGCATGAGGTGGACCATCTGCAGGGCATACTGATTTGATACATTCAAATGAATACATCCAAAAAAGAGCGATGCCTTTCCTGTTTCATGTTCTCGCGGCCGTCATGGCGGCGGGGCATGCTGCGGGGCATCGCTCTTTTTATTTTATTTTTTGAGTGTCTCGCGGTCGATTTCGGTGCCGTCAGGCAGATAGCAGGCGATGTCGGCCTTGTCCTTGCTGACGCTGAGGGTCAGGTAGTTGTCGGTCTCGGGCTGGGGCGCGACAACTTTGTCGAGGGCATGGTCAATCCAGAGGCCGGGGTAGCGCACGTTGCCGGCGACGCCGGTCAGGATGTAGAGAGGGCCGCTCTCATCGCGCTGAAAGTTTTTGATATGCCCGCGGTTGCGGTACGTGTGCAGATGCGCGGAAAAGACGATATCGATGCCAGCCTCGTCAAAAAGCGGCATCCACTCGCGCCCTTCATCGGAAAAACCTTCCTTGCGGTCAGCATTGCGTGTGAAGCGGTACTGCAGCGGGTCTTTGTGCATCAGGACAATCTTCCATTTCTTGTCAGACTTTTTGACATCTTCGCGGAACCAGGCCTGCTGCGTCTCAAGAAGCCCCTGATGAAAGTCAGCGGCTTCATCGGTCTGCGTATCAATGACGATGAAATGAGCCTCGCCGTAGTCAAACGAATAATAGCGGCGCGCAAATTCTTCGCTGCCATTGTCGGGCAGGGCAAACTCCCTGAGATATGCCACGGGCTCGCGGACTTTCCACTGCTCGTTGTAGGTCTCGTGATTGCCCATGAGCGGGGCCACAGGGATGCGATCGATGATGCCGGCCAAGGCATCGAACCACGCATCCCATTGACGGTGGTCCTCGCCGTTGTCGACCAGGTCGCCCATGTTGATGAAGAAATCTGCCTGCCCGTTACGCTTAGCGGCATCCTGCGCGAGATTTTTCCAGTCGGTGTAGTCGTTCGACTGTGAATCGGGGAAAATCAGGGCGGAAAAACAGCCGCCGCCGTCAGTCTGCAGACGGTGCCAGTCATCCTGCTGGCCATCAGCCTTGATTCGGTATTCGTAGGTTTTGCCGGCCTCAAGTCCGCTGAGTTTTGCCGTGTAGAGCTCGACGCTCACGCCGTCATCGGCAAATGTCTCGTGTTCTGCCGGTACCGACGAGATATGACTCTCTCCCTGCAGCCGGTATTCGACCGCAGGTTCGTGCAGATTTACATCTGACTGCCACATAATCGTGCGCGCGTGTTCGTTGTCGGCCGCGATGACCTGACGCAGATAATCGATGGGCAGTTTGCCCTGAGCCGCGCCCATGGCCCTGCCGGCCAGACGATTGACTACCTCGTTGCGCGACAGCGCCCAGCCGCCGCCAGCGAGCACAACAGCACTCGCGCAGATGGCCAAGAATTTGCGGCGTGACATCTTTGGGCCGCTTTTTCCTTCCGTTTTTTCTCTATCTTTATTGCTGTTCATGATATTTTCCTTTCCTATCCTTCACTGTTCCTTCACTGTGCTTATCATAAGGAAAGAATCTTCCTATTATCTTCTTATATTCGCTAAAACGGTAAAACTTCCTGAAATCTCTTTTCAACTATATTATACAAAAAGATGGCTGTTATGAGAAATACTTACTTTAAAGAAAGTGTCATACGAAAAGAGAATAGTAAGTGCTATGCAAAATAATAGTTATTGACATATGTCAGGAATACGGTATAATAAAGATAGTAAATGACATATGTCAATAACAACAATTCAGAAATTCAAGGAAGTTCAGGAAGGAAGTGATGCCATGGCCAGACCCTGCAAAAAACGCCGCATCTGTCAAAGGCCGCAGTTTGAGGTATTTGGCCCCGAGCCGCCGACGGACAGGCCGCGCATCACGATGACACTCGAGGAATACGAGTGCCTGAGGCTGCTCGACTATGAGGGATTGACGCAGGAAGAATGCGCTGCGCAGATGCTCGTCGCCCGTACGACCGTGCAGGCTCTCTACGCCTCGGCGCGCAAACGGCTGACAGCGGCGCTTGTCGAGGGACGGCCCCTGCAGATTGCGGGCGGCAGCTACGCTTTTTGTCGGGATATGCCCGGCATTCCGTGCCCGTTCGCTTCCAAGTCGGCTAATTCAGATGCCAAGACAGCCTATTGCTGTCATTCCTTTGCCAATCCGGCAAATCCTATGACCCATGTAAATGATATGAAAGGGGATTTTTCCATGAAACTCGCAGTTACTTATAATGAAGCCAATCAGACGATTTTCCAGCATTTCGGCAAGACGCAGGCTTTTAAGCTCTATACGATTGAAGACAGCAAAGTTGTGTCGTCCGAGGTCCTGCCCTGCAACGGCGC
The DNA here is from genome assembly GCA_900552565.1 of uncultured Selenomonas sp. Lineage (GTDB taxonomy): Bacteria > Bacillota > Negativicutes > Selenomonadales > Selenomonadaceae > Mitsuokella. Next base: position 5,409 of record USAK01000029.1, on the reverse strand, counting down.
CGGCCACGCCGCTCTGGCCGTTCTCCTGCAGCAGCATGGCGTCGACACGCTGATTTGCGGCGGCATCGGTGCCGGTGCTCAGTCGGCCCTCGCAAATGCCGGCATCACGCTCTATGGCGGTACTTCGGGCAGTGCCGACCAGGCCGTCGAAGAATTCCTCGCCGGCAAGCTCAACTATGACCCGGCCGTCCATTGCTCGCATCATGAACATGAATGCCATGGCGGACACGGCTGCGGCCAGCACGGCCATGGCCAACAAGGTCAGCACGAATAATTTTCTAAGCAAAATTCTCCCATCTAAACATCTCCCTGTCTGCTACTAAAGAAAGAGGCATTTCTTCTCACACCGCAGCGCGGCCGCGAAGAAATGCCTCTTTCTCTATGCTTTTATACTTTTATACGCACGATTGCATGCTATCTGTGCAGGGCGATGAGACGGGCGGTGCCGCAGAGCAGCAGGGCGATGATAAACGTGCCAAACGCGACAAAGGTCAGGCCGAGCACGTGGAAAGAACCGGTCATATTGGCATGCCAGAGATGAAAACCGACATTGACCATCGAGGCCATGGCAAACGAGAACGCCCAGAGCGACATCGAAAGGCCGACGCGCAGAATCCACGTGACGAGGCGCAGCAGGAAAAAGAGATTGAGGATGCCGTAGCCGATGAGGCCGAGAACGACCGCGTCAATCTGCCCGCCGCTGCACGAAAGGTACGCCGAGCTGCCGACAAACGCCGGTGCAAGCTGGATGCCCATGAGCGGCCGTTTCTTTTCGGGCATCGGCTTATCCGTGCGCAGCCGGAACAGATAGGCCGACTCGAGGCTCATCCACGAGAGAAAACCCGCGCCGAAGAACAGATAACCCCATTCATTTTCGCCAAACGCGCCGAGGGCGATGGCCGAGGCAAAATTCGCGCCGACCGTCGGCATGTACATGGCCGGCGTCTCCATGGCCAGCGGCGTACCGCCCTGCCACTGTCCGCCGATATGGTACGAACTGAAACAGAGCTGTCCCACGACGCCAACGACCAGCATGACCTCGGCCAGTCCCGGCACATACGGCAGCAGCGCAACGCTCGCAAGCCCCGTTGTGATGGGTACGAGCGTGAAAAACGGGTCCTTGAGCTGCAAAAAGAGCTCAGGTCCTGCCCCGTTGGGACTGCGCAGGACCTGTCCCGCATAATGCGCGAGCAGGAAAAGCCAGAGCACAAACGTAAATGCGAGGATTCCCTCGCCGATTTCCCGCGGCAGCCCTAAAAGCACCCCCGCCTTGCGCCACGCAATGCCCAAAGCGAAAAGACCCAGCGTCATGCTGATGGAACTCACCGCCGCATGCGGCACAGGCGTCTCTGTTTTCTTATCATCGTATTGAACCATGAGCATAAATCCTTTTTAAATCGTAAAGTCTTAGCCTTTATTATAACACAGGCAGAACGAAAAAGCCCAACCACCCCACCTGTCCTCAAAAGATGCTTTTCCAAAATTTCCGCAACATCCGCAGTATACGAAAAGGGCCATCGTCAAACGATGGCCCCTGCCGTGCATCCTAAAGAAATCAGGCTTCCTGAAGTTCCTCAAACGTATTTTCTTCCGCGCTTTCTTCCGCCGTATTCACACTGCCCGGCGCCGTGCCGTTGAGGATATCCTCACGAAAGCAGCAGAACGTGTGCCAGAGCAGCATGGCGTGGCGGCCGCAGATTGTCCGGCGGCCATCGTACCAGACCACGATGGTCATGCCGTTCTTCTGCGCGCGCAGGGCCTCCCCTTCGTCCGGACTCTGTTCCGTCCATTCGTGAAAATCATCCGTAAGCCACGCCGCAAACGCCGGAATATCCCGCAAACGAACGAGATTATACCATTTGCCGCGCGACGCATCCTGCATCATCCGGCGCTGCGATTTCAGGCTGATGTCCTTAAAGCAGTGGCAATGCATGGCTGGAAATGCGTTTTTCATTGAGGAAGCCCCCTCTAAATCGACGTGATTCACTTTCTACACTTTACATTATAGAGGATTTTGTACACAAAGAGATTATCGATTGGTTAACAAGAGGTAAACGCTCCGACCTTCTTAAACCTCCCCCGGCTCCATGATGCCAAGCTTCCGCTTCCAGTACCGCGAATAAATCGCCCCGAGCGGATTATGCGCCAAAAGCCTGTCCTTCACGACAAGCGTCGTCACCGGCCCCGCACAGCTCTGATTGAAAATCGTATCATGCCCGACACAGAGCCCGCACGAAATATAAAGCTCCGTCCCCTTCTCCGCAAGGAACTTCGCCTGCATCTTCGGATTGCACATCGCCTCATGCGGAAGCTCCGGCTTCACCTGCTTCAGCCCCAGCTCCTTCTTCGCCACACTGCAGTTCTTGCAGCACACACTGTAAAACGTAAAGCCCTGCTTTTCATAAAACCGCGCAATGTAGCGCGCTTCCTCATTCAGCCCAATACAGAACGCCATTCCCAGCTTATTATAGCCCATCGCCTTCGCAAACTCCGCCGTCTCCTGCAGCCGCGTAATATTGCTGTAGAACGTCCCTTCCACATAAGCCGCCGCCTTCATAATCCGGCGCTCCTCTTCCGTATACTCCGCCAGCACTGTATCTTTATCTACGCCAGTGCAGTCGACCCCCTTCGTATAGCAGACATGCGTAGGACAGTTTGCACAATCGCACTTCATCGCAATCGCTCCTTTTTAGATACATTTTCTATTATTATCGTATCACGACAAAGAGCAGAAGACAAGGACCCCTTCCGAGCCCTGCGGGCCCACCTCCCCCTAAAGGTGGAGGCTTTATAGGCTCAGCACTAGCGATGTGCGAAGCACGAGCAAAAAATCCCCACATCCAGCCGCAGCACGATCCAGCATCGCCAAACCGGCACGCGTACCCAATACGTGCAGGATTGTGAGCCGACGCAGGCTACCTGTAAGCGGAGCTTTGGCCGCTGGCGTGAAGAATTTATTTTTTGTCCGCCAGAACCCTTGCGGAAGGGCGTCGTTCAAACGAAGTGCGTTTAGCCCTTCCGTAAGGCTGCCATAAAAGACAAAAAATAAATTTAGCCACCGGCCATGCGAAGCGTCAGGCAGCCTGCGTCGGCGCCTCCCCTCCGTGACCCCCATCCCCGCGTACGAAAAAAAGAAGCAGCCAGTTTTCACTGACTGCCCCTCGTATCTCCCAAAGAGACTCCATTCTATATTATTTTTTACCCGTCGATCCACACACGGTCGCATTACTGGTATGCCTTTTGCCTTTAGCGACCAGTCCGTCCGCGCTTCGTCATCGGAATTCCCTGCTTGCACAGCGGGCACTCCTCCGGCTTGTACGTCTCCACATTGAGATGCAGCAGAGCCGTGCACGGCACATCGCCGAAATTGACCTTGCCGCCGCTGCGGTCCACGAGCATGCTCACAGCCACCGGCACGCCGCCATTAGCCTTGACGACATCAATGACTTCCTTGATGGACCCGCCCGTCGTCACAATATCCTCGACAATCAGGCAGCGCTCGCCCGGATGCAGGTGGAAACCGCGGCGGAACGTCATCTTGCCGTTCACGCGCTCCGTAAAGATTGCGCGCGTACCAAGCGCCTTGCCCGTCTCATGCGCGAGCAGAATGCCGCCGGTCATCGGGCCGACAACCGTCTCAATATTCGCGTCCTTAAATTTTTCCGCCATCGCCTCGCAGAGCTGCTGCGTGTATTTCGGATGCTGCAGCACATTGAACTTCTCCACATAATGCGGGCTGTGCAGGCCCGACGTCAGCAGGAAGTGGCCGTTCATGATGGCATTCGTCTTCATCAGGAGATCTTTTACTTCTTGTTCTGTCATACCCATGTTATTTCACCGTCTCCATTTCTTTCAAGATAGCTTCGACCGCAGCCTTCGGGTCCGCCGCTGCGCGAATCGGACGGCCGATGACGAGATGGCTCGCGCCGTTTTTGAGCGCCGTCGCCGGCGTCGCAATGCGGCTCTGGTCATTGACCGCCGAGCCCGCCGGACGCACGCCCGGCGTCACGATGAGGAAATCCTCACCGCAGGCCTCGCGAATGAGCGCGGCTTCCTGCGGCGAAGCAACCACGCCGTCAAGACCGGCCGACTTTGCAAGCTTTGCGAGGCGCACGACCGCGTCTTTAATCGGCAGCGTCTGCCCCACGCCATCCCAGTCTTCCTGATTGATGCTCGTGAGCACCGTGATGGCAATGAGCTTTGGGCACGGTACGCCCTGCTTTTCCGCTTCCGCGTGCAGGCGGTCGGCTGCCGTCTTCATCATCGTATAGCCGCCGCTCGCGTGAACATTGAGGATGTCCGCGCCGAGATTCATCAGCGAGCAAAGGCCGCCGGCGACGGTATTCGGGATATCGTGGAGCTTGAGGTCGAGAAAAACGTGTTTGTCTTTCTCGCGCAGATAGCGGACGACTTCGCCGCCAACGCTGTAGAACAGCTCCATGCCGACTTTATAATAGGAAACGCTGTCACCGAGCGTCTCGACAAGGGCCTTGACCTCCGCCATCGTGTGGAAGTCAAGCGCCGCAATCAGGCGGTCATCTGCTTTCATCGTCATTCTGCCTTCGCTCCTTCCCCTGAATCGGCCTTGGCAAACCCGAGAAAGCCCGGATTTGCTTTGCCGACCATTTTATTGATATGCGTAAAGCCCTGCTTCTTGAGGTACTTCGTCAGGCCGTCGCAGATTTTCATCGTGATTTCGGGGTCCGTGAAGTTTGCCGTACCGACGGCAACAGCACTCGCGCCCGCGAGGAAGAACTCGACGGCATCTTCGGCACTCGCGATGCCGCCCATGCCGATAATCGGGATATGGACGGCCTGTGCGACCTGCCAGACCATGCGTACGGCTACAGGTTTGACGCATGGGCCCGAAAGGCCGCCGGTGATATTGCCGAGCACCGGCTGATAGCGGTGAATGTCGATTTCCATGCCGAGAAGCGTATTAATGAGGGAAATCGCATCGGCACCGGCTTCTTCCCCTGCCTTGGCCATCGTGACGATGTCCGTCACATTCGGCGAGAGCTTGAGAATGACCGGCTTTTTTGTATGGGCCTTAGCCTCGCGCACAACGGCAGAAGCTGCTGCCGGGTCCGTGCCGAAGACGATGCCGCCTTCCTTGACATTCGGGCACGAAACGTTGAGCTCAATTGCCGCCACGCCATCGACATCGAGGAGGCCGGCGAGCTCGCCGTACTCCTCGGCCGTGCTGCCCGAGATGTTGACAATGACGTTCATGCCGTACGCTTTGATGCGCGGCAGGGTTTCCTTGAGAAACACCGCAACGCCCGGATTTTCAAGGCCGATGCAGTTGAGCATGCCCTTCGGCGTTTCCGTGATGCGCACGCCGTCGTTGCCGCGGCGCGGCTTCAGGGTCGTGCCCTTGACCATGACACCGCCGAGGCGGGCGAGGTC
>USAK01000028.1 GCA_900552565.1 uncultured Selenomonas sp. | reverse complement strand
ACTACAGAACTATCTACAGAGCAATGGTATGGCTCAATGACTTACGTAAATTCGCTATACCAGCCTTCATCCCCCACCTAAGAGGTGGAGGACTTCTGGCGGATTAGGTTAAAATGTCGTCATATGCTATAATGGACATAAGATTTTTTACGGAGGAACAGAAATGGAAAAAGAAACGAGAAACGACCTGCCGGGCATCCAGTGGTTCCCCGGGCATATGAAGAAGGCGCAGCGCCTGATTGAGGAGAACCTCAAACTCGTCGATGTCGTCATCGAGCTTCTTGATGCGCGCATTCCAGCGAGCAGTGCCAACCCGATGCTCGCGGACATCATCAAGGATAAGCCGCGGCTCATTGCGCTCAATAAATCCGATCTCGCCGATGCGGCAAGTACGAAGCGCTGGCTGGCGTATTTTCGCGCACAGGGCATTCCGGCGGTCGCGATTGATTCCGTCAAGGGGCGCGGCATGAAACAGCTCGTGCGTCAGGCCGAAGAACTCGCACGCCCGAAGACCGACCGCTTCGTCAAGAACGGCGGCCGTCCGCGCGCGGCGCGCTGCATGATTCTCGGTATCCCGAATGTCGGCAAGTCGTCGCTGATTAACCGTCTGGCCGGCGCTGTCAAGGCCAAGGCCGCGGACAAGCCGGGCGTCACGCGCGCCAAGCAGTGGATAAAAATCGGCGCCTCGCTCGACCTGCTCGACACGCCGGGCATCCTCTGGCCGAAGTTCGAGGACCAGACCGTCGGACTTAAATTGGCCTTCACGGGCGCCATCAACGATGATATCTATGACCGCGAACAGGTCACGGCCCTGCTTTTGTCGGTCATGCGCCGCGATTATCCGGAACGCCTGCAGGAACGCTTCAAGTTCAAGGGAGAAATGCCGGAAGATGGCCTTGCTCTCTTGGAGGCCATTGGCCGCAAGCGCGGCTGCCTCGTCAAGGGCGGCGTCGTTGACCTTGAGAAAGCGCAGAATATCGTCCTGAACGAATTCCGCAGCGGCAAGCTCGGCCTCGTGACCTTGGACGAAGTGCCGGCAGACGAAAGCGCGGACGGCAAAGAAAAAGTCAGCGAAGCTGCAGCGTCAGAAGGGGATAAGGCATGAGACCGATAGCAGACTACACGATAAAAGAGCTTGAGGCTGCCTTAGCCGCGCCGGAAGTCAGCGAGGAGTTTCTCGCAGCCTGCCGCGAAGACCCGCGCAAGGCTGCAGCAAGACTGGTGCGCCGCTATGAAAAGGCACAGGCCGAGCATGCGCGCCTTTTGAAGATGTACGCGTATGAGCATGAGGCATGGGCGCGCGGCCATGAGATTGTTGCAGGCGTTGACGAAGCGGGCCGAGGGCCTCTGGCCGGCCCTGTTTCTGTGGCTGCTGTCATTCTGCCGCATGACCTCTGCCTGCCAAAACTCAATGACTCAAAGAAACTCTCGGCCAAGGTCCGCGAGGAACTCTTTGACGAGATTCAGGAAAAAGCCATTGCCGTGGGCACGGCTCTCATCGATGCACAGACGATTGACCGCGTCAATATCTATCAGGCGACCATCAATGGCATGTATGAGGCGATTTTTTCCCTGCAGCCGGAGCCGCAGGAGGTCCTCATCGACGCAGTTCCTTTGGAGAATCTGCCGATGGCGTCGCAGTCCATCATCAAGGGCGATGCGAAGTCTGCTTCGATTGCGGCGGCTTCCATCATCGCAAAAGTCACGCGTGACCGGCTCATGGATGAATACGACAAGATTTATCCGGAATACGGCTTTGCCCAGCACAAGGGCTACGGCACGGCCCAGCATATCGAGGCGTTGAAGAAATACGGTCCGTGTCCGATTCACCGCCGTTCGTTTGAACCAGTACGTTCACTGGTAAGAGATTTTTAAGTGACTTGACTCTCTCTCATGGACATCCTATAATAAATCTATAAGAAGCGATAGGAAATTATAGGTGAATACGGAGAGGACTATGGATACAACGATTCTTGGCCGTCAGGGAGAAGACGCTGCGGCCGCATTCCTGCAGGACCATGGCTGTGAAATCCTGGCCCGCAATTTCCGCACGCCGCGCGGCGAGATTGACATCATTGCCCGTGAGGGGCAGTCTGTCATTTTTGTCGAAGTCAAGACGAGACGCACGGAACGCTTTGGGCGTCCGGCCGCGGCCGTCGGCTATCGTAAACAACAAAAAATCATCCAGTCTGCTCGCTGGTTTCTGCGGCAGAGGCATCTTGAGGGGTGCCTCTGTCGTTTTGATGTCCTGGAAGTCTATGCTGCAGGTACGAACTGGCGCTTCCGCCATCTGCAGGGGGCTTTCGAGACATGACGTCTATTGGTGTGAACCTTTGAACGGTTGACAGGTTTGCAAGGGAGGGAATGCTTTGTTCGCAAGGTCTTTTGGAGGCACGACGCTTGGTGTCGACGGCCTCATAATTGCGGTAGAGGTTGACTCGGCAGCAGGACTGCCGGCTTTTGATATTGTCGGACTGCCGGACACGGCCGTGCGTGAGTCAAAAGAACGCGTGCGCACGGCCATTCGCAATTCCGGCATTCAGCTGCGTCAGGAAAAAGTCACGATTAATCTCGCGCCGGCCGGCATCCGCAAGGACAGTCCGGGCCTTGATCTGCCGATTGCCATGGGGCTGCTCGCGGCCTATGGCGTGGTGCCTGCGGACTGCCTGCAGAAGTCATTTTTCGCGGCGGAACTGTCGCTGGAAGGCGAGTGCCGGCCCGTGCGCGGCATCCTGCCGATGGTCATCGCGGCGCGGCAGGCGGGGCTCACGCATGTCTTTGTCGCGCGCGGCAATGTTAATGAAGCTTTGCTGGTCGAGGGCATCAAGGTTTATGTGCTTGACCATCTGCGTCAGGCGGTGGCTTTTTTCAACGGACAGGAGGCTTTGACGCCTGCGGCAGCAGCGGCAGAAAATGATGAACTGCCGATGACGGAAGACTTTGCGGATGTGCAGGGACAGTTTCAGGCCAAGCGTGCGTTGGAAATCGCGGCGGCCGGCGGTCATAATCTCCTGATGGTCGGCGTGCCGGGCTCCGGCAAGACGATGCTCGCGCGCCGCCTGAGTTCCATCCTGCCGCGGCTGACGCGTGAAGAAGCCCTCGAAGTCACGAAAATCTACAGCATCGCAGGGCTTTTGCCGCAGAGCGGCGGTCTCGTGCGGCAGCGGCCGTTCCGCAGTCCGCATCATACGACTTCGATGGTCGCGATGATTGGCGGCGGCAGTGTGCCGCGCCCCGGCGAAGTCACGCTCGCGCATCACGGCGTGCTGTTCCTCGATGAACTGCCCGAGTTCTCGAAAGCAACGCTTGAGGTGCTGCGGCAGCCGCTTGAAGACCGCATGGTGACGATTTCACGCGTGCATGCTTCGCTGACCTTTCCTTCGAGCATGATTCTTGTCTGTGCGATGAATCCGTGTCCCTGCGGCTACTATGGCGACGAGTCGGGCGGCAGGACCTGCGAGTGCTCGCCTGCCGAAATCCGGCGCTACACGCGCCGCATTTCAGGACCTTTGCTCGACCGCATCGACATTCATATCCGCGTGCCGCGCGTCAAATATCAGGAGCTTGCCTCAACACAGAAAGCGGAATCGTCCGCGAGCATCCGCAGCCGCGTCGAGGCCGCACGCCTCCTGCAGACGAAGCGCCTGCACGCTTACGGCATCTTCTGCAATGCCCAGATGAATCATGCTGTCCTGCGCCGGACGTGCTCCTTGACGGCGGCTGCCCAGCAGATTTTAGAAGCGGCGTTTCAGCGCATGAATCTATCCGCGCGCTCCTACGACCGCATCATCAAAGTGGCGCGCACGATTGCTGACCTCGATGCGTCGAACGTCATCGAAGATCGTCATATTGCCGAGGCCGTGCAGCTGCGCAATGATGTCGGATTGGCCGTGGAGTGAGATTTGCCAGAAGGAGGATAATGCGCCGTAGCCTGCTTTGACGATAGAGCGCTTCCCATTGTATAATGAAAGTTACCGTTAGATACAGAAGATACAGATGGAAAGCAGGAAAGTCAGGGAGGGGGCGAGAAAGATGATGAAGACCGCTGATGTTTTTGTGAATATCCCCGTCAAGAGCATAGCGCAGGCGTATACGTACCGTGTGCCGGAACATTTGAGCCAGATTGCAGCCGGCTGGCGTGTCTTTGTGCCGTTTGGCAATCGCAGGGTCGAGGGCTTTGTCATCCGGACGCATGAGAATGCACAGGCCCCTAAGGGCATTGTGCTGAAGGACATCATTGCCGCGGTCGATGAGGAGAGCTGGTTTTCTCCGCAGATGATTGAAGTGGCCCGCTGGCTCGCGGATTTTTACCTGTGTTCGCTGGCCGAAATCATGCGCCTGTTCATGCCGGGCAAGAGCGGCCTGCGCATTACGGTGCTTTACGAGGCAGACGAAGCGATGAAGGAGCATATTCTGCTCTCGATGCCGGGCTGCCGTGCCATCTACGAATATCTGCTGCAGGAAGGCCCGCAGAAAAAGGCGGAACTTGCGAAGGCCCTGCCGGAGTGGAAGGAAAATCTGCAAGACTATCTCGACAAAATGCAGAAATACCGCATCGTGCGTAAGCAGTACGATGCGGCCAAGCGCGACGCGGCTCAGTATGAAAAAATCGTCGTGCTGAAAGTGCAGGTGACGGAAGAACTGCTGGCCTCATTCCATCGGAAGAAGGCACAGTCTCATCTGTTGACGCTGCTGCAGGCAAAGCCGGAGCAGTCCATGAATGCGCTGAAGGAACAAAAGGTGACAGCAGCTACTGTCAAAAATCTCGCGGAGGCTGGCCTTGTGGAAATCCGCCGCCGCCGTGTGCTGCGTGACAGCTATCGCGACGCCAGAGCGAAAAAGCAGCAGATTGAGCTGACTGAAGAACAGCAGCAGGTCGTGAACGGGGTGTTGCCGGCCATTGAGAAGCAGGCGTATCAGGGCTTCCTGCTCAAAGGAGTTACGGGCAGCGGCAAGACGCAGGTCTACATCGAGCTGGCCGAAAAAGTCAGGGCCGCAGGCAGGCGCGTCATCGTGCTTGTGCCGGAAATCGCCCTGACAGGTCAGGTCGTCATGGCCTTCAAGGCGTATTTCCCCGATGACCTCGTCGTCGTGCACAGCCGGCTGAGTCTCGCGGAACGCAATGATGCCATCGTGCGCGTGCGCAGGGGCGAAGCCGGCATCATCATCGGCGCGCGTTCCGCGCTGTTTACGCCGGCAGAGGATATCGGCCTCATCATTCTCGATGAGGAACAGGATACGAGCTATAAGCAGGATGAATCGCCGCGCTATCACGCACGCGTCGTGGCAGAAAAAATTGCCAAAGTCAATGATGCCGTGCTGCTTTTGGGCAGCGCGACGCCGTCGCTGGAATCGTATTACCGCGCCAAGACGGGGGAGTTCCAGCTCCTCAGCATGGCGCACCGCATCGGCGACATGCCGCTGCCGCAGGTCCACTGCGTCGATATGCGCAGGGAACTGCGCATGGGCAACCGCCATATCATCTCGCGGGCCCTGCAGCAGCTTATCGAGAGCACTATCGCACATCATCAGCAGGTCATCATCATGCTGAACCGACGCGGGTTTTCGACCTTTGTCATGTGCCGTTCGTGCGGCGAGGTCATCCGCTGCCGCTACTGCGGACTGCCGCTGGTCTATCATAAGAACGGCATCCTGAAATGCCATCACTGCGACGTGCGGGAGCCGGTGCCGGATGTCTGCCCAAAGTGCGGCAGCCGCTATATCAAGTACTTCGGCTCGGGAACGGAAAAACTCGAGCAGGAGCTTCGCCAGCTCGTGCCGTCGGCACGCGTCATCCGTATGGACCGTGACACGACGACGTCGAAATTTGCACATCAGGAAATCCTCGACAGTTTCCGCCGCGGTGAATACGACATTCTTTTAGGTACGCAGATGGTCGCCAAAGGGCACGATATCCCGAACGTCACGGCTGTCGGTGTCATCAGCGCGGATTCGAGCCTCAATATGCCGGACTTTCGCGCCGCGGAGCGCTGCTTCATGCTGATTACGCAGACAGCGGGGCGCGCCGGCCGCCATGGGCACCGCGGGGAAGTTGTCATCCAGACGTACAATCCCACGCATTACGCGGTGACCTGCGGCATTGCGCAGGACTACGAGGGCTTTTTCCAGAAAGAGCTCGCCCTGCGCAGGGACCTTTTTTATCCGCCGTACAGCCGTCTGGTCAAGCTCCTGTATCAGGATGAAGACGAGGAAAAGGCCAAAGACAAGGCCACGGCCCTCGTCAAGGAATTCGAGCTGCAGTTTGCGGGGCAGCACGGCTATCAGGCCATTGGCCCAGCGCCGGCCGTCATTGCCTGCTTCCGCGGCGTCTACCGCTTTATCGTACTCATCAAGACCGCGCACCTTGCCGAAGTGCATGATTTTCTCAAGGAACAGAACCTTCATCTGCGCGCCGATGTCGCCATCGACATCGACCCCATCACAATGTTTTGAGAGAGCCGCCTGTCCTATGTGGCAGGCGGTTCTCTTTTTCGGTGAATCTGTGCTATAATAAAAAAGTGTTTTCAATCATAGCAAATAGCAAACAGATTGGATGCAAATTGAAAAGCAAATTTATTTGGATGGTGAAAATATGAAAGTAACGAAAGAAGATCTGGAAAACGTTGCTGTCCTGTCCCGCCTGTCGGTACCGGCAGACAAAGCAGAGACGTACATCCAGCAGATGGATTCAATCCTGACGTATATGGACAATCTCTCCAAGGTCGATACGGAACATGTCAAGCCGACGACCTATGCCCTGCCGATGCAGAATGTCTTCCGTGAAGACGTCGTGAAGCCGTCGCTGCCGCGCGAAGAGGCGCTCCAGAACGCGCCACTGCAGGAAGATGGCTATTTCAAGGTGCCGAAGGTACTTGAGGACTGACGGAGGGAACGATTGTGAGATTATATGATAAACCGGCGCATGTTCTCCATGACATGCTCGTCAATAAGGAAATCACCTCGGTCGAGCTCACGAAAGATGTGCTCGCGCGCATCGATGAGGTCGAAGGTGATGTCGAGGCGTATCTGACGGTTACGCGCGAAGAGGCTCTGAAACAGGCTGAAGCTGTCGATAAAAAAATCGCAGCCGGGGAGGAGATTTCCTTCCTCGAAGGCATTCCGGGCGCCATCAAGGACAATATCTGCACGAAGGGCATGAAGACGACGTGTGCGTCGAAAATCCTTGAGCATTTCGTCCCGCCGTATGATGCCACGGTCATGACGAAGCTCAAGAAAGAGAATCCGGTCATCCTCGGCAAAGCCAACATGGATGAATTCGCTATGGGCGGTTCGACGGAGAACTCCGCTTACCACGTCACGCACAATCCTTGGGACCTCGACCGCGTGCCGGGCGGCTCGTCGGGCGGCAGTGCTGCGGCTGTGGCTGCCGGTACGGCCATTTGGGCCCTCGGCTCCGATACGGGCGGCTCGATTCGTCAGCCGGCTTCGTTCTGCGGTGTCGTGGGCATGAAGCCGACGTATGGCCGCGTTTCGCGCTACGGCCTCGTCGCTTATGCGTCCTCGCTCGACCAGATTGGACCTTTGACGCGCGATGTGACGGACTGCGCGAACCTCCTCAACATCATCGCCGGCCACGACGAGATGGATTCGACGTCGAGCACGGCAGAAGTGCCGGACTACACGAAATCCCTCGTCGAAGATGTCAAGGGCCTGAAAATCGGTCTGCCGAAAGAATATTTTGTCGAAGGCATGGACCCGGAAGTCGAGCAGGCCATCCGCACGGCTATCAAGAAGTACGAGGAACTCGGCGCGGAAGTCGTCGAGATTTCCCTGCCGCATACGGAATATGCCATTTCCACGTATTACCTCATCGCACCGGCCGAGGCTGCGACGAATCTCGAGCGCTATGACGGCGTCAGCTACGGTGAGCGCGTCGACGGCGAAGACCTCGTGCAGATGATGACGAACACGCGTGATGAAAAGTTCGGCGAAGAAGTCAAGCGCCGCATCATGATTGGCAACTACGCTCTGTCCGCCGGCTATTATGATGCTTATTACCTCAAAGCTCTCAAAGTCCGCACGCTCGTACAGCAGGATTATATGGAAGCTTTCAAGAAAGTCGATGTCATCATGGCCCCGACGGCCCCGACGCCGGCCTTCAAGATTGGCGAGATGATGGCAGACCCGCTGCAGATGTACCTGCAGGATGTCTGCACAGTACCACTCAACCTTGCCGGACTGCCGGGCATTTCCATCCCGTGCGGCAGAAGCAGCAAAGGTCTGCCAATCGGCCTGCAGATTATCGGCAAGCCGCTCGCGGAAGAAACTCTCATCCGTGCGGCCTATACGTATGAGCAGAGTCAGGACTACCATAAGGAAATGGCAGAGCTGGGAGGGAACAACTGATGAAATACGAAGCAGTCATTGGCCTTGAGATTCACTGCGAGCTCAAGACAAAAACGAAGATTTTCTGCGGTTGTGCGACGGGCTTCGGCGCCGAGCAGAACACGCATGTCTGCCCTGTATGCCTCGGCCTGCCGGGCGTGCTGCCGACGGTCAACAAGCGCGTCGTGGAATTCGGCATCAAGGCCGGCCTCGCGACGAACTGCACGATTAACAAGTACAGCAAATTTGACCGCAAGAACTACTATTATCCAGACCTGCCGAAGAACTGGCAGACGTCGCAGTACGACCTGCCGATTGCCGAGCACGGCTGGGTCGATATCGATGTCGACGGCGAGAAAAAACGCATCCGCCTGACGCGTATCCATATGGAAGAAGACGCCGGCAAGCTCGTTCATTCCGGCACGACGATTAAGGATTCTGCATCGAGCAACGTCGACTACAACCGCACGGGCGTACCTTTGCTCGAGATTGTTTCCGAGCCGGACCTGCGCTCTGCCGAAGAAGCCCGCGCCTATATGGAAAAAATCAAGGCCATCATGGAGTACATTGACGTGTCGAACTGCCGCATGGAAGAGGGCAACCTGCGCGCCGATATCAACGTCTCGCTGCGCCCTGCCGGCACGAAAGAACTCGGCACGCGCACGGAGATGAAGAACATCAATTCCTTCAAGAATCTCGAAGATGCCATCAATTACGAGATTGAGCGTCAGGAAGAGGTCCTCGAGGACGGCGGCCATGTCATTCAGGAGACGCGCACGTTCGACCCGGCCCGCGGCATCACGCTCTCCATGCGCAGCAAGGAAAACGCGCATGACTACCGCTACATGCCGGAGCCGGACCTGCCGCCAATCGTCACGAGCGAAGAGACGATTGAAAAGTACCGCAGTGAGCTGCCGGAACTGCCGGATGCCCGCCGTGACCGCCTCGAAAAGGATTACGGCCTCTCGACGTACGATGCCGGCATCATCACGAGCTCGCGCGCGATGGCCGAGTACTTCGACGCTGTCGTCGCGACGGGCGCCGACCCGAAACTCGCGGCCAACTGGATTATGGGCGACCTCGCCAAGAACCTCAATGAAGATAATCTCGACATTTCGAAGTCGCCGGTCAGCGCCGAACGCCTCGGCAAGATGATTGGCCTCATCATGAAGGACACGATTTCGGGCAAAATCGCGAAGAAAGTCTTCAAAGAAATGTGGACGAATCCGGATGACCCGGAGAAGATTGTCAAGGACAAGGGCCTCGTCCAGATTACGGATACGGGTGCCATCGAAGCAGCCGTTGATGCGGCCATTGCGGCCAATCCGAAGGCCGTCGCCGAGTATAAGGGCGGCAAGAAAAAAGCCATAGGCGCCCTCGTCGGTCAGGTCATGAAGGCCACGCGCGGCAAAGCCAACCCGCAGATGGTCAACAAGATGCTTGCTGAAAAGCTCGCTGACTGATATACTGTTATATGTAAGAAGAAAACCTTCCCCAATGGGGAAGGTTTTTTGCGAGATGCAAGCGATAAAAGAGAAAAAACGTTCAGGAATTTCAGGAAGGAGATTTTTCTTTTGCAGTATAAAGCAGCGATTTTTGATCTTGACGGTACCTTGGTCGATACACTGGAAGACCTCGCCATCAGCGTCAATGAGATGCTGACGTCGTACGGCTTCCCGACGCACCCGCTGGACGAATACCGCTATTATCTCGGCAACGGCTCAAAAAAACTCATCGAGCGCACGCTGCCGAAGGACAAGGCACAGGATGCAGCGTTCGTCATCGAAGCGATGAAGCGCTATCAGAAAATTTACGAGCATCACCGCGACCATACGGGGCCGTTTAAAGGCATTCAGGAGGTGCTCGACAAATTAAAGGCTATGGGCATCCCGATGGGCGTCTGCACGAACAAGCACCAGCAGGCGGCCGACGAGATTATCGGGGGCATGTTCCCCAAAGGCACGTTTACGACGGTCATGGGCGACCGTCCGGGCCTGCCGATTAAGCCGGACCCCAAGAAGCCTTTGATGATGGCCAAAGAATACGGCGTTAAGCCGGAAGAAGTCGCTTATTTTGGCGATACGAGCGTCGATATGGACACGGCCGTCAACGCCGGTTTTCTGCCCATCGGCGTGCTCTGGGGCTTCCGTCCCGAGAAGGAGCTTTTAGAGCACGGCGCCAAGGTCATCCTCGCGAAGCCGGAGGAGCTCTTTGAGAAAGTAGAATTTGCCAAGAGATAAAAAGAAAAAGGAAGAAGATGCCTTGGCTTTTCTTACCGATGCCGGACTGGTCGGCCGCCAGATTATGGCGAAAGAAGGACGCTGGCCAAGTGCAGAGGAAAAGATTCTGCCGGCAAAAATTGGCGAATGCGTTTGGTGGCTGGCCGTCTTGGCAGAACGCAGCGGCGTGAATTTCGCGTCGGCGTTGACAGATTTTCTGCAGACGCGTGCCGAAGAATTGTCCGGCCATTGATTTTATGGAGTGAAAAGAAACGAAATGAAAAAACAAGTTCCCGTCGAAAAAGGAAAATCATACGAAATCGAAATTCACGCACTCGGCACGAGCGGCGAAGGCGTAGGGCGTTATGAGGACTTTACGGTCTTCGTGCCCTATGCTTTGCCGGGGGAGAAAGTCCGGGCCGTGATTACGGAGGTCAAGAAGACGTACGCCAAGGCCCGCCTGACGGAAATCTTCAAAAAGAGTGCTGACCGCGTGGAGCCAATCTGCTCCATCTACAATCAATGCGGCGGCTGCCAGCTCCAGCACCTCGACTATATGGCCCAGCTCAAGGCGAAGCGCCAGCAGGTCATCGATGCCGTCACGCGCATCGGCGGGCAGAAGGACGTTTTCGTCGAGCCGACGCTCGGTGCCGCAAATCCTTGGAATTACCGCAATAAGATGCAGTTCCCGGTCGGCCGCGAGAAGGGCAAAACCATCATCGGCTGCTTTGCACAGGGCAGCCATGAAATCATCGATACGCGCGACTGCCATATCCAGAAGGAAGGCAACAACGAAATCGTCAATGCTGTGCGCGATATCATCACCGAACTGCGCATTCCCGTATATGATGAAGACAAACACACGGGCGTCGTGCGCCATGTCGTCGGCCGTGTCGGCGGGAAGGGCGAGCTCATGGTCGTCATCGTCACGGCGACGAAGCAGCTGCCGCGCGAAAAGGAATTCGTCAAGGCCCTGCGCAGGAGCCTGCCCCATGTCGTCAGCGTGCATCAGAACATCCAGACGTACCGCAACAATGTCATCATGGGCCGCGAGACGAAGCTGCTCTGGGGCAAGCCGACCATCCTCGACCGCATCGGCCGCCTGACGTTCCATATCTCGCCGCGTTCGTTCTTCCAGGTCAATACGGCGCAGGCCGAAGTGCTCTACAACAAGGCCCTCGAATTTGCCAACCTCAAGGGCGAAGAGACGGTCATCGACGCCTACTGCGGCACGGGTACGATTACTTTGTTCCTCGCGCAGAAAGCGCATGAGGTTTACGGCATCGAAATCGTCAAGCCGGCCATCCTCGACGCGCAGAAAAACGCCCGCGACAACAACGTGCGCAATGCCGAATTCATTGTCGGCGACGCGACGGAAGTCATGCCGCGCCTCTACAAACAGGGCGTGCGCGCCGATGTCGTCGTCGTCGACCCGCCGCGCGCCGGCTGCACGGAAACGGTCCTCAAGACGTTTGCCAATATGCACCCCGAGCGCATCGTCTACGTTTCGTGCAATCCCGCGAGCCTCGCGCGCGACCTCGCCATCCTCGAACCGCTCGGCTACAAGGCACAGAAAGTCCAGCCCGTCGATATGTTTCCGATGACTTCGCACGTTGAGACGGTAGCATTGATGTCACGCAAGATGTAGTGTTATGTAAATTTATACTCCACTATATATTGTAAAAACCTTGAATTAACGCCCCTAGATAGGTTGAGGCTGTGGCAAAATTATTCCTGCTTAAGTCATATATTTTTATTGAAGTATGGACTCGCGAGTGTTTGAAATGAATGTATAAAACAGCATAGACGTTGGATCCTAAAATTTTGAATTTGATGGCAGAATAAGGGTCGAGAACTCAACATAGATGATTTTGTATGTCGAGTGCACCAGGTAGATGCCAGAAAAATGAATTAGATAGAAAAAGAGCAGGTGCTCCCTTTTATGGTGAGTACCTGCTCTTATTCATTTATGTCTACGCGTATGCCAGATTTAAATTCAACAGAGAAGTGATTCGAAAACACGGTGATGCTTTCAATGAGTTTATGGACTAATGTTTCATCAAATGCCGTAAGGCTTGAGGGCTGTTTTTTAATGAATTCTTGCAAAGCCTTAATGCGGTCAGCCACTTCCTTCTGGCTGCGGAGTGTATTTTCGGCTTTTTCCTTTTGATCCCGTATGCGGAAAATTTCATCGGCAATGGCATCATAAGCCTGACGATTGTTTGCCTTCGTGATGAGTTCTTGCTGTAATTCTTCTAATCGTTTCTGTATGCCATCTGGCGAAAGCGTGTCCGATTTCGTGATGGCTTTTACAAGATTTTCCTGCAATTGTTGAATAAAAGAATCACTGCCCAGCAAAATCTGGTTTAAGGCTTTTAACGAGATTTCTTTGAGTAGTTCCTCATTTACCGTCCGGTTCGTGCAGTTAGTATCTGCGGCAGTAGGTTCCAGTCTGGTAATACACCGCCAGACGATGGACTTGTAGCCATGATTATTCCAATGGACGCGCCGATAAAGATCTCCACATTCGCCACAATGAACTATCTGAGCAAAACAGTTGTTACTGGAAAAATTACGTTTTTTCCCGGAAGGACTGACATGAACAACGCGACGGCGCACCAGCTCAGCCTGGACCTGCATAAAGATTTCCTTAGGAATAATGGCTTCATGATCATCCTCGACATAGTATTGGGGGACAATTCCGTTATTCTTGACGCGTGTTTTTGTTAAAAAATCAGTCGTGTATGTTTTTTGCAGTAGTGCATCTCCCATATATTTTTCGTTTCTCAGAATTTTATTAATAGTACTACTGTGCCATCTAGTTTTGCCAGCCCCAGTACGGATGCCGTCTTTTTCTAAATGACAGGCAATTTTTGCCATGCTGTACCCTTCCAGGTATTCTCGATAGATCCGTTTGACAACTTCTGCTTGTTCCGGATCAATGATAAGATGACCTTTTCCATCTTTCGTATAGCCTAGAAAATGATTATGGTTGATTTGCACTTTACCTTGCTGATAGCGATACTGAAGGCCGAGCTTTACATTCTGGGAGAGTGATTGAGATTCTTGTTGTGCAAGACTGGCCATGATGGTAATCAGTACTTCGCCTTTGGCATCCATAGTATTGATTGCTTCTTTTTCGAAGTAGACGGGGATATTTTTATCCTTTAGTTTTCGTATGTATTTCAAGCAGTCCAGCGTGTTTCTGGCGAACCGGCTGATGGATTTTGTGATGACCATGTCGATGTTCCCAGCCATGCATTCGTCTATCATGCGATTAAACTCTTCACGCTTCTTGGTATTTGTACCTGAAATGCCATCGTCGGCAAAAATACCGGCAAGAACCCATTCTGGATGATTATGGATGTATTCTGTGTAGTGGGAAACTTGCGCTTCATAGCTTGTTTCCTGTTCGTCTGAATCAGTACTGACGCGGCAGTAAGCAGCGACGCGTAACTTTTTCTGTTCCGATTTTTTTATGGTATTTCCCATTTGTTTTTTTGCCGGGATAATCATAACAGTTCCCATTAGTCTGCCTCACTTTCAATCAGGCTATAAAGGTATTCAGCCTGTAACTTTGGATTATCATAATGTTTAACCACTTTTGCCAATCGAAAAGTAGTCGGTATCGTAGCAAGTTTTACCTTTGACTTCCGATGTAACCGCCCTAGTAATGCAGCTCGCCGAAGGCGTTCCTCATTGGCCTGGGCAAACGTGGTATGGTCTATAATAGCAGGATAAAAATTATCTCCCGTATAGTGTTTATTTTCCAGCAACCGTTTAGCTGTGCTATGATAGGTTTCAATCCCGGCTTCAGCGGCAGCTTTGGCAAGTGCCATGCCAGATAGATAGTTTTCATAGAGCTTTCTAATTTTATTTGCCTTTTCTTCGTCAATGAAAGCTTTACCATTTTTTATAACATATCCAAATGGTGTGTGCCCCATGTTATTGCATCCTTTCTGTAAGAGTCAGACCACATTTTAGTTCGAAGCATACTTTATTGCGTGAATGAACGATGATGCGGTTTACGAATTTTTGAAACAGCTTTTCATCAAATGTAGTCACAATCGTTGCTTTTTCAGCAAAACGTAGAAGTATAGCTGTTTCGGTTACGAGCCGTATACTATCGGACACCGTATGTTTTAATGATTCAATTTCAGCTCGATAGTTATCAGACTGAAAGAGGAGATCGTTTGTCTCTTTATTGTAAATAATAGAATCGATAATGCCTTGAGATAGGAGTTTTGTCAGTATTTCACGTTTTTCCGTGTTTTGAGCCAGTAAAGTATGGAGTTCCTGAATTCGTTTTAACGAATCGTCCGAAGGGGATTCTGTGATAGCTTTTACATAAGGCTTTAAAATAATCGCATGTGAAAATATCAGTTTGTTCAGCATGGTTACAAAAGCCCGTTTTAAGGCATCATCACGGATAAAGAGCATATGACATTTGTTGGTGTCTTGAAGGTGTGTGCTGCAACACCAGGCAATATATTTATGCCCTGAACCACTATGCATTCGGCGTTTAAACGTATTTCCGCATTCCCCACAAATAATCTTTCCAGAAAAAGCATACCGATTTTGATATTTACTGGCTCCTTTAGTGATACCTTTTTCTGTGGCTCGTTGATGAATCAGCTTTTGAACGGCGTTGAAGTCTTCTCGACTAATCAGTGCTTCGTGATGATCCCTAACCAGATATTGCGTTATTTCACCATGATTATGATGACGGATAAAAGAAGAATCTGAGTATGTTTTTTGAAACAAGCAATCGCCGACATATTTTTCATTAGAAATCATGTCGCGAATGGTTGTTGAGGTCCAGTGTCCACTTCGCTTAGAGGGGATGCCATTTTGGTTTAGATCATCAGCTATAGCCTGCGTACTTTTTCCGGATAAAAGCTTAGCGAATATTTCTCGGACAACCGTTGCCTGTTCCGGATTGATAACCATTTGCTCGCCGTCCCAATCATAACCGTAAGGCGGATAACATATTTTAAATGTGCCATTCTCAAATCGTTTTTGTATGGACCATTTACTGTTTTCTGAAATAGATACGGATTCATTTTCGGCTAACGAGGAGAGCAGTGATAAAAAAAGTTCGCTTTTCATAGACCCCGTATTGATGTTTTCTTTTTCAAAATACAGGGGTATATGCAAGGCCTGCAAATCTCGGACTAATTCCAAGCAATCCATCGTATTTCTGCTAAATCGACTGATAGATTTAGTCACAATAAAATCAATCTTGCCTGCTTTGCAATCATCCATAAGTCTTAACAATTCTGGACGTTTGTCTTTCTTTGTTCCGGTGATGCCTTCATCATAATAGATGCCAGCAAATTGCCAATCGTCACGGCTGTTGATATAGGTTTTATAATGAACTTTTTGTGTTTCAAGGCTTTCAAGCTGGGCATCTGAACTAGTGGAGACACGACAGTAAGCGGCGACTCTAATTTTTCTCTTTTTGGTTTCTGCATCTTGAGATTTTGCAATTTTTGTTACCTTCTTCAAATAAACCTCTCCTTTCTATATCTATATATCACTCTGTTATCATAATATTTCAAGTGTTTTTGGCAATATTTCCGCAAATAACGGAGAAAATGTTTCACGATTGATGTTGGAGAGTATACAAAACTCTTTCTGGCTAATGAGTTCATCCTCTAACATGGCTTTAGCGATGCGTTGAGCCATGTGGAAGTACAATTCGCCCTGAATGCGTTCAGCAGTGTAGTAAGAATTAAGTGTGTTTTCAACTGACTTGTTCATGAATCTCACCTCTACTTTCCTATGGAGAAAGCAGAGCTCTTTGAGCGAAGAGAATTTATATATTTCAATTAAAAAGCCGTAGGCTTCCATTAGTGGAAAAGGCCTGCGGCTTTTTTTGCTCAATCATAAATGTTATCTCCATTAGATAGTAGGAGGAGCGATTCAGATTAGGGGAGCGAAAAAAATAAAAAAAGTTTGCTCAAAACCAGATTCCTTCTCCAAAAGAAAGTAGGAGGTGTGATAAGGCCTCTGGAAAGGAGAGAAAAAGTGATGAATACAAACTATCCAGATACTGACGTAGCCATGTGTAATATGGCTGAAGAAATCCAAGTTCTTAATGCTATTAGTCAAGTATCTGCCAGAATGGCGAGGAACTTATTATTCTTTGCTGTAAATCATTCCATGACGAAAGGAGAGACAACTTATGACAAGTGAAGAAACAGCAAGACAAGTTGCACAATTACTACGTGCAGCGGCAGATTCTATCAATCAAGCAGCAGACAAAGTGGCTCAAATAGTGGAAATGGAAAAGGACAAAGAAGGCAAAGCAAAAGGAAATGAACAGTACCCCAAGCTGACACTGGAAGATGTCCGCAAGGTCGCCGCTGACAAATCGCGTCAGGGATTCACGGAAGAAGTCCGCAGCCTCATTCAGAGGCACGGTGCCAACAATTTGTCCGGTGTTGATGCGGCACAGTACAGTAGCCTCCTGAAAGAACTGGAGGTGATTGGCCATGCCAGATAAACACGCAGTATTGTCCGCTTCATCCTGTTATCGATGGTTGGCTTGCCCGCCTTCGGCACAGGAATGCGCCAAGCTGCCGGATACCTCCAGTGAATTCGCCCGACAGGGCACGGATGCCCATACGCTCTGTGAATTCAAAGTAAAGACGGCGCTGGGACAAAAATTGGAAGACCCAACGAAGTTCCTAACGTACTTCGATGAAGAAATGGCTGAATGTACTGATGAATATGCTCAGTTCGTCATGGAATGCCTGGCAACTGTCAAGGCATCCTGTAATGACCCGCTGATCATGGTGGAACAACGGCTGGACTTCTCGAAGTGGGTGCCTGGTGGCTTTGGCACAGGCGACTGCCTTATCGTAGCCGACGATACCTTGACCGTCATCGATTACAAACATGGTCTGGGGGTCATGGTGGATGCTGAGAAAAATCCGCAGATGATGTGCTACGCCCTCGGCGCGCTGAACCTGTTCGATGGTATCTATGATATCCGTCAGATATCGATGACCATCTTCCAGCCCCGCCGTGATAACGTCAGCACCTATACCATGGCTAAGGAAGAACTGCTAAAGTGGGCAGACACGGTGCTGAAGCCAGCGGCGGAATTGGCGGCCAAGGGCGAAGGAAAATACCGCGCCGGTGAGCACTGCCGCTTCTGCAAAATCAAGGCTACCTGCCGGAAACGAGCTGAGTACAATCTCGAACTGGCCCGGTACGATTTCGCCGTCCCGTCTACGTTGCAGGATGAAGAAATCGAAGCTGTCTTAGCTAAAGCTGATGAATTGGTAAACTGGGCCGGCGACGTCAAGGACTATGCCTTGCAGCAAGCTCTGTCCGGCAAACAATGGAATGGCTGGAAACTGGTCGAAGGCCGGTCGAATCGCCGGTACATCAGTGAAGACGCTGTCGCCGCCAAAGTAGAAGAAGCGGGCTTCGACCCATATGAAAAGAAGCTGCTCGGCATCACGGCGATGACGAAACAGCTCGGTAAGAAGCGGTTCGAAGAACTGTTATCAGATTTAGTTGAAAAACCGCAAGGCAAGCCGGTCCTGGTACCGGAATCGGACAAACGACCGGCCATGCACACTGCGGCAGATGATTTTAATAGTGAAAAATAGGAGAAATTTATCATGACAAAGAAATTCGTTAACCCTTGCAAAGTAATTACTGGAGTAAATACCCGCTGGTCTTATGCCAATGTTTGGGAACCGAAATCCATTAACGGCAGTACGCCGAAGTACAGCGTCAGCTTGATTATCCCTAAGTCTGACACCAAAACCATAGAAAAAATCCGTGCCGCTATCAAAGCTGCCTACGATGAAGGTCAGGGCAAGCTCAAAGGCAATGGTCGTGCAGTCCCTGCCCTCGAAGCTATCAAGACTCCGCTCCGTGACGGCGACCTGGAACGTCCTGGCGATGACGCTTATAAAGACAGCTTCTTCATCAATGCCAATTCGACTACCAAGCCTGGCATCGTCGATGCTGATTGCCAGCATATCCTGGAACGCTCTGAAGTCTACTCCGGTGTTTATGGCCGTGCGTCCATCAACTTCTATGCTTTTAACAGCAATGGCAACAAAGGCATTGCCTGCGGCCTGAACAACCTGCAGAAGATCCGTGACGGCGAACCCCTCGGTGGCAAACCCCGTGCAGAAGACGATTTTGCTACAGCTGACGATGATGATTTCCTGGCATAAGAAAGGAGCATTTCAATGGAAACTATGATGCGGATGATTTTAGAAATGTTGTATTGCCTGGTGGCACTGGCTGCAAGTGGATTCTTTGTGGCCCTGATTTATACGGACCTTAAAAAAGACCAGCGTGATGAAGAAGCCGCCCGGCACCGGGAAGAACGGGAAGCGGAATATCACCGCAAACAGATGGAATCCTTTCGGAAGTAAGTATTGATAAATGGTGGCGGCGGGGCCTTGTGCCTCGCCGCTTTTCTCGAGGTGAAACGTATGAAAAACATGAGTATTGATATTGAAACGTTCAGTGATGTCAACCTGGCTAAATGCGGCGTGTATAAATACGCTGAATCTCCGGCCTTTGAAATCCTTCTCTTTGGTTACGCTGTGGATGGCGGCGACGTACAGGTCGTTGACTTGGCCCGAGGAGAATCTATTCCGGATGATGTCCTGGACGCCTTAACCGATGAATCCGTTACCAAGTGGGCCTTCAATGCCAGTTTCGAACGAATCTGCCTGTCGCGATATCTGAGTGACCTGGGGATAAGCCTGGACCCGTTCCATGACCGTCATCCCTTGTCCCAGGAATGCGCCCGGTTTCTCAATCCGGCAGGCTGGAAATGTTCTATGGTCTGGTCGGCTTATATGGGACTGCCTCTTTCCCTGGAAGGCGCCGGTGCCGTTTTGAGTCTGGATAATCAGAAGATGAAGGAAGGCAAGGACTTGATTCGCTATTTCTGTGTCCCTTGCAAGGGAACCAAGGTGAATGGCGGCAGGACGAGGAATCTTCCTCATCACGCACCAGATAAATGGAAATTGTTCAAGTCTTACAACAAACGGGATGTGGAAGTGGAAATGGCTATCCAAGAGCGGCTGAAGCACTACCCGGTACCAGAAAAGGTGTGGGACGAATATCACCTCGACCAGGAAATCAACGACCGGGGCATCGCCATAGACCGGACACTGGTCAGCCAGGCTGTGGCCATGGATGCCCGGTGCCGGGAATCATTGATGGGCGAATTAAAGAAAAGGACGGGATTGGAAAATCCGAATTCCGTCATCCAGATGATTGACTGGCTGGAACAGCATGGAATGAAGACGGATTCTTTGAGCAAGAAAAAAGTACAGAAACTGCTGAAGACTGCGAAAGAACCGCTGCGCAGTGTATTGCTGCTCCGGCAGAAGCTGGCCAAGTCATCTGTCAAGAAATACCAGGCCATGGAGATGACGGCTTGTGAGGACAATCGGGCCAGAGGCATGTTCCAGTTTTATGGCGCCAACCGGACCGGGCGGTTTACCGGCAGGCACATCCAATTGCAGAACCTTCCCCAGAATCATCTGCCTGATTTAGCTGAAGCCAGGGAACTGGTGCGCCAGGGAAATTATGAAGCCCTGGATCTCCTGTATGATTCCATCCCCGATGTCCTGTCCCAGCTCATCCGCACCGCCTTTGTGCCACGAAAGGGGCTGAAGTTCGTGGTATCAGACTTCTCGTCCATTGAAGCGCGGGTGTTGTCATGGCTTGCCGGAGAAACCTGGAAGTCAGAAGCCTTTGCGGCCGGGCAGGATATCTATTGCACGACAGCCAGTCAGATGTTTGGCGTACCTGTGGTGAAGCATGGGATAAATGGCCACCTGAGGCAGAAAGGCAAAATCGCAGAATTGGCCTGTGGCTATGGCGGGTCTGTCGGTGCGCTCAAAGCGATGGGCGCACTGGATATGGGACTTTCGGAAGACGAGCTGTATCCTCTGGTGCAGTCCTGGCGTTCTGCTAATCCGCATATCGTTGATTTCTGGTGGCAGGTGGATGCCGCTGTGAAAACTACGGTCAGGGAGCATGTCCCCATGAAGGCAGGATGTGTCCGCTTCCTTTATCAGAGTGGTATGCTGTTCATCCAGCTTCCCAGCGGACGGCGGCTTTCCTATGTGAAGCCACGGATGGGTGAGAACCGATTCGGCGGGAAATCTGTGACTTATGAAGGCATCGGCGCCACCAGAAAATGGGAACGGCTGGAGAGCTATGGCCCGAAGTTCGTGGAAAACATCGTCCAGGGCATCAGCCGGGACATTCTCTGTTATGCCATGCAGATGTTACGGTGCTGTGCCATTGTGGGCCATGTCCATGATGAACTGATTATCGAGTGCAACAAGGATGTCAGCGTTGATGCTATTTGCGAACAGATGGGCCGGACGCCGCCATGGGCTGAAGGGTTATTGCTGCGGGCGGATGGGTATGAATGTGATTTTTATAAAAAAGATTAATATCCTTGCTCAAAATGGATTTTCTTCTCCATAGGAAAGTAGAAAGAGCTTTTAGAAAGGAGAACTTGATATGAACAAATTCAATGATGAGCACTATTGGGATCCTACACCACAACAAGCATTGTCTACTATTGAAGCAGAGAAAAAGGCAATGAAAATATATCGCCCTCTGGTTTATGTGTGTTCTCCCTTTTCGGGAGATACCTTGAAAAACACAGAAAACGCCCGGCGGTACTCCCGCTTTGCCTTTGAACAGGGGTGCATTCCCATTGCGCCGCATCTGTTGTTCACACAGTTTCTGGATGACAATAATCCAATGGAACGGGAGATGGGCATGCATTTCGGCAATGTGCTGATGAGCCAGTGCCGGGAAGTGTGGGTATTCGGCGATACTATTTCCCCAGGCATGGATGCGGAAATCAGAAGAGCCCGGTGGAAAAATTACAGGCTGAGATTTTTTACTAACGACCTCAAGGAGGTAGAAAGATGATTTTTACGATTTACACTGCTGACTGCACCGGTAACGAACGCAATGCTGTGTATCCCCATAAGGCAGTCGTCACGAATGGCGCAGAGCTGAAAGATGCAGTCGCCTTCGACCACGTATGCGCGGCTTTTAAAGAAGATTACCGCAGTCGGGAAAATTTTATTTCTTCGGATGTGATTGTCATGGACTGTGACAACAGTCATTCAGAAAATCCTGCAGACTGGGTGACAGGAGAACGATTCCTTACTATGGTGCCGGATACGGTTGTGGCCATTGTGCCTTCACGGAACAATATGAAGCCCAAGGACGGTAAGTGCGCCCGCCCCAGGTTCCATGTGTATTTTCCCGTTTCTGAAATTAAGGATGAATCCACGTATGCGGAAATGAAACGTGTCATCCATCACCGATTCTCATTTTTCGATGGGGCTGCGCTGGATGCTGCCCGGTTCATTTACGGCTGTGCGGCAGAAAATGTACTGTGGCAGGAAGGTTCTCAGTCTATTTTAGCAGTTATTGAAAGTTTTCCCAAATCATCCGGCAGTATCCCACAGGGGAAACGTAACAGTACCATGAGCCGGTTTGCCGGTCGGGTCATTAAACGGTACGGGGCAACAGAAAAAGCCTATCAGATTTTCTTTGAGGAAGCGGAGAAATGCGACCCGCCGCTTGAAGATGCAGAGCTAAATAGAATCTGGCAGAGCGCCGTCCGGTTCGGAGAAAAGGTAGCCAAGCAGGAAGGCTATATCAGCCCGGATCAGTATAATGATGAATTTGGAACACAGGAAAGCCTGAAACCCGGCGACTACTCGGATATCGGTCAGGCTAAGGTACTGTACAGGGAGTATGGCAATGAGCTGCGCTATACGGAAGAAGCGGACTTCATCCGCTACAATGGCGTGTTCTGGATGGAATCCCGCCAGGCGGCAGTCGGAGCGGCAGAGGAATTCCTTGACCTGCAACTGGCCGATGCGAACGACCAGTTGGATAAGACTGCCAAAGAATTAAGCCAGT
Organism: uncultured Selenomonas sp.; assembly: GCA_900552565.1. Taxonomy (GTDB): domain Bacteria; phylum Bacillota; class Negativicutes; order Selenomonadales; family Selenomonadaceae; genus Mitsuokella. The sequence continues at coordinate 3,567 of USAK01000028.1, read as the reverse complement.
CAGGCCTGCCAGAGGACATTATCCGCAAAGGCGGCCGGACACTGGAAAAAATGATTGAGGCTAGGCAGCGCAAAGCCTACCTGGCGTACCTTTCTGCAGAAGCGTACCGCACTTTCGTCATGAAGCGCCGGGATATGCGCTATATCCTGTCGGCTTTACAGGCACTGAAGCCGATGATCCTGCTTCCCATCCAACGTCTTGATGCGGACGAGTTCCTGCTCAACACCCCGTCGGTTACGTATGACCTGCGCAAGGGCATGGGGGGATGCCGGGAACATCGGGCGGAGGACTATATCACGAAATGCACATCCGTCGACCCGGGCGATGAAGGCAGGGCTGTTTGGGAGAAGGCACTCAATGAGTTCTTTACCAACGACCGGGAACTTATCGGATACGCGCAGGAAATCAGCGGCCTTATGTCTATCGGAAAGGTCTACGTAGAAGCGCTGGTCATTGCCTATGGCGATGGCCGGAACGGGAAATCTACGTACTGGAACTCTATCGCGCGTGTCCTGGGAAGTTACTGTGGCGGCATTTCAGCAGATGCCCTGACGGCGAACTGCAAACGGAACATCAAGCCGGAAATGGCTGAACTCAAAGGCAAGCGCATGGTCATAGCGGCAGAGATGGAAGAAGGCGTTCGGCTCTCGACATCAGTCCTGAAGCAGATATGCTCTACGGACGAAGTGGGCGGCGAGAAGAAGTACAAGGCCCCGTTTAAGTTTGTGCCGACACACACCATTGTCCTCTATACCAACCACCTGCCAAGGGTCGGTGCAACCGATGAAGGTACATGGCGCAGGCTGATTGTCATCCCATTCAATGCGCAGTTCGAAGGGAATGGGGAAGTCAAGAACTACACCGATTACCTGGTGGAAAAAGCCGGGCCGGCCATCCTGCAATGGATTATCGAAGGGGCAAAGAAGGTCATCGACAAGGACTACCATCTGGAACCGCCAAAATGCGTACAGGATGCAATCGAGAAGTACCGGGGGCAAAATGACTGGCTTCATCATTTCCTGGATGACTGCTGTGACCTGGATCCGTCATTCAATGAGAAGTCGGGCAATCTGTATACGGCATACCGGACGTACTGCCAGCAGATGAACGAGTACACCCGGAGTACGGCGGATTTCTATTCAGCACTGGAGAATGCAGGCTTCGAACGCAGGCGTAATAAGGGCGGAAGGTTTGTGTTCGGTCTGCATTTGAAAGTGACAGATTTCCTGGAATAAGGCATTGGTGACAGTCTATGACGGTCTCTCCTATAATTCTCCTTTAGGACTGAAAAATGGTAAATAGCTATATAGAAAGTTAATGAATAGACTGGCATAGACTGTCACCCTGCCAGTAAACGAGGTGATGAAGAATGCGGGAACGCATGATAGAACAGAAATTAGTGACAGAAACAAAAAAGCGCGGCGGGTTGGCATTGAAGTTTGTTTCCCCGTCGTACAGCGGCATGCCGGACCGTCTGGTACTACTGCCGGATGGGAAAATGGCCTTTGTGGAAGTTAAGGCACCGGGGCAAAAGCCAAGGCCGTTGCAAGTCAGCCGCCATGCCAAGCTCCATGGGATGGGCTTCAGAGTTTACGTCCTGGATTCCGTCAGAAATATCGCGGCAATGTTGGATGAAATTACACATACGCGAGACGGAAAAGGAAGTGATGTCGGATGAAGTTTCTGCCGCATGATTATCAGAAATACGCTATCGAATATATCAAGTCCCATCCAGTTACGGCCCTGTTCCTGGACATGGGCCTTGGCAAGACGGTGACGACGCTGACGGCCATCCGTGACCTGATGTATGACGCTTTTGAAGTACAGCGGGTGCTGGTAGTGGCCCCGCTCCGGGTGGCAAGGGATACTTGGCCGGAAGAAATCCGGAAATGGGACCACCTGAAAGAGTTGACTTGTTCTGTTGTGGTCGGTAATATGGTAGAACGGCGGCGGGCCTTGCAAAAGGAAGCCGATATCTATATCGTGAACCGGGAAAACCTGGCATGGTTGTATCAGAACAGCCGCCTGGATTTCGATATGGTCGTCCTGGACGAGCTGTCGAGTTTCAAGAACGCCCAGTCCAAACGGTTCAAAGCCATGAAGGCCATGCGTCCTAAAGTGAAACGCATCGTGGGCCTTACGGGAACGCCCAGCGGCAACGGATTGATGGATCTTTGGGCCGAGTTCCGGCTTCTGGATATGGGTGAACGGCTGGGGAAATATATCGGCCAGTACCGCAACCTGTACTTTAAGCCGGACAAACGTAACGGCATGGTGGTGTTTTCCTACAAACCTCTGCCGGGAGCCGAAGAAGTCATCTATCATCAGATCGCTGATATCACTGTGTCCATGAAGGCATCGGATTATCTAAAGATGCCTGAGTTGGTGAGCGTAGCAAAAGCAGTCACGTTGAGCGAAAAGGAAAAGAAACGTTACGACGAACTAAAAAAGTCCCTGGTGCTGGAGCTTCCGGAAGGTGAGATTACCGTCGCTAATGCCGCATCGCTTACCATGAAGCTTTCGCAGATGGCGAACGGCGCCATTTATACGGATGACAAGAACGTTGTAAGTATCCATGACCGGAAACTGGATGCCCTGGAAGACCTGGTGGAAAGCGCCAACGGAAAACCAGTCCTTGTGGCTTACTGGTTCAAGCACGATAAGGACCGTATCCAGAAACGGATGGAGGCCAGGGAACTGAAGGAATCGCAGGACTTTGCCGACTGGAATTCTGGGAAGATACCCGTGGCCCTGATTCATCCGGCCTCTGCCGGTCACGGGCTGAATCTGCAGCAGGGCGGTTCCATCCTGATATGGTTTGGCTTGACATGGAGTCTGGAACTCTATCAGCAGACCAACGCCCGGCTCTGGAGACAGGGACAGCAGAGCCGCACGGTCATCATACAGCACATCGTGGCCAGGGGTACGATTGATGAGCGCATCCTGAAAGCCTTGGAACACAAAGACGGAACCCAGGCCGCGCTGATTGAAGCAGTCAAGGCTGACCTGGAAATGACGGATTCCGAAAATGGGGGTATACTATGAAGCGGGAAACAGAAGGAGAAGAAAAACGTATGGATGTAAAAGCGTACCTGGAACGGGCACGAAATATCAATATCCAGATAGACAGCAAGCTGGAACAAGTATCTGCCTTGCGGCAACTGGCCATTAAGGCGTCATCGACAATCAGCCCGGTGCCGCCGAGCGGGACGCCGGATCCGCATCGGCTGGAAAAAACTATCACCCGCATGATGGACATGGAACACGAAGTGGATGAGGACATCGACCATCTGGTCGAACTCAAGGCGGATATCATGAAAGCCATCAGCCGGGTGCCGGATGACCGGGAACGGGTTGTCCTGGAGCTCCGCTATCTGGCCTTCAAGGACTGGGCGTCCATCGCCGATGCCATCGGGCTTCATATCCGCCAAGTGTACCGCCTGCATGACGAAGCCTTGAAACACATTGAAATTCCTGTCGGATGTCAGTAAATGTCACATGAACAGCACTTGATGTCACTGGCTTCTGTAAGATATACTATAATCAGCAAGAAAAAATGAAGGACCG
>USAK01000027.1 GCA_900552565.1 uncultured Selenomonas sp. | reverse complement strand
AGACGGGCTGGGAGGATAGGAAGTTGCCGGTTAAGCAAGGGCTCCGCTGTGGCGGAGCTTTTTTGTGCTATGCATAGAACCTGCCTTGTGTTACAATGAAAAAGGTTTTATGAAATCGTATGTCTTTGTATTTTGGAGGTTATTATGCTAGACGAATTCAAAAAATTCATCATGCGGGGCAATGTCCTCGACATGGCTGTCGGTATCATCATTGGCGCTGCCTTCAGCAAGATCGTTTCCTCATTTGTCAATGACATCCTGATGCCGCCTTTGGGGCTGCTACTGGGAAGTGTTGACTTTTCAAGCCTTTTCCTGAACCTTTCGAGCACGCCGGCAGCAACGCTCGCGGAGGCGAAGGCCGCGGGTCTGCCGGTTATTGCCTATGGCTCCTTCCTCAATGCCGTAGTCGATTTCCTCATTGTGGCTTTTGCTATCTTTATTCTCATAAAGCAGGTCAATCGCCTGATGCCGAAAAAAGAAGTCAAAGCCGCCCGCCTTTGCCCGTACTGCCGTCAGGAGATTGCTGACGATGCTACGCGCTGCCCGCACTGCACGTCGGAACTGCCGGCAAAATAAAAGATTGCCAGATACAAAAAACGCAGCCGTTAAGCTGCGTTTTTTATGTGTCGAATTTTAAAGAGCGGAGTTTCTGCTGCTGCTCGACGCTGATGGAAATCTTGCCGTGGAACAGGCTGATGAAGCCGGTCTCGCGCAGCTTATTGACGCCGCGGTTGACGGTCTTGATGCTTGTGCCGATGTCGTCGGCAATCTGCTGGCGGTTGCTGTGCAGGACAAAGAGTTCTGAGGGGGCCTCATCAAGCCGCCTGACGAGGTAGCGCTGCAGGCGCTGGATGCTGGGCTGGAACTTGATGCGGCCATTTTCGTTTGAGGTCGGATACATCTTAGCCGCGAGCATCTGGGCAATGGCACAGGCGAAATGATTATCGCGGCGCATCCACTGCATGAAGGTATCGGCGGACATAACGATGGTTTCACAGGCTGTCTGGGCTTCGTTGGTCGTGGAGTAAAATTCCTGTCCAGCCAGTACCTCGAGGTCGCCGATGAGGTCAGGCGTATTCTGCTGGGCAAATGTATAGCGCTGGCCTGTAGCGAATTCGTTGCTGACGCGTGTGCTGCCCTTCGTCAGGATGTAGACGTGGTCGGCACGGTCTCCCTTGCGCACGATTGCTTCGCCGGGCAGGAACGTCTGGCGGCCAATCAGCCGCCGGATGCTCTCTGGCATGAATTCAATCACTTGTTCAAGTTTCATGGAATGCTCCTTCTTGTTGATATCGTCCTTCTTTCTACTATATTATATCGTAAAACTTTTGTGGCGAAAACTTTCTAAATATAAAAATTTGAAAGTTTTCAGGCCGTATCGGACCCCTGTCCTTTTTTATTTATGGGCAATTCGTTAAAATAATAGCAGTAAGATAAAAATGATGCGGAGGGAAAGATATGCAGTCGTTATTTGGTGCTGTGCTCAAAGAGCGCAGCCTGTGCCAGAAAGAGATTCTGGCGGGCGTCACGGCCTTTTTTGCGATTTCTTATATTATTGTCGTCAATCCGATGATTCTGGCTGATGCAGGGATTCCTGCCGAGCTTTCGGTGTTTGCGACGATTTTTTCTTCGATTATCGGCTGCCTGATTATGGCCTTTGTCGCTGATGCACCGATTGTGCTGACTCCGGGCATGGGCATCAATGCCTTTTTCACTTATACCGTCTGCGTGCAGATGGGCCTTGCCTGGCAGGAAGCGATTGCCATTTCTCTGGTGTCGGGGCTCATCTTTGCCTATGTGGCTTGTACGAAATGGCGTGAACGTATAGCAGGGGCTGTCCCGAATTCCCTTAAATGCGCGATTACTGCCGGTATTGGCCTGTTTCTTGTCGAGATTGGCCTTGAGAAAGCACAGCTCATCCGCTCGGGGGCCAATTCCATCATTGAACTTGGGTCCTTGACGAATCCGATGGCACTGCTGGCACTTTTTGGCCTGGTACTGAGTCTTGCTCTTTACCTGCGCGGTGTGACGGGCAGCTTCTTCATCGCCATCCTGATTACGACAGTGGCAGCCCAGATTTTCGGCCTCAAGGATGCCACGCCGCTTTCCCTTGATTTTTCGCATATCCAGGACTATCCGCAGCTGCTGTTTCAGGCGGATTTCCATAATGTACTGACCGTGCCGTTCCTGCTGTCCGTCTTTTCCATGTCGATGATCATGATTTTTGAGACGATGGGGCTGCTCGAAGGCATCCTGCCGGACCGCAGCAAATTCTCGCGTACGTTCCGCGGCTCGGCCCTGACGACGATTCTCTCGAGTCTGCTCGGCACGAGCCCGACCGTTGCAGCGGCGGAAAGTGCGGCCGGCATCGCGAGCGGCGGACGCACGGGCCTCATGGCGCTGACGGCTGCCATCCTGTTCCTTGTATCGCTGTTCTTTATTCCTTTGCTTTCCTATGTGCCGCAGGCGGCCATTGCGCCCGTCATCATCATCACGGGGGCCATGATGATGCAGCAGCTCCAGCATATGGATTTCAAGGATTTCTCGGAGTGGTTCCCTGCGTTTCTCGTCGTCGTGCTGATTCCGCTTTCCGGCAGCATCTCGACGGGACTGGCTTTCGGCTTTACGGCCTATCCTCTGCTCAAGCTCATGAACGGCCGCTTCCGTGAACTGCATGCCCTGAGCTATGGCCTTGGCATTCTGTTCTTCATGAACCTTGTCTTTCAGGCTGGCTTCTGACACTTGCGAGTCTGCGGCCCTTCCCGTATAATGAAGATATCATTTTACGGGGAGGGCTTTTTTTGAAACCAGCAGCCTTTATCTTTGATATGGATGGTGTCATTCTCGACAGTGAGCCCATCCATTCGCGTGTCAAGATGGACACGTTTCATCACTTTCATCTTCCCTTTGACGAAACAGACCTCATTCATTATATGGGCAGGACGAGCAACGAGATTTTTGGCGAGGTCATCGCCAAAGAGGGGCGCAAAGACCTTGCGGTCGAGGACTTGGTTCGCTATAAACACGAACATTATCTTGAAGTGCTGCAGAGCGGTGCCATTGAGCCAATCGAAGGGGCTGTGGCGCTCATCAAGCGCCTGTATGAAGAAGGCATTCCTTTAGCTCTGGCGACTTCTTCCTGGGAAAAAGTCATGGAGACGGTACTCGATGCCTTCAAGATTCGCCCGTATTTCCGCTCGGTCATCTCGGGCAGCACATTGCCCAAGAGCAAGCCGGACCCTGCCATTTATCTTCTTAGTGCCGAGCGCCTGGGGGTAACACCGGCCTCGTGCATGGTCCTTGAGGATACAGCGGCAGGGGTGCTCGCGGCTAAGCGCGCTGGCATGTACTGCATCGGCTTCCGCAGTCCTCATTCCGGGGCACAGGACCTTTCCTTGGCGGATACGGTGGTCAATCATCTTTCGGAAATCCGCATATAAGCATATAAAAAAGACGTCACTTCGCTGGAAGTGGCGTCTCTTTTTGTGCTGCTTAGACAACTTAGACAATCGGAAAGGAAAGGATCGTGCCGTACTGGATGTAAGCACTGGCATCGGTCGGATTCCCATTCAGGATGGCATCGCGGATAGCCGGAACATCTTCTTCTTTGGCATGGATACGGCCTGCAGCAAGCTCTTCTTCAATCTTTGCAAAAAGAGCCTTGCGGGAGACCTTGAGATCGCGGAAGATCTCCTTATTATAGAACAAGTTCATTGACTTCTGGCTCTTCTCTTCATCGCAGTTGAAGAAGATAAAGGCACTCTTCTCTTTCATTATGATTCCCCCTCTTAAATACATGCAAATCCATGAATATAATTGCATTATAGCATAATTATATCACAATTGACACAAATTGTTTAATCACAGGAATGTAACAATATTACACTCGCGTTCGAAATTGATTTGACAAATATGCTAATACATAGTAAAGTGGAGTCGTATCAAATTGTCCGAAATCATATTCAATTCGGCGATATCAATTTTTTCCGGGAGGAATGCTTCATGGCTACAATCACAAAGGAATCATTTGGGAAACTCAGCGATGGCAGAGAGGTAGAACTCTATACGCTGCGCAATACAAAAGGAACGGAAGTCAAGGTGACGACGTTTGGTGCGCGCCTGGTGGCCTGGAGCGCCTATGGCAGAGACCATAAACGTACGGATATCGTGCTGGGCTACGACAGCGGTGCAGCTTATGAGAAGGATGATACGAGCATGGGCGGCCTCGTCGGCCGTCACGCCAACCGCATTGCCGGCGGCAAGGTCACGATTGACGGCAAGACGTATCAGCTCGACCTCAACACGGGCTCGCATAATCAGAATCATATTCACGGCGGCTTCAAGGGCTTTCATCAGAAACTCTGGACGGCAGAAGAGACGGACCAGGGCGTAAAACTCACGTATCATGCCGCAGACGGTGAGGGCGGCTATCCTGGCAACATGACAGTAAACGTTCTCTATTCGCTGTCGAACGACAATGAGCTGTCCATCCGCTATGAAGCTGTCTCGGATGCCGATACGGTCTGCAACCTCACGAACCATACGTACTTCAACCTCAATGGCTTTGCTTCGGGCCCTGTGCTTGACCAGAAAATCCAGATTTTTGCCGATAAATACACCTGGGCCGATGCCGAATCCCTGCCGGACGGCCGCATTCTCGATGTCACCGGCACGCCGATGGACCTTCGCCAGCTGACGCGCATCGGTGAGCATATCGACGATGATTTCGACGAACTCGTCATGGGCCATGGCTATGACCACAACTGGGTCATCCGCGATGAGAAGCCGGTCGTAGAGATGAAACCAGGGATGTTTGGTTTCGACCCGAGCTGCCCGATTGACTATGTGAACGGCGGTCTCAAGAAAGCAGCGTACGCTGAATCAGACCAGTCCGGCTTTACGCTGACCTGCTATACAACGCAGCCGGGCGTGCAGTTCTACACGGGCAACTACCTCAATGGCAGCCTGCCGGGCAAGGATGGCGTGAGATTCCAGCGCCGCACGGGCTTCTGCCTTGAGACGCAGTATTTCCCGAATGCCTTTGCCAATCCGAATTTCCCGCAGCCGATCCTCAAGAAGGGGGATACTTGGAAAGCACAGACTGTCTATGTTCTCGGCCAGAAAGACTGAGTGATGTATAACCCGGAAAGGGGGAAGAAGAAATGAACGACCGCTATACAATGATTTTCCCGGATTATACGATTGGCGTAGAAGCTTATGAAAAAATCCGCGAGGTCTGCCCGCGCTACGGCAAGAGTGTCGTCGTCATTGGCGGCCGGCGCGGCATCGAAGCAGCACAGGAGAAAATGGTACGTGCGGTGGAAGGCGTTGGCCTGGAATTCACCGGCTTCATCCATGCGGGCGGACAGAGTTCTGTGGAGAATATCGAACGCATCAGCCAGGATTCGGCCGTGCGCGAAGCTGATATGATATTTGCGGTGGGCGGCGGCAAAGCCATTGATACGGCCAAGGCTGTCGCTCATGCACAGAACAAGCCGTTCTTCACATTCCCGACGGTAGCCGGCAGCTGTGCAGCGGCTGCCAGCATTGCGACGATCTACACTCCGGAAGGGAAATTTCAGGACTACCTTTATTCGACAATTCCTCCGGTCCATGTATTCCTCTGCAGCCGCATCATCGCGCAGGCTCCGGTCGAATACCTGTTGCGCGGCATCGGCGATACGATGGCCAAGTATTATGAAGCGGAGATTGCCTCGCGCGGACGCAAGCTGACGCATCGCGACGGCATGGGCATTGCTCTTTCTAAGATGTGTCTGGACCCGCTCTATAATTATGGTGTGCAGGCCGTAGAGGACAATAAGCGCCATGTGGTCAGTCCGGCTTTTGAAGAAGTCATCCTGTCCATCATCATGACGAGCGGCCTTGTCTCGAACTTCGCGGCACCGGAATTCAATGGGCATATTGCCCATCAGCTCTTTGTCGAGCTCTCTGACCTGCCGGCTGCCGAGCAGTGCCGCCAGCACGGCGGACTCGTCGCCTACGGCATCCTTTTGCTGCTGCTCTGCGATGGACAGAAAGAAGAGTTCAAGCGTTTTTATGCATTCTGCCGCAGCATCGGTCTGCCGACCTGCCGTCAGGAGACCTGTGCAAGCGAAGAGGATATCCACCGCGTCTTCCGCGCCACGGAAAAGAAACAGGATGTCCGCATTATGCCATACAAGATTACCCAGGATATGCTTCACGAAGCTGCCAAAGAAATCGAGGCTTATCACACAGCAAATAAATAGGAGACATGTCTATGAATATCCACGAATATCAGAGCAAAGCCATCCTGCGCTCTTATGGTGTCAATGTCCCTGAGGGAAAGCCGGCCTTTTCTGTTGAAGAGGCTATCGAAAATGCCAAAGAGCTTGGTACCGACGTCGTTGTTGTCAAGGCGCAGATTCATGCGGGCGGCCGCGGCAAGGCCGGCGGTGTCAAAGTCGTACATTCGCCGGAAGCTGCTGGCGAAGCAGCAGAAGCGCTTCTTGGCAAAATTCTCGTCACGCATCAGACGGGTCCTGCGGGCAAGAAAGTCAACCGCCTGCTCATCGAGGCCGGTGCAGATATCAAGAAGGAATATTATCTTTCCTTTGTCATCGACCGTCAGACGGCCCGCGCCGTCATGATGGGCTCGGAAGAGGGCGGCATGGAGATTGAGAAAGTCGCAGCCGAAATGCCGGAGAAAATTCTCAAGGAGTACATCGACCCTGCCGTCGGACTCCTGCCGTTCCAGGCCAGCCGCATGGCCTATGGCATGCATTTCCCGCAGGCGGCCGTGCGCAAGGTCACGAAGCTCATGATGAACCTGTATCAGGCGTTCATTGGCAAGGACTGCAGCCTCGCGGAAATCAATCCGCTGGTCGTCACGCAGGATGATGATGTTATGGCGCTTGATGCCAAACTCAACTTTGATGACAGCGCTCTTTTCCGCCATCCGGATATCGAAGCCCTGCGCGATGAGACCGAGGAAGACCCGAAGGAGCGCCGCGCAGCCGAAGCCGGCCTCAACTATGTCAACCTCGGCGGCGACGTGGCCTGCATGGTTAACGGCGCCGGCCTGGCAATGGCAACCGTGGATATCATCAAATACTACGGCGGTGAACCTGCCAACTTCCTCGATGTCGGCGGCGATTCAACACCGGAAAAAATTGCGGAGGCCTTCCGCATCATGCTCGATGGCGGTCAGGCCAAGGGCATCTTTGTCAATATCTTTGGCGGCATCAATAAATGCGACCTCGTAGCACAGGGCATTGTCGATGCGGCAAAAATCATCTCTGAGGATGGCCATTCCCTGCCTGTGCCGGTCGTCGTACGCCTTGAAGGTACGAACGTCGAGCGCGGACGCGAGATTCTCCAGAATACGCCGATTGCCAATGTCATCATGGCTCCAACGATGGAGGGCGGCGCAGAGACTATTGTGCGGCTCGTCAAAGAAGCCGATGAGAAAGCCTGAGGAGGTCGTGTTATGGGAATCTTGGTTCATAAAGATACAAAAGTCATTGTTCAGGGCATCACGGGCAAGGCCGCGACGTTCCACACGAAGCAGATGCTGGCATACGGCACGAAAATCGTGGGCGGCGTGACGCCGGGCAAGGGCGGTCAGGTTGTCGAGGGTGTGCCTGTATTCAACACGGTGCGCGATGCCGTAGAGGCAACAGGAGCCACGGCTTCGGTTATTTACGTGCCGGCCCGTTTTGCAGCTGATTCCATCATGGAGGCGGTCGATGCTGACCTCGATGTGGTCGTCTGCATCACGGAACACATCCCTGTACAGGATATGATTAAAGTGCGCCGCTATATGGAAGGCCGCAGGACCCGCCTTATCGGGCCGAACTGCCCAGGCATCCTGACGGCCGATGAATGCAAGCTCGGCATTATCCCAGGTTACATTCACCGCAAAGGCCATGTCGGTGTCATCTCGCGTTCCGGTACCCTGACGTACGAAGCCACGTTTCAGCTGACGGCTGCCGGCATTGGCCAGACCACGGCCATCGGCATCGGCGGCGACCCGGTCAAAGGCACGGACTTCATCGATGCGCTCAAGCTCTTCAAAGAAGACCCTGAGACCTATGCTGTGCTGATGATTGGCGAAATCGGCGGTACGGCCGAGGAAGATGCCGCGAAGTGGATTCAGGAAAATATGCCGGAGAAGCCTGTAGCCGCATTCATCGCCGGCCGTCAGGCGCCTCCGGGCAAACGCATGGGCCATGCCGGTGCCATCATCGCGGGCGGCAAGGGCACGGCTGCGGATAAAATCAAGGCGCTCAATGCTGTGGGCATTGAAGTGGCCGATACGGTGGCTCATATCGGGGAAACCGTCGTCAAGACGCTCAAAGAACATGGCATTTATGACAAATGCCATACGTGCTGAGTTGTCTTTGACAAAAAGATCGGCAGTAAAAAAGGGAAGACCTGTTATCAGAGGTCTTCCCTTTCTGTAGTTCAATGTGGAAATGGGGTTAATTTTTTGCCATGAGCCCGTCCAATTGGCCTTGCTGCCAAGATTCAGCGTGACTTTGCTGATATTGTTGGCGAGGATTTTGCCTTTGAGCTTTTCCTTCGCAGCATTCAGCGTGAAATCGCCGCCATTTTTGCCTGAGGTGCCCCAGCGGCCGCTCGTGACATTCGCCAGTACATCGCCGCTCTGGACGAGGTCGGTATTGTCAAGCGAAGCCGTGGCCGTCGTATTCGTCACGTAGAACATTGGGCCAGAGGAGGCATTCGTCAGCATGGAGTCTTTGGCGCTGAATTTTGCTTCGCCGACACCGGCATCGCCGGAAAAACTCTGGTAGAGCATGATGCCATGGTCGACATGGCCCGTGAGATTGACTTTATTGAGCGTGATGGAATTTTTGCCTTCGACGACGGCAATCTCGCTGCCCGTTGCTTCACCTTTGCCATTGGTCAGCTGGATATTGCCCGTGGAGTAGACGCACGGGCTGCCTTCGCCAGAGGTCTTGATTTTGGCACCGTTGACGATGACATTGCCTTCGCCGCGGTCCGTGGCCAGCGTGCTGTCAGCAAGTGTCACTTGGCCGCCATTGCGGACAAGGAATGCGTTTTCATCGGTCTGCGTGGCTGTAGACTGGTATTCTGGATATTCGCCGCCGTGCCATCGACGACTTTGGCTGCTGTGAATTCAGAGGCATCCTTGGTCTGCTGCTGCGGCCCTATTTTGCCATCTGGCGGGGGCCCCGGCGGCAGATGGCCATCGGGCGGTGCGGGCATATTGCCTTCCTGCATCATGGCGGGCGGTGTAGAATTTTCTTTGGAGACAGTCTGTGCAAAGCCCAGGCTCGTCGGCATGCTCAGTGTCAAAACGAGGGCGAGGCTGCGGTATTTTACAGGAACGTGGTTGAAGTTCATCACAATCACTCCTTGGAAGAAAGTGACTACATCATAACGCTCCTATGTTAGAACTGTTTATATTTGCGATGATAAGACCGTAAAATTCATTCCACAAAGTTATCCACAGAAAAAGATGAAAAATATCTGGACAAAGTGAATTATCATGCCAGATATTGTGGTCAGCTGCTTACTTATCCACAATATCCACAGGAAAGTTTGTGCACATTGTGGATAAGTCACAGCATAAGGCGTGGTTGCATTTTGCGGACAGATGGTTACAATAGATAGTACAGCGACTTACAGATGGAGGAATTTATATGAGCGAACTGACATTGGCAAGAGCCAAAGAAATCCTGGCAAAACATACGACGGAAGACCATCTCTTTACCCACGCAGTAGCCGTCAGCGCGGCCATGGGGGCAATGGCAGACCATTTTGGAGAAGACAAGGAACATTGGGAGGCCGTGGGCTATCTTCATGACGTGGATTACGAGAAATATCCGGATGAGCACTGCCATCATGTCCGCGAACTCCTGGAACCGGAGGGTGTGCCGGAAGAGGATATCCGGACCATCATCTCGCACGGCTATGGCATCACGACGGATGAAGTCAAGCCGGAGAGCAATATCGCCAAGAGCCTGTTTACGGTTGATGAACTTACGGGCATCGTGCAGGCCTACGCACTCATGCGTCCGGAAGGTCTCGATGGCATGGCCGTCAAGAGTCTCAAGAAGAAATTCAAGGACAAGCGCTTTGCGGCAAAATGCAATCGCGACATCATCAAGCAGGGCTTTGCCATGCTCGGCATGGAAGCTGCCGACGTCATGCAGTGCTGCATTGAGGGCATGCAGGCACATAAGGAAGAATTGGGCTTTTGAACAGTCATATGAAAAAAATCGCTGAGAGAATTTTCTCAGCGATTTTTGTTTGCACAAAAGCGCAATCGTTTTCCGTATTCATTTTTCTCTGCCAGCATCTTGACGGATGGCACCGGGACCATCGCTGGCAATAGAAACTTTGGTTTCTTCGAACGTCTTCATGTTATCCAGCATGTAAAGCGCTGCCTTGACAATCTGTATGCCGCAGGCAGCGGCAAGGCCGGGCAGGCGCAGCCGGAGGTCCAGGAGATCTGGCTGCAGGGGCAGCAGATAGGAGCGTATCTCCGGAGCCATCTTGACCGCGTAGCGCGCGATAATTTTCGCGGTCTCGCCGTCGAGCAGGATGAGACTGTGATTGTGGGCCGCAGCGATGATGGCGCCGAGCAGGGCAGAGAGGAGATGCTGATACTTGGCCGGCACATGCTTCAGGAACGTATCTTCTGTGAAGCGCAGCTCGCCTTCGTCTGTCAGCAGAGCCTGTCTGATAAGAGCATCCATGGTGCCGGGCGCGTCATCTGCAGATACTTCATCGATACTCAGCGTGACAATGGGGTCGATGGCGGCGAGGACCTCAGCTTCTTCGCGTCCAAAGTTGAACGCTGCCATGATGCTCTGTTCCGTCTTTATCTGCTCCAGATTGATGCTGCAGCGCGTGAAGGCCGCCGATGTCTGCAGCATTCTGGACAGGGCAGGTGAAAGTTTTTCCCGCAGCGTAAAGATGATCATCGCGCATTTCGTGTCTTGTTCTGGACGTTTTACACCGCTGCAGCCAGCCAATTCGCAGACAATCTGCTCCAGGCAGCCGAGACTGTCGATGGGCTTTGTCAGGTGATCCAGGCGGTCCTGGCAGGCAGCCATGGCATCTTTGTCCAGTTCGGGCATGGATTTCAGGTAGAAGTCAAAAGTTTTGTCTGTCAGCTGGATGTCTTTATCCGGCATGACGAAGATATCGATGAGGGCATCTTCTACATTATCATCATCAAGGTCATCATCTATATCAGAGATAGATGCGTCATCCTCAGCATCGTTTCCCTCAGTGCTGGGATCGAGCTCGCAGAAGCCTCCCTGCTGCAGGACTCTGCAGAGATCATAGCAGCCGATATTTTCGGGGAGTTTTTCCCTGGAGATATACCAGTAGGCAAGGAAATTTTTGAGGATGAGCGCGGCGATAGAGGAGCCCGCGGTTTCGCTGAGGCGCAGGTCAAGGTGCAGGAATGGCCGCAGGCCGAGTGTTTCAAGCATATAGCGGTGCGATTTTTCCGAGCCAAGCTGTGAGGCAAACACATAGGAAATGGACTCCGGCGCAATTTTTTGAGCGAGCAGTGCAGCGGCAGCGCAGTTCGCGCCGTCGAGGATGACGGCTTTTTTGGAAACAGCAGCGCCTAAGATGAGACCGGCCATACAGCCGAATTCAAAGCCGCCGACCTTGGCGAGGATATCGATGGCATCGTTGGGGTCAGGCTGGTTGACTTCAAGAGCACGGCGTACGACGTTGATTTTCTTTTTTAGGCGTTCATCGGAGATATTCGTGCCGCGGCCCGTGACTTCTTCCGGCGTTTTGCCGCAGCAGACCGCGGCAATGGCCGCGCTCGCTGTGGTGTTGGCAATACCCATTTCGCCGGGCAGTATCCAGTCACAGCCGTTATCGATGATGAATTTGGCCAGCACGAGGCCCGTCTTGATGGATGCCACGGCCTGCTCCCGCGTCATGGCAGGCCCCTTTGTCATGTTCTTCGTCCCTGCGGCAATGCGCAGCGGGAAAAGGCTCGGGATGTCGGATTCAGCGGCGGCAATGCCGAGGTCTGCTACAAGCAGTGAAGAACCTGCATACATGGAAAAAACATTGGCCGCAGCGCCGTTGCGGACCGTATAATTTTTGGCCATCTCCAGAGTGGTCTTTTGCGGATAGGCACTGACGCCTTCTTCAGCAACGCCGTGGTCTGCGCAGCAGATGACTGTGGCCATTTGCGGGGCTTTGGGATAAAGCTCGCCTGTGATGTCCAGCCAGCGCAGGAACATGGGCGTGAGTCCGCCAAGACCTGTCTCTGCGTCACCGAATTGCTGGTGAAGAAGCAGGCGTGCCCTTTTTGATATTTTTGTGTCTGGCCGATGGATGTGTTTCGGAAAATCATTTAAATCAATCGTCGGGAACATTGACGCGAAAATATTCATGACAGCTGTTCCTCCTTCGGTACCTGTTTGAGGGAAAGACCGATGCGGCCGCGTTTTTCGTCGACGCTGATGACCATGACCTTGAGGACCTGGCCGATGGAGACGACTTCTAAAGGATGTTTGACGCGCCGTTTGGAGAGCTCTGAGATATGGATGAGCCCATCCTGATGCAGGCCGATGTCGACGAAGGCGCCAAAATCGGTGATGTTGCGGACGGTGCCGCGCAGAATCGTGCCGGGCTTGAGGTCGGAGAGATTGACGATGGCCTGACGTGTCAGCGGGGCGGGGAGGTCTTCGCGCGGGTCGCGGCCGGGGCTCACGAGGGCATCGAGGATGTCGTGGACGGTCGGCAGACCGGCCTGCAGGTCTTTGGCAAGTTCTTGTTCTTTGCGTTCATCGAGCAGACGGCGCTTGGCCTGCAGGAAAGCAAGCTGTGTCTTGTCCGTGAGGTCTTTCAGGGTAAAGCCGAGCTTCTGAAGAATTTTTTCGGCGAGCCCGTAGGATTCCGGATGGACCGGCGTGTTGTCGAGCGGTGATTTTGCCTCGTGGATGCGCAGGAAGCCCGCGCACTGCGTGAAGGCAGCGGGGCCGAGCCGCGGGACTTTGAGGAGCTGGCGGCGGCTCGTGAAGACGCCGTGCTCGTTGCGGTAGGCTACGATATTTTTCGCTGTTGTCGCGTTGATGCCGGCGACATGGCGCAAAAGAGCTCCGGAAGCCGTGTTGAGGTCGACGCCGACGTGGTTGACCGCAGCTTCGATGGTCGCGTCGAGCGTGCCGGCCAGTTCTTTCTGGTTGACGTCATGCTGATACTGGCCGACGCCGATGGCCTGCGGGTCAATCTTGACGAGTTCGGCCAGCGGGTCCTGTACGCGGCGGGCAATCGAGACCGCGCCGCGGATGACGACATCGTAGTCGGGCAGTTCTTCTTTGGCGAGCTTTGACGCGGAGTAGACGGAGGCACCGGCCTCATTTGTGATGAGATAATGGACGTCCTTTAAATGATTTTCGGCGATGAGCTTGGCCGCGAATTGTTCCGTTTCGTACGAGGCCGTGCCATTGCCAATGGAGAGCAGTGTTACGTGATGGGCGCGAATGGAGGCCAGCACTTTTTGTGCGGCGGCCTCGCGGGCGCGTTCGCTCTGCGTAATCTGCAGCACGCCAAAGTCGAGTACGCGGCCCGTCGGGTCGACGACGGCCATCTTGCAGCCATTGCGGTAGCCCGGGTCAAGTCCCATGACCGTGTGGCCGGCAAGGGGCGGCTGCAGCAGGAGCTGGCGCAGATTGACGCCAAAGAGGTGGATGGCGTGTTTTTCGGCAGTTTCCGTCAAAGCGGCGCGAATCTCACGCGTGAGCGAAGGGAGCAGCAGCCGCTTGTAGCCGTCTTCCATCGCGAGGGACAGATATTTTGACCAGATGGACGGGCGGCGGTGCAGCTGGCGCAGAATCCTTTGGCAGTTGTCCTCAGGGTCTGTAGCGAGCGTGACTTTGAGGCAGCCGAGTTTTTCGCCGCGGTTGATGGCGAGAATGCGGTGCGGCGGCAGGCGGTGCAGGGGCTCTTCGTAGGCTTCGTACATGCGGAAGACCTGTTTTGTCTCCTCCGGTGCATCTTCCTGTAGCGCGGTCTGCATTTTGCCCGTCTTAAAGATATGTTCGCGCATATTCTGGCGCACCGCGGCCTCTTCCATGATGGTTTCCGCCACAATGTCCATGGCTCCCTGTAAGGCGTCTTCCGCTGTCGGCACTTCTTTTTCAGGATTGCAGAATTCTGCGGCGAGTTTTTCTGGCGAGCCCTTCTGGTCGGCAGAAAGCAGCATGCGGTTGGCTAAAGGCTCAAGACCGCGTTCGCGGGCAATCTGGGCGCGCGTACGTTTTTTCTGCTTGTAAGGCAGATAGAGGTCTTCGAGTTCCTGCAGTTTTGTTGTCTTTTCGATGGCCTGGCGCAGTTCGTCCGTGAGCTTGCCCTGTTCTTCGATTTTGCCGAGAATCTCTTCCTGACGTTTGACGAGACCGCGCAGGTACGCAAGGCGTTCTTCAAGTTCGCGCAGCTGCTCATCTTCAAGTGACCCCGTGGCTTCCTTGCGGTAGCGGGCAATGAAAGGCACGGTATTGCCTTCATCGAGCAGTTTGGCGGCAGCCTCGACCTGATGCGGCTTGGCCTTGAGCTCTGAGGCAATCAGCGGATAGATGTCTTTTTCAAGCATGAAAACACCTCTTTCTAAGTATTCTTTGAATAGTATAACATATTTGGATTTGTATTTGTGGGAAAGACAAATCCTATCGGAATTTTTGTCTGAGTGGTGTATAATAAAGGCAGTCTGCAGAAATTTTGCAGGCCATTTACAGGATTTTGATTTATGATAGGGGAAGTAGAAATGCAGGTATCCGTATTAGCCAGTGGCAGCAAGGGCAATGCCGTCTATGTAGAGATGGACGGTGTGCGGCTGCTCATCGATGCAGGCATCAGCGCGACGCGCATCAAGAAAGGGCTGGCAGCGGAAGGCGTCGATGCCGCATCTCTTGACGGTGTCCTCATTACCCATGAACACCGCGACCATATAGCAGGGCTCACGACGCTTTCGAAATGGTATCATCTGCCCATTTTCACGCGGCGTGCGACGATTGAGCATATGAGCTGCCGGCAGGCCATCCCCGAGGAATGCTTTCATGCCATCGAAGGCGCATTCCGCCTTGACGGGCTGACCATCGACCCTTTTAATATTTCCCATGATGCCGCTGACCCTGTCGGCTACCGCATCATGGGCTCGAAGCGCTGCACGCTGGCCACGGACCTCGGCTTTGTGACGGCGAGTGTTCAGGAAGCCATTGACGGCGCGGATGTGCTGGTGCTCGAGGCCAATCATGACCCTGAGACCTTAAAGCACGGGGATTATCCCTGGGCGCTCAAGCGCCGGATTCTCTCGAACCGCGGCCATCTTGCCAATGCCGATGCTGCCTGGGCGCTCGTGCGCATGAAAAAACGGCCGCAGCAGGTCTTTCTCGCGCATCTTTCGGAGAAGAACAACACGCCGGAGCTGGCGGAAAACACGGTAGAAGCTATACTGAAGCGGCAGGGAATTGTCCTGCCCATACGCATGACCGCGCAGGACAAGGCCGTACATCTTCATTGATTCCCGATTTTCAGGGATTTTTTCTTTCACGGAGGGATTTCCATATGAAACGTATCTTTGCGAAGACAAGTCATAAAAAGACCGCACTGCTCGTGGCCGCGGCATTTGCGGCTTCGGCGCTGACGTTTGCCGGCGCGCCCGCGGATGTCAGCGCCGATGCTTCGTCGGCTGCTGAACCGCATATTTCGGCAGCCCGCAATACACCGGTTGTACAGGCTGCCAAGACCGTCGGTCCTGCTGTCGTCGGCATCACGAATAAGGCCGTGGTCCGTGACTGGTTCAATATGCCGGTCGAGACAGAGGGCGTCGGCTCCGGTGTTATTTTCAGGAGCGACGGCTATATCGTCACGAATAATCACGTCATCGACGGTGCCAAGGAGCTCATTGTCTCCCTGTCGGATGGCCGCAGCCTCAAGGGCAAAGTCGTTGGCGCCGATGAAACGACGGACCTTGCTGTTGTCAAAGTCGACGCGGCGAATCTGCCCACGGCAAAATTTGCCGATTCGGACCAGATTGTCGTCGGTGAGCCGGCCATTGCCATCGGCAACCCGCTGGGCCTTGAGTTCAAGGGCAGCGTGACGAGCGGCGTTGTCAGCGCCCTCAACCGCACGCTCGACAACAGCGACGAACGCGTCAAGCTGCTGCAGACGGATGCTGCCATCAACCCGGGCAATTCGGGCGGCGCCCTCGTCAATGCGGATGGCGAAGTCATCGGCATCAACAGCGCCAAGCTCGCAGCGAGCGGCGTTGAAGGGATGGGCTTTGCCATTCCGAGCAACACGGTGCAGTCCATTGTCAAGGAAATCATGGAAAAAGGCTACGTTGCCCATCCATACCTCGGTATTACGGTCTTTGACCCAGAGACGGCCGCACGCTTCGGCTATTCTCTTGACATCGACAAAGGCGTCTACATCTTCAAGCTTGTTCTCGGCGGCCCGAGCGATAAGGCTGGCCTGCAGCGCGGTGATATCATCCTCAAGGTGGATGGCGAAGAAGTCAACAGCGTCTCGGAACTGCGCGCCAAAGTTGCTGCCCATAAGGTCGGCGACACGGTCACGCTGACGATTGACCGCAACGACCGCGAGCGCACAGTCGATGTCACTTTGCAGGAAATGCCGCAGGATAATAAATAATGAAGATTACGATTGTCTGTGCCGGCAAAATCAAGGAAAAATATCTCAATGCGGGCATTGCCGAATTTCTCAAACGCCTGAAGCCCTTCGCACAGGTGGAAATCCGTGAGATTCACGAAGAAAAGATGCCCGAGGACCCATCGCCGGCAGAAAAGGAGCAGGTGCTCAAAAAAGAGGGCGAGAAGCTTTTAAAGCTTGTGCCGGCGGGCAGCTATCTCTTTGTCCTCGATGTCTACGGTGAGCTCAAGTCATCAGAAAAACTCGCGGCGGAGATTGATGCCCTCGGCCTGCGCGGCCGCAGCAGCCTGACCTTCCTCATCGGCGGGGCCTTTGGTCTTTCGGAGGAAGTCCGCGCCCGTGCGGATGAACGCATCAGCTTTTCGCCGATGACATTCACGCATCAGATGGTGCGCCTGCTGCTCGTCGAGCAGATTTACCGTGCGTTCAAGATTAACCGCGGCGAAAAATATCATTGGTGAGGTACAGATGAGGCATAGACCTCATTTTAGGTCTGGATACGGCAGGACGTCTCCGCTGGGCGGGGGCGTTTTGTTTTTCTTCCGGGCAGTGTCGTTTTCGGGCGGTATTTTTGTTATAATAAAAGTTGATACTACGGATGGGCAGAGGTTCATCCGCGAAAAGGCGGTGACGATATGAAGGGAATTTATTGGGGGCTCTGTGCCCTGATGTTTTTGCTCAGCTGCGCTGGCGTGGATTCGATGATTAAAGACCAGGACCGGTTCTTTCTTTCGACAGGGCTGACGGCCGTGTTTGTGGTCCTGAGCATTTATTTTGGCTACCGGGCGGCGCGTTATCCGGGCAGCTCGCCGGACCGCCATCATAAACTCGAGCTCAAAGAATTTTCCGCTGAGGAAGCCGAACTCATCGAAACGGACTGGCAGAAGGCCGTCCGCGATTATGCGCGCATCAATGCGGTGCGCAAGACCATCCGCGATGGGCAGATGCGCCAGCAGCTCAACGAGATGCAGCAGATTGCCTCAAACCTTCTCGATTATCTGGAGACGCATCCGAAAAATATCCCCGCAGCACGTCGTTTCATCGATACGTATCAGGACCGCGCCGCCTCGATGGCGGAAGAATTCCGCGAGCTTGAGCGGACGGGCCTCGATACGCCGCAGGTTGCCGAGACGCGTGAGCATATCAAGGAAACGCTGTCTTCTTTTGATGAAGCGTATGAAAAAGAATTCGAGCATGTCCTAGGCGAAAGGCTCCTCGACATGGATGCCGAGCTTTCGGTCCTGCAAAAGACGATGGAAGCCGATGGCATCAAGAATACGGCACCGGCAGAAGCAAAGGAAGAGTCTGCCGGAAGCACAGGGAAAGCAGATGCGTCCATCCGGGAACGGACGGCACCGGGGCCGTTGCAGAAAATCGAACAGCTCTGGCAGAAGCACGAGCCTTCCCCGCAGCGCGGGCCGCACGGCGGGGGCCTGCGGAATTACGGCGGGCGCAAGCATCCGCGCCGCCGCGTCTTCCGCGAGGCTGAGCCGTTCCGCGTGTCAATGCCGGAGGAGCTTCGCAGCAGCGTGCTCAAGGAAAAACTCATCATGAGTGCCCTGGCGATTTTGGGCGGCTGCATTGGCGCGCATAAATTCTATCAGGGCAAGACGAAATGGGGCATCCTCTATCTCTTGTTTTGGTGGACGGCCATCCCGGGCATTGTCGGATTTATTGAGGGCATCCGCTATCTCTTTATGCCGATGGATGATTTTTACGAAACATATTATCACGATAACAGGCGGTGATTTTTATGGCCAAGGATATTGACCTTACAGACCTCATGAACAAGCATCAGGAACAGCAGGGCGCTGCGGTGAAGGCTGTCGTGCCGGAAAAAGTCGAGCAGGAAGTCACGGCTGCCGTTGACACGCTGTCTCCTGAGGAGCAGGCAAAAGTCGAGAAAATCAAGGATGATATTGACCTGACGAATTCGGAGGCCTTGATTACATACGGTGCACCGGCGCAGAAAAAGATTGCCGAGTTCTCGGACAGTGTGCTTGCACAGGTGCGCACAAAGGACAGCGGCGAAGTCGGGCAGCTGCTCGGCAGCCTCGTGACCCAGGTCAAGGAATACGATGAGAAGAGTCAGGGCGGATTTTTGCGCAAGGTACCGCTTATCGGCAGCCTCGTCAACAAGGCCGACAATGTCAAGCAGGGCTACGAGAAGCTCTCCGTGCAGGTCGAACGCATTGCGGGGGCCCTTGAACAGTCACGCCTCAAGATGATGAAAGATGTCGTGCTCTTTGACAAGCTCTACGATGAGAATTTCGCGTATTTCAAGGAACTGCAGCTCTATATCCGGGCGGGCGAGGAAAAGATTCAGGAGATGCGCGACGTGACTTTGCCTAAGCTCCATGCACAGGCAGCCGCGGCTAACGACCCGATGGCCGTGCAGGTCGTCGCGGACTTTGAGGCCAACATCAACCGCTTCGAGAAAAAAATCCACGACCTCAAAATCAGCAAGACCATTGCCATCCAGACCGCGCCGCAGATCCGCCTGATTCAGAACAATGACAAGGCCCTGATTGACCGCGTACAGACGGCCATTTACTCGACGATTCCTCTTTGGAAGAATCAGCTCGTCATCGCCCTCGGTCTTTCCACGCAGCAGCAGGTCCTGCGCATGCAGCAGGCGGTCAATAACACGACGAATGAACTCCTCAAACGCAACGCCGAGCTTCTGCAGCAGAATTCCATAGAGACGGCAAAAGAGAATGAACGCGGCATCGTCGATATCGAGACCGTGCGCGATGTCAACGAAAAGCTCATCCAGACGATTGAAGATACGGTGCGCATCCAGCAGGAAGGCCGCGCCAAACGTCAGGCCGCCGAGCAGGAACTCACGGCTATCGAGGGAAAACTGCGCGATGCTCTTTTAAGGAACAGCGGCAGGCAGACGGCGAACAAGGAAAATTGATACCTATATCATAAGAACAGATAATTTGGAGTGAACGAACGAGATGAAGATGGATAGACGGACCTGGCTGCAGAAACACATCCTTGGCATGGTGTGGGTGCTGGGCATCCTTTTGGGCATCATGGTGTTCCGTTATGCCTGGCTGCAGCTGGTCGACGGCAATGAGCTGTCAGAACGCATGCATAATCAGGTCGGCTATGACTATGCCATTCAGTCAAAGCGCGGCACGATTACGGACCGCAACGGCCGTGAGATGGCTGTGAGCCTGATGACGAAATCGCTGTACGTCGATCCAAATCATGTCAAAGACCCGGAGACACTGGCTGCTGACCTTGCCCCGCTCATCAATGTGCCGGGGCAGGATATCCTTGATGACATCGCCACCGGCGGCGGTTTTGTCTGGGTCAAGCGCCGCATGGAACATGATGAATACGAAGCTGTGCGCAAGATGGTCCGCGAAAAATCGTATACAGACTGTGTCGGCTTCCGCGATGAAGCAAAGCGCTACTATCCGAACGATATCTTGGCCGCGAATGTACTGGGCTTTGTCGGTACGGATGACAAGGGCCTCGATGGTGTCGAGCAGGAGCTCGACGGACTGCTCAAGGGTGAGGAAAAGAGGAAATACCTGACGACCGACCGTCAGAGCCGGCCCATCCTCGATTCGATTTTTGCCAGCCAGCGCCAGTATCAGGGTGAGTACTGCAAGAACGTGGAACTCACCGTTGACAGCGGCATTCAGTTTATCGTCGAGCAGGAGCTTGACCGCGCCATGGCTGAAAATAACCCGCAGGCCATCACCTGCGTGGTCATGAACCCGAAGACGGGCGAAGTGCTCGCCATGGCCTCGCGCCCTTCGTACAATCCGAACAGCTTCTGGGATTATTCGCCGGAAGCGTGGAAGAACCGCGCGGTTTCCTTCATTTATGAGCCGGGCTCGACGTTTAAGTCGGTCGTCGCCGCCGCGGCCCTGCAGGAAAAAGTCGTTTCGCCGAATCAGGTCTTTGTTGACCCGGGCTATGTCATGGTCTCGGGCCGCCGCATTCAGAACTGGAGCGGCACGAGCTTTGGCACGGTCACGTTCACCGATGTCGTCAAGCAGTCGCTCAACACGGGCTTTGCGCAGGTCGGCCTGCGCCTTGGCGCCCAGAGACTTACGGACTATGCGAAGCTTTTCGGCTTTGGCGCGCCGACGGGCATCGAGCTGCCGGGCGAGGAGAGCGGTCTGCTGTTCAACCCGGATGACATGCGCGATTCGGATGTCGCGACCATGGCCATTGGCCAGAGTATCGCCGTCACACCGCTGCAGCTCGTCACGGCCATGTCGGCCATTGCCAATGACGGCGTGCTCCTGAAGCCGCATGTCGTCAAGAGCATCACGAATGCCGATGGCTCCGTTTATGAAGAAAAAGGCACGACGGAAGTGCGCCGCACCATCGAGTCGGCCACGGATAAGACGCTGGTGGGACTTCTCGAACAGGTCGTTGCCAGCGGCGGCGGCAAGAAGGCCGCGGTCAAGGGCTACCGCATCGCGGGCAAGACAGGCACGGCCCAGAAGATTCGTCCGGACGGCACGGGCTATATGGAAGGCCATTACATTGCCTCGTTCTGCGGCTTTGCCCCTGTCGAAGACCCGCAGATTACGGTGCTCGTCATGATTGACGACCCGGGCACGGGCAATTATTACGGCGGCCAGATTGCCGCGCCGGTAGCAAGCCGCATTTTCACGCAGCTGTTCCGCTATCTGCACATCGAGCCGTCGAGCGACCCGTTCGCCGGCATGGAGTCGAAGGCCAAGCCCTCGACAAAATCCCAGCAGTCGTATTCTGGCAATGTCCCTGACGGCAAGGTTGTCGTGCCGGACTTTTCCGGCAAGAGCATGCGCGAGGCCGCACAGCTCGCCGCGGACCGCGGCCTGAGCTGCGCCCCTGAGGGCTCAGGAACCGCCGTGAGCCAGAGCATTGCGCCCAATACTTTGGTTGATAAGGACACGACCATCACCGTAAAATTCCAATCGCAATGATACAGTCAATAAAAAATGAGGCTCCGCCACGGCGGCAGCCTCATTTTTTATTGACTGTGGATTGATTCAGTGATAAAGGAGTTCGAGCAGTGTCTTGGTGACAGTCCCCGGTTTGATGGCCTTCATGCAAGCATTGGTTTTGTGACGGCATTTTGTCTTGCAACAGGCCGTGCAGTGGTGCGTGGAAAGGATGAAGTGATGGCCTTTCGTCAGGGGACCGTAAATATCGGGGTGCGTCGGCCCCCAGAGTGAGAGTGTCGGCAGGCCGACGGCCTCGGCGATATAGAGAGGGCCCGTATCGCCCGTCAGCAGCAGGTCCGACTCGCGGAAGATGGCAGCGAGTTCCAGGAGACTGGTCTTGCCGGCAATCGAGAGGGACGTGCGTCCGTTCATTTCTTTCTGGGCCTGCTCGATAAATTCTTTGTCGGACGGTGCTCCTGTAAAGACAATCTGGATGTTTTCAGGAAGATTCATGAGGGCGCGGCCAAAAAATGCCGGCGGCCAGTTCTTGTCGGGCCAGGTCGTGCGCGTATTGACGAGCAGGAGCGGCTGCTGCGGGTCGTGCAGGATGATATCTTTGTCCGCAAAAAAATCAGCAGCAAAATCATTGAGGCTTTCGGGCAGATTCAGCACGAGCCCCGGCTTAAAATCTTCCGGGCCAATGCCTAAAGGATAAAGTGCGGTCATATAGCGGCGGATTTTATGGCGGTCGGGGATATTCGGGGCCATCTCGGTCATGAAGAGGAAGTTGCCCTCATGGCGTTCATGGATGCCGATGCGGCGCGGAGCGCGGCTCATGCGGGTCAAAAGGCCGGAGAGAAAAAGACCCTGAATGTCGAGGGCTATGTCGAAAGTATATGCATGCAGCAGCTCTTTGGCCTCACGCAGCGTTCTTTTGACCGTTTGGATGTCGAGATGCTGAGCGGCCTTGTCGAACGGGCGGCGGTCCCAGACGAGCAGCCGGTCGATGTCCGGATTATTCTCCAGCAGGATGCTGGCCGGCGGGCTCACGAGCCACGTGATATGGCAGTCAGGAACAAGACGTTTTAAATTATGGGCTACGGATGTCGCGTGCAGGACATCGCCGATGGCACTGAGTCGTACGATGAGGATGCGCGCGCCGTGAGGAAGTTTTTGTTCGTTCATGAAAAATCTCTTTTCTGTTCGCTGCGGAAGAAATATGATAAGATAAACGAGTATATACTATGCTGTCTTATCTATCTTAGCATAGGGAAAAGCCGAGGAAAAGGCTCAGAAGAAATTTGCTTTGCACAGACGGCAGATATCCGATATTAGAGGAAAGGCGGGATTGCGTTGCTCGGGGAAGAACAGATTCGGGCCGTGTCGACCGATGCGGCGTATAAGAGAGGTCTCCGTTACTTCGAATATGACGCTGTCAAAGAAATCAGGCGGGCAGAGGACGGGACGTTTTTGGCATCCGTCTCGGGGACCGAGGACTATAAGGTGCGCGTCCGTCTGACAAAAGAGGAAGACGATGTGGAGTCCTTCCTCTGCGACTGCCCCGCAGCGGTCCTGTATCCCGGGGCCTGCAAACATGTCGTGGCTGTGCTCAAGGTCATTCAGGCGCAGCAGCGGCATAAAGAGGAAAGCCTGTACCGTCATGAGAAACAGGCTGCTTCGGGGACGGATGCGGGCGGCCGCCGCCTGCTGCAGCATTTCGGGGATGCAAGGGCTGCGGTACTGCCTGTGCCGCAGAAGCCTGTGTACCTTGTCCCGCGGCTTTTTGTCACAAGCGCGTCAAACGGCGTGGACAGCTGGCTGGAATTCCGTCTCGGCACGGACCGGCTCTATGTCATGCGCAATGTCATTGATTTTGTACAGTGCATGCTGTCCGGCGGCGAATACGCGCTGGGACGCAGCAATGTCCTGCAGCTGTCCTCCCTGCGCTGGGCCGATAAGATATCGAAACAGCTCTGGCAGTTCATGAAAAAAGCCTATCTCGATGAAAAAGTACTGGCGCGCCATGAACCGGGCTTTTCCTATATGCACTCGCTGCAGGTGAGCACGATATTTGAACATAAGATGATGCATCTTTCTCCGAGCATGCTGGAAGAATTTCTTTCTATCATGGGCAAAGAAGTCATCGAACTCCATATCAATGGCAGCGAGGCCATTGACGTGCATCAGAAAGAAGGCCAGCCGGAGCTTCGCTTCGACATCCGTCAGCAGGCCGGCAGAAGCGGACTGCTGACGCTCGAGGATGGCGACATGATGCCTTTGCGCGAGGACTGTTGCCTTTTATACCAGAATGACGCACTCTACCATGTGGATGAACATTTCGGCCGCGCACTGCGGCCGCTCTGGCAGACGTTTGCGAGCAATTCGAGTGTGCGTCTGTCGCATGACGACATGGCGCTGTTCTTCAATCATATCCTGCCGGCCGTAGAAAAAATTGCGGATGTCGATGTCGACCCCGCTTTCGAAGAAGAATTCCTGCTCGTGCCGCTCGCGGCCGAGCTCTACCTCGATTATGAAGGCAACGGCATTGCCGTGAAGCCGGTCTTTGTTTATGACGAGACGCGGTTCAATCCCGCCGTGCAGGCGGAGCCTGCCGCGGATGCACATCATCTGCTCGTGCGCGATATTGAGGCCGAGCAGTCCGTGCTGGCGGTCTTTGCGCAGTACGGCTTTACGAAAAAACGCGACCAGTTCGTCCAGCTCGATGAGGAAAAGAGCTACGACTTTTTGACGGAAGGGCTTGAGGCTCTGCCGGACTTTGTCGAAGTATTTTACGAAGAGAGCTTCACGCGGCGTCCGGTGCGGCCGCTGCCGAAAATTACGGCAGGAGTCAGCGTCAACGATACGGACCTGCTCGAAGTCACATTCAATATGAAGGATGTGGATTTTGCCGAGCTCATCGACATCCTCGATTCGTATCGCCAGAAAAAACGCTACCACCGCATGAAGGACCGGAGCTTTGTTACTTTGGGAGAACAGCAGCTGCAGGCCATTGCCGATTTTGTGGAGAATGCGGGGCTGTCCGGTCGGAAAAAACTGCAGCCGGGCGCGAAGATAGAACTGCCTCTCGCGGAAGCGGTGTATCTCGACACGTTGGCACACGAAGAAGAGGGGCTGCAGCTCGTGCGGAGCCGCCGTTTCCGCGAGCTCGTGCGCGGCGTCCGGCAGCCGCAGGATGCCGATTATGAGGTGCCGGCGGCTCTGCAGGGCACGCTGCGCGATTATCAGGTCACGGGCTTCAACTGGCTGTCGAGCCTTGCCGACCATCATCTTGGCGGCATTTTGGCCGACGATATGGGTCTTGGCAAGACGCTGCAGGTCATTGCTTTTCTGCTGTCGCGTCAGGACGGCAGGCAGAAGCCGTCGCTCGTCGTCGCGCCGACGTCGCTTCTCTACAACTGGCTCGAGGAAATTCACCGCTTTGCCCCAGGACTGCGGGCTGCAGCTGTTGCGGGCAGCAAGGCTGCGCGGGAAGCTCAGCTGCAGGACCTCTGCGGCATCGATGTGGTCGTGACGACCTACGATACCCTGAAACGCGACATTGAGAGCTATGAGAAGCTTTCGTTCCGCTATGTCTTCCTCGATGAGGCCCAGCATATCAAGAATCCCGCGACCCAGAGTGCCCGTGCCGTCAAGAAATTGTCGATGGCCAGCTGTTTTGCCCTGACGGGCACGCCCATCGAAAATACTTTGACGGAGCTCTGGTCGATTTTTGACTTTCTGATGCCGGGCTATCTTGGCAGTCAGGCCAAGTTCAAGCAGCATTATGAGATTCCCATCGTGCGGGCGGAGGATAAGAAAGCGGCGAAAAAGCTGCGTCAGCGCGTCATGCCGTTCATCCTGCGCCGCATGAAGAAGGATGTGCTCAAGGAGCTGCCGGACAAAGTCGAGCGCAGGCTCGTTGGCGAGATGACCCCGCAGCAGAAAAAAGTCTATCGCGCGTACTTCATGAAGAGCCAGCACGAATTTGCCGCGGAGCTCAGCCTCGCAAGCCCCGGCGAACGCCGCATGAAAATCCTCGCCATCCTCACGCGTCTGCGCCAGATTGCCTGCGATCCGTCGCTGTTCCTTGAGAGCTATCACGGCGGCTCGGGCAAGCTCGACATGCTTGAAGAACTCATCGATGATGCCATTGAGGGCGGCCACCGCCTGCTTATCTTCTCGCAGTTTACGACGATGCTCTCGCATATCGCCGCGCGCCTCAAGAAGAAGAAAATAAAATATTTCTATCTCGACGGCGCAACACCGGCTCTGACACGCATCAAGCTCGTGCGCCAATATAATGAAGGAAGCGTGCCGATTTTCCTTATTTCCCTCAAGGCCGGCGGCACGGGGCTCAACCTCACGGGGGCCGATATGGTCGTTCACGTCGACCCATGGTGGAATCCCGCCGTTGAGGACCAGGCGACGGACCGTGCCTATAGGCTTGGCCAGCAGCGCAATGTACAGGTTTTCAAACTCATCATGAAGGGCACGGTCGAAGAAAAAATCTACGAGCTGCAGGAAAAGAAGAAATCCCTGATTGATCAGATGATAAAACCGGGCGAGAATTTCCTCGCGAAACTGACCGAAGAAGAGATTCAGGAGCTTTTAACCTAATCCGCCAGAAGTCCTCCACCTCTTAGGTGGGGGATGAAGGCGGATATGGCGAATTTACGTAAGTAATTGAGCCATACCATTGCTCTGTAGATAGTTCTG
>USAK01000026.1 GCA_900552565.1 uncultured Selenomonas sp. | reverse complement strand
CCTTTCCGACATGCTGCGCGGCAAACAGGGACGTTTCCGCCAGAACCTGCTCGGCAAACGTGTTGACTATTCCGGCCGTTCCGTTATCGTCGTCGGCCCGGAACTCAAGCTGCATCAGTGCGGCCTGCCGAAAGTCATGGCTCTCGAGCTCTTCAAGCCGTTTGTCATGAAAAAGCTCGTCGCTTCGGGCGCTGCCCACAACATCAAGAGCGCTAAGCGCATGGTTGAGCGTGCACGTCCAGAAGTATGGGATGTCCTCGAAGACGTCATCAAAGAGCATCCGGTTCTCCTGAACCGTGCCCCGACGCTGCACCGCCTCGGCATTCAGGCCTTCGAGCCGGTCCTCACTGAGGGTCATGCCCTGAAGCTGCATCCGCTGGCCTGCACGGCTTACAACGCCGACTTCGATGGTGACCAGATGGCTATCCATCTGCCGCTGTCGGCAGAGGCACAGGCAGAGGCCCGCATCCTCATGCTCGCAGCCAACCACATCCTCGCACCGAAAGATGGTAAACCAATCATCGTACCGACGCAGGATATGGTGCTCGGTTCCTACTACCTGACGATTCTTAAGCCGGGTGCTAAGGGCGAGGGCATGGTTGTCACGGGCATTGCTGAAGCACTTCTCGCTTATCAGCAGCATGACCTCGAGCTGCAGGCATCCCTGCAGTGCCGCATGAAGACGCCGGACGGCGAGACTTCGCTCGTCAAGACGAGCCTTGGCCGCATGATCTTCAACGAGATCCTGCCGCCGGAACTCCGTTACTTCCATAAGGAAGACGATGGCTCGTGGGGCCTCGGCATCCTCATGAAGAAAAAGCAGCTCGGTGCCCTCGTTGCCAACTGCTACAACCATTTTGGCGCTACGAAGACGGCAGAAGTCATCGATAACGTCAAGAACCTCGGTTACCATTACGCCTGCATCGCCGGCATGTCCATCGCTATTTCCGATGTCATCGTGCCGCCGCAGAAGGAAACCATCATCGGCGAAACGCAGAAAGTCGTCAATAAGGTCGAGCGTCAGTATGACCGCGGTCTTATCACGGAAGACGAGCGTTATCATAAAGTCGTCGCCCTGTGGTCGAAAGCCACGGACGATGTCGCTGATGCCATGATGGACAACATGGACGCCTTCAACCCAATCTTCATGATGGCTGACTCCGGTGCCCGCGGTAACAAACAGCAGATGCGTCAGCTCGCCGGCATGCGCGGCCTCATGGCTGACCCGTCCGGTAAGATCATCGACCTGCCAATCACGGCAAACTTCCGTGAAGGCCTCTCGGTATCCGATTACTTCATTTCTTCGCATGGTGCCCGCAAAGGTCTGGCCGATACGGCACTGCGTACAGCTGACTCGGGTTACCTCACGCGCCGTCTGGTCGACGTCGCTCAGGACGTCATCGTCCGCGAAGAGGACTGCGATGTCTCGACGCTGAACCTCGTTCAGGACCGTGCACGCCTCGTTCCTTCGACGTTCGATGCCCTCGAGCTTCTCAACGACAGCCTCATGGGCCGTCTGCTCGGCGCCGATGTGCTTGACCCGGAGACAAAGGAAGTTCTGTTCCCGAAAGATACGATTCTCGATGAAGAGAAACTCACGACGATTGGCGAGAAGAACGTCCATGAAATCATGGTCCGCGGTTCCTCGCTGGCTTCTGAAGCCTCGCTTTCCAATGCGATGATTACGGAAGTCATCACTCTCGGCGAGCCGGATGACAAAGAGCGTGAAAAGACGCGCCAGGCTATCTTTCAGGAGATGAACGGCAAGGAAATCACGCACGACGTCGTGAACCCGGATGGTACGGTTGTCCTCGAAGCTGGTACAAAGCTCACGCAGGATGACATTCAGAAAGCCCTTGACAGCGATGCCAAGGAAATCCACATCCGCAACAACAACGTCCGCGGTATCGAAGTTGAAGCCATCAAGGAAGGCGACGGCATCATCGAATCGCTCGCTGAGCGTATTGTTGGCCGCTTCCTTGCTGAGGACATCGATGACCCGGAGACGGGCGAGCGCATTGCCTCCATCAACGATATGGTTGATGAAGACCTTGCCAAACGCATCGAGAAGGTACGCGACCGCGTATCCATCCGCAGCGTCCTGACCTGCAAATCGCAGTTCGGTGTCTGCGTCAAGTGCTAT
The DNA here is from genome assembly GCA_900552565.1 of uncultured Selenomonas sp. Classification (GTDB taxonomy): domain Bacteria; phylum Bacillota; class Negativicutes; order Selenomonadales; family Selenomonadaceae; genus Mitsuokella. Next base: position 26,208 of record USAK01000026.1, on the reverse strand, counting down.
GGCCGTGATCTTGCCAACCAGGCTGAGGTCGAGATCGGCGAGGCTGTCGGTACGATTGCCGCCCAGTCCATCGGCGAGCCGGGCACGCAGCTCACCATGCGTACGTTCCACTCCGGCGGTGTTGCTGGTGACGATATCACCCAGGGTCTTCCGCGTGTCGAAGAACTGTTCGAAGCACGCAAACCGAAGCATCATGCCATCATCGCTGAGATCGAAGGCGATGCCGAAGTCGAAGATACGGGCAAGGGCATGCGCAAAGTCACCATCCGTCCGTCGGAAGGTCAGCCGCGCGAATATGCTATCCCGTACGGTGCACGCATGCACGTCAAGCAGGGGATGCACCTCGTCCCAGGCGACAAGCTTACCGAAGGCTCGGTCAACCCGCATGACATCCTGCGCGTCTGCGGTCTGCAGGCTACGCAGCGCTACCTCGTGTACGAAGTACAGAAGGTATACAAATCTCAGGGTGTTGAAATCAACGATAAACACATCGAAGTCATGGTCCGTCAGATGCTTCACAAGGTGAAGATCGAGGAATCCGGCAGCACGGATTTCCTGCCGGGCGAGTACATCGATATCAACGCTTTCGAGGGTGCCAACACGAAGGCTATCGAGGAAGGCGGCGAGCCGGCTGTGGCTAAGCCGATCCTGCTCGGTATCACGAAGGCATCCCTCGCTACGGATTCCTTCCTCTCGGCTGCATCGTTCCAGGAGACGACTCGTGTCCTGACGGATGCTGCCATCAAGGGCAAGGTAGATCCGCTCATCGGCCTCAAGGAGAATGTCATCATCGGCAAGCTCATTCCGGCTGGTACGGGCATGAGCCGTTACCGCAACCTCAAGGTCATCGATAACGACCCGAAACCGGCGGAGGAAACTCCGGATGCTGAAGACAGCACGGCAGAGACTCCGGCAGATACGGCAAATGCCTGAGTTGCATCTCTGATAAATGCATAAAAAGAAAACCTTCCCCGCCTGCGGGGAGGGTTTTTGCATTATAGGCAGTACTATGAAAAACCATAGCTGCATATGTTTGGAGGATATATAATGGCAGAAACTTGTAATCACGACTGCGGTTCCTGTGGCACGACTTGTGGCCAGGACACGCGCAAGAAGGATTTCCACGAAGCACCGAATGAACTCAGCACCATCCGCCACGTCATTGCTGTGGTCAGCGGCAAGGGCGGCGTCGGCAAGTCCCTTGTCACGGGCCTCATGGCCGTGGCCATGAGCCGCAAGGGTAAGCATACGGGCATCCTTGATGCCGATATCACCGGTCCATCCATCCCGAAGATGTTCGGCACGAAGGGCGAGGTGCGCGGCAATCAGGCCGGTGCTTATCCGGTGCGCACGGCTGGCGGCATCGATGTCGTCAGCATGAATCTGCTGCTCGAGAACTCGACCGACCCTGTCGTCTGGCGCGGGCCTATCATCAGCGGCGTTGTCAAGCAGTTCTGGCACGATTTCATCTGGGAAGACATCGACTACATGTTTGTCGATATGCCGCCGGGAACGGGCGATGTGCCTTTGACGGTCATGCAGTCCATCAAGCTCGATGGCATCATCATCGTCACAAGCCCGCAGGAGCTTGTCTCCATGATTGTCGAGAAAGCCGTCAAGATGGCTGAGGGCATGAAGGTGCCAATCCTAGGCCTCGTTGAGAACATGAGCTACTTCGAGTGCCCGGACTGCGGCAAACGCCATGAGATTTTCGGCAAGAGCCATATTGAGGAAATCGCCAAAGCCTATGGCCTCGATGTGCTCGCGCGCATCCCGATTGAACCGCAGCTTGCGGCTGAATGCGATGCCGGCCAGATTGAGACGGTCAAGGACACGCATATGCAGGAGGCCGTTCAGAAACTGCTCGACCGTGAAGCTGCTGCAGACAAATGATGCGCACGCCATTCTTTTGGTGAACAGTGGAAAAGGCCGTGGAACGCCCGCGAAAATGTCGAGTAATCCTGAAACCCGGCCTCACGGCTGATGTCGGTGACCGTTTTTTTCGTGCGCAGCAGGTCGCGGGCGTAGAGCAGGCGCTTGCTGCGGATGTAGGCGTGCAGGCTGTAGCCTGTATCGGCCTTGAATTTCTTCATGAGATAATAGCGGCTCAGGAAAACTTTGCCCGCGAGCGTCTCGATGGAGAGGTCGTCGGCCAGATGTTCATTGATATACGTGAGGACCTGCTGAATTTTTTCATCATAAGAAACGCTGCCGAGCGTCTCGAGTTCATGGTCTTCGATGCTGCGGTTCAGCAGAATCAGGAATTCAATAAAGAGAATCTCTGTGTACAGCCCATTGGCGAAACCTTCGCCATGGGCTGTTTTTTCGAGTTTGTCCATATGGAAGAGCAGGTCGTGGCTGCGGTTGGGCAGCTGATGCATGACGCTGCCCTTGTCTTTAGCGGTATGAAAGCATTGGGCGAGGTCGGCCTGTTCCTGCCAGCGCTGCAGAAATTCCGGTGCGACGTAAATGACGATGCGTTCGTAGGGAGCCTTGTCATCGAGAAAGACCGGCCGGTGAATCTCGCCGGCGGAGACGAAGATGATGTCGTTTGCCTGCAGATGGTAGAGTTTGCCTTCGATAATATAATCGACATGGCCGCCGAGAAATAAAATGACTTTATGGAAGTCGTGGTAGTGGAACGGTATGGGACGCAGCTGCTTGTCGCGCAGATGGAAGACGCGGAAATTGCTGATGAGGTAGCCTTTTTTTGGATAATTCTTCATGATTTTTCCTCCTGCCTTTATCATAGAACACTTTTTGCAATATATAAAGCATATTTTGTGATTTTATTGCAAATATATGACTGCTATAATAGAGTCATCGTCAGAGAGAAAGTGAAAAGAAAGGGTGACCGGCATGATGATCGTTCGGATCTATAAGGCAGAGAGTAAAGAATATATGGTAATGGATGGCACGACGGGCTTCATGCCGGGCGCAGGAGCAATCCGCCTGCTCACGCACCGCCGCTATGGCGTTGGTGCCGACCGCGTGCTCGTCTTCACGGGCAGCGAGGAAATCCCGTCCTTCAAGGCCTTTACGCCTGAAGGCGAGGAAGAAGAGATGCAGGCCGCGGATTATGCCGTGCTGGCAAAGGTCAAAGAGGATTTTGAGGTCCATCTGACCAACCATTTTGTCGGCAGGATGCGTCTTGCCGATGCACAGGAGCACAGAGCTGCTGCCGCCTGCTGAAATGTGTGACGATGCAGAGAGAGAAAACCTGCCAGTGGGCAGGTTCTTTTTTTATATATTCTTTGACTTTTTGTTGTTTATGGTGTATATTATTATCTGTACGTTAGCACTCGAAGATGATGAGTGCTAACATCAGAATGATAACAATACATTTCATATAAGAAAGGCAGATTCACATGGCAAAAGAGAAACATGAATTCCAAGCGGAGACGAAGCAGCTCCTCGACCTCATGATCCATTCGATTTATACGAACCATGAGATTTTCCTGCGCGAGCTCATCTCCAACGCTTCGGATGCAATCGACAAGGCTCATTTTGAGAGCCTGACGAACCGCGCTATCCTCGAAGGGGACGAGTCCTTTGAGATTTTCCTGACGCCGGACAAGGAGAACCACACGCTGACGATTGCCGATAACGGCATTGGCATGACGCGCGATGAACTCATCGAGAACATCGGCACCATCGCTAAATCCGGCACGAAGGCCTTCCTCGAACAGCTCAAGAAGGCCAAAGAGGAGAACAAAGACCTCACGGACAAGGAAATGATCGGTCAGTTCGGTGTCGGCTTCTATTCGGCGTTCATGGTCGCGGAGAAAGTCACGATTGTGACGCGCAAGGCCGGCGAGAAACAGGCCTGGAAGTGGGAGTCGAATGCTGACGGCTCTTACACGATTGAAGAGGCTGAGCGCGATAAACGCGGCACGGCCATCACGCTGACGCTCAAGAAGGAGTTCTATGGCAAGGATGCTGAGCAGGACTTCACGGACAATTATGAGCTTGAACGCCTCGTCAAGAAGTACAGCGACTACGTCCGCTACCCAATCAAGATGGACTTTGAGTTTGAAGAAACGCCGAAGGACAAGGACGGCAAGGAAATCGAGGGTGCCGACAAGATCAAGAAAGTCGAGACGCGCACGCTCAACTCCATGCAGCCGCTCTGGACGAAGAACAAGTCGGACATCAAGAAGGAAGAGTACAACGAGTTCTTCAAGCATCAGTTCCATGAGTGGGAGGACCCGATGGAAGTCTTCCATACGAAGGCCGAAGGTACGGTCGAGTACACGGCGCTCTTGGCCATCCCGGCCCATGCCCCGTACAACCTCTATCAGACGGACTACGAGCCGGGCCTGCAGCTCTATAGCCGCCATGTCTTCATCATGGATAAGTGCAAGGATTTGCTGCCGGACTATCTGCGCTTCATGAAGGGCCTTGTCGATTCGCCGGACCTCTCGCTCAACATCTCTCGTGAGCTCCTGCAGCAGAGCCGTGAACTTAAGCTGATTGGCCGCGCCCTTGAGAAGAACGTCCTGAAGACACTCGCGCGCAAGCTCAAGAATGACCGCGAATGGTACGAGAAGTTCTGGAATGAGTACGGCAAATCCCTGAAAATCGGTGTCTATAACAGCATCTACAGCGGTTCGTCGGATACGGTGGACAAGCTCAAGGACCTGCTGCTTTTCATGAGCTCGAAGGAAGACAAGCTCGTCACGCTCAAGGAATATGTCGAGCGCATGCCGGAGAGCCAGAAGAAGATTTACTATGCAACGGCCAAGGATAAAGAGACCATCGAGCACCTGCCGCAGATGGAGACGCTGCGCGATAAGGGCATTGAGGTCCTGTATCTCCTCGACCCTGTGGATGAGTTCGCCATCGAGACGATTCATCAGTATGAGGAGAAGCCGTTCCATTCCATCAGCCGCGGCGACCTTGGCCTCGACGATGCCGAGAGCCAGGAAGTCAAGAAGGAAACCGAGGAAATCCAGAAGGACAACAGCGACCTCATGAAGGACATCAAGGCAGCCCTCGGCGATAAGGTAGAGGATGTCAAGGTTTCCTCACGCCTCAAATCGAGTGCTGTCTGCCTTGTAGCTGACGAAGCCGGCCCGTCGCTCTCGATGGAGCAGACGTTCTCGCAGATGAAGAATCCGCTGTTCAAGGCAAAACGCATCCTCGAAATCAACCCGCATCATGAGCTGTTCAGCCGTCTCAAGGAGCTGCACGAAGCGGGCAAGGACAGCCAGGAGTTCAAAGATTACTGCGACCTTCTCTACACGCAGGCTCTGCTGATTGAGGGCATTCTGCCGGAGAATCCGGTCGATTTTGCCAATAAAGTAGCGAAACTGATGGCAAAATAAGATAAGTCAGACAAATTAACAGAGATATAGGGTATACGTTTACCTTATATCTCTGTTTTTTATTGTCATATAGGATTTGTCTATACAATTTTGAAAAAAAAATAAAAAAGAAAAAATCCTAAAAACCCTCTTGCTTTTTATTATTTAATAGCGTATAATACAAACTGTAAACAAAAGAAAACGTTTGCTAGAGTTCAAGTAAAAGACAATAAGGCAGCGCTAAGAACTTATCCCGATTATTTTTTTCTTCCATCTGTCAGGGGATGTCTTTCGGAACAACAGTGAAAACGTTTACGCTTTGAAAGGGGAAATCAACCATGAAAGAGAATCTCGTCATCACGATCAGCCGTCAGTATGGTGCGGGTGGACGTGAGCTGGCTGGCATCCTGGCCAAGAAGCTGAATGTCAAGCTTTACGACCGTCAGCTCGTACATCTCGCTGCAGCCAAGCTTGGCATCCATGACCTCAGCGAGGATGAGCTCCTTGAGATGGAGAACACGGTAAAGCCGCTGTCTATGAGCTTTATTCCGTTCCATTCGTTCGGTACACACATGGGTGAGTCGAGCCAGGGCATGTTCATGAGTGAGTCTGCTGTCATTCGCAAGATTGCTGAAGATGGTTCGTGCATCTTCCTCGGCCGCTGCGCTGATTATGCTCTGCGCAACAACGATAATCACTTCGACATCTTCGTCTGCGCTGACGATGAGTACCGTGAAAAACGCGGCAAGACGGTTTACGAAGGCAAGAGCCTCAAAGAACTCAACCAGGAGAACGCAAAGCGTGCCCGTTATTACAACTACTACACGGGTCAGACCTGGGGCGACGGTGCCAACTATGACCTCGTGGTCAACACGAGCAAGGGCGCATCGCTTGACACGATTGCCGATGGCATCATCGCTTACATCAATACAGTCAAAGCTTGATCGCGAATAGGGGATATAAATTTCTGGGGAGGCATTCATAATGAATAGCAAATTACTGCAGCGCATCTGCTATGCGTGCGGCACGTTTGGTCATGACGTCTTCTACGCCATGATCGGTACTTATTTCATGATCTTCGTCACGAGTAACCTGTTCCATTCGGACAGCCCGAGTCATGATGCTTACATGATCGGCATCGTTACGACGATCATCCTCGTACTCCGTATCTTGGAGCTGTTCGTCGATCCGTTCATCGGCAACCTCATCGATAAGACGAAAACCCGTTGGGGCCGTTTTAAACCCTGGGTCATCGTTGGCGCCTTCGTTGCAGCCATCACGCTGGCACTGCTGTTCACGGACTTTGGCGGCCTGACGGTCACGAACCCGACGCTGTACCTCATCCTGTTCGCCATCGTTTACTTCATCATGGATATCTTCTACAGCGCTAAGGATGTCGCTATCTGGTCCATGATTCCGGCTCTTTCCTTTGATTCCCATGAACGTGATATCACGGCTACGATTGCCCGTATCGGTTCCGTTTTCGGTGCCAACCTCGTCACGGTCATCGTCATGCCGATTGTCCTTTACTTCTCGCTGAATCAGAACGGCGGTGCCGGTGACCCAACTGGCTGGTTCGCATTCGCCTGCATCGGCGGCGGTATCGCAACGCTCGGTGCTATCATCCTCGGCCTTGGCACGCATGAGCAGGACAGTGCTCTTCGTGAGAACAAGACGGAGACTTCCGCAAAAGACGTATTCAAAGTCCTGACGCAGAACGACCAGCTCATGTGGACGGCTATCGCATACCTCGTTTATGGTATCGGCATCAACGTCGTCAACAACTTCAACCTCTATTACTTCATCTATGTCATCGGCGATGCTACGAAATTCTCCATCCTCGGTGTCATCAACACGGTCATCGGCCTGATCGCTGTTGCCCTGTTCCCAGCTCTCACGTCGAAATTCAGCCGCCGCAAACTCTTCTTCGCATCGGTTGGCATCATGCTCGTAGCGCTCATCATTTACGCGCTGTCCGGCACGAATGTCACGATGGCTCTTATCGGTGCAGGCCTCTTCGCTCTGCCGCAGCCGCTTGTCTTCCTCGTTGTCCTCATGACGATTACGGACTCTGTCGAGTATGGCCAGCTTAAGATTGGCCACCGCGATGAAGCTGTCTGCCTCTGCGTACGTCCTCTCGTTGATAAATTCGCTGGTGCTGTTTCGAGCGGCATCATCGGCCTGGTCGCTGTCTGGGTCGGCATGACGGGCGGTGCCTCCGCTGCGGATATCACGCCGGATGCCCTGTTCCACTTCCAGCTCGTTATGTTCGCTGGCCCAATCGTCCTCCTGATTCTCTCGACGTTTATCTATCGTGCAAAAGTTACGCTGACTGAAGCAGAGCATGCACGCATTGTCCGCGAGCTCGAAGAGAAATGGGATCAGCTCAGCAAATAATCGCAGAAAGTCAAATATCATACGGCCAAATCTGAATCTTTCATTCATTTGACCAGTAAGAGGCCGTTGTACCTGAAATGGTACAGCGGCCTTTTTTCATGCCCTTTACGAGGGAAAATCTCAAAAAGGACGAATATATATATAGTAGGATATTTTCGAGGTAGGATTCATATAAGGGAGGAATTTTGATGTTCACTGTCGATCGTTTAGCCGATCCATCGTATTTTGCCGAGAACCGCCTGCCGGCACACAGCGACCACGTCGCTTATGCCGATGCGCTGGAGCTGGCCAGCGGCGTCTCTTCGCTGCGCCGCAGCCTCAACGGTCTCTGGTATTTCCATTATGCGCGCAACCTTGCTGCACGTCCGCAGGGGTTTGAACAGCCGGATTATGATGTGAGCGGCTGGGAGACCATCCGCGTGCCGGCGCATTGGCAGATGGAAGGTCATGGCGTACCGCAGTACACGAATCAGGTTTATCCGTGGGACGGCCATGAAGTCGTTCATCCGGGCCAGGTGCCGAAACGCGATAATCCAGTCGGTTCGTATGTCAAGGATTTCATCCTGCCGGACGGCTGGGACAACGCCGTGCTCTCCCTGCAGGGCGTTGAGTCGGCCGTAGCCGTTTACCTCAACGGCCAGTATGTCGGTTACAGCGAGGATTCCTTTACGCCGTCGGACTTTGACCTCACGCCGTATCTCAAGGAAGGCACGAACCGCCTGGCTCTGCAGGTCTTCCGCTTCAGCTCGGGCAGCTGGCTGGAGGACCAGGACTTCTGGCGTTTCTCGGGCATTTTCCGCGAAGTGCTGCTCTACACGAAACCGAAGATGCACCTTGAGGACCTGCGCGTCACGGCCCAGCCGATTCACGATTACAAGGACGGCAAGCTCCATCTCGACATGAAGTGGAACAATCCGGCCGCACATAAAGTGCGCATTGAACTCTTCGATGCTACTTTCAATGAGGACTGCTATCTTTCGGAACTGCAGGAAGTCGAGGGCCTGACCTCTTCGTTTGAGGCGGAAGTCGAGGGCATCGAACTCTGGAGTGCAGAACATCCGAATCTTTACCGTGCCATCATTACGGTAGAGGATGAGGAGGGCCATCTGCAGGAAGTCATCCAGCAGAACATTGGTTTCCGTGAATTCCGCATGGAAGACGGCCTCATGAAGCTCAACGGCAAACGCATTGTCTTCAAGGGCACGAACCGCCATGAGTTTGACTGCTACCGCGGACGCGCCATCGATCCTGCTGAAATCGAGCAGGATATCATCATCATGAAACAGCACAATATCAATGCCCTGCGCTGCTCGCATTATCCGAACTCGAGCTATATCTATGATCTCTGCGACCGCTATGGCCTCTATGTCATCGATGAGACGAACCTCGAGACCCATGGTACGTGGATGCGCAACGGCAAACGCGATATCATCGACGAGACGCTGCCGAATGACCATGAGGAATGGCAGGACATCATCCTCGACCGTGCTAAATCCATGTTCGAACGCGACAAGAATCATACGGCCATCCTCATCTGGTCGTGCGGCAATGAGTCGTGCGGCGGCAAGGACCTCTATGAGATGAGTGAGTATTTCCGTCATGCAGACCCGACGCGCCTGGTCCATTATGAGAATATTTTCTGGGACCGCCGCTACAACGGCACGAGCGACATGGAAAGTCAGATGTATCCGCCGGTTGCCGACATCAAGAAATTCCTCGCCGAACACCGCGACAAGCCGTTCATCTGCTGCGAATACACGCACGCCATGGGCAATAGCATCGGCGGCATGCATAAATACACGGACCTCACGGACGAAGAGCCCCTGTATCAGGGCGGCTTCATTTGGGATTTTGTCGACCAGGCCATCTGGCATAAAGACCGCTACGGCAAGGATGCCTATGGTTATGGCGGCGACTTTGGCGACCGTCCGAATGATGGCAACTTCAGCGGCGATGGCATCGTCTTTGCGGACCGCAGCCTGACGACGAAGATGCAGGAAGTCAAATTCAACTATCAGAATTTCACGCTGGACGTCGAGGCCGATAAAGTGACCATTCACAACAAGAGCCTCTTTACGAATGTCTCAGAATACGAGCTTTACCTCACGGTACAGCTTGACGGCGAGAAAATCTGGGAAGACCATCGCTATGCGCCGGACATCAAGCCGGGGGAGTCGGGCGAAGTCGCTCTGGAGGACCTGCCCATCACAGGGGCCGGCGAAGAGACGGTCACGGCATCGCTGCGTCTCAAGGAAGATACGCTCTGGGCAAAACAGGGCTTTGAAGTCGCCTTTGGCCAGGGCACATGGCAGGTCGACGAGGTCGAGGTGCCGGAGCCGCAGGCCATCGTCGAAGCGGCAGAACTCCGCAATGACACGCGCGAGTTCCACTATACGCCGAATATGCCGCTGGAGACGCGTCCGGAAAAACCGCTGCACATCGTCCATGGCGATATCAACCTCGGCGTGCGCGGCGTAGGCTTTGAAATCATGTTCTCCAGTGCGTTTGGCAATCTGACTTCGTATAAGTACAACGGCGTCGAGCTCATCGAAGAGGCACCGAAACCATCGTTCTGGCGTGCACCGGTTGACAATGACTATGGCTCCCGCCGCGACTTTGCTGTGGCCCAGTGGAAGCTCGCCAGCCTTTACCGCCGCTGCATCAAGAAAGAACTGATGGATGAAGAGGGCAATTGGCAGGAATTTGACTGGTTCGGTCAGCTCGGCCAGAGAGAATACGATGCTTCCTTCATTAAACTGCGCTTTACGTACGAACTGGCTACGCAGCCGGCTGCCATCTGCAGCATGACGTATACGGTCACGCGCGATGGTTCAGTCAAGGTCGAGCTCGACTACGACAAAGTCGAGGGTCTGCCGGAAATCCCCGATTTCGCGATGCTCTTCACGCTGCCGGCTGACTACGATAAGGTCCGCTTCTACGGCTATGGTCCGCTCGATAACTACGCTGACCGTCAGCGCGGTGTCAAACTCGGCATCTACGAGACGACGGCCAAAGATGAGGTCGAGCCGTATCTGCTGCCGCAGGAAACGGGCAACCACGATGGCGTGCGTTGGATTGAAGCCGTAGACAACCGCGGCCGCGGCCTGCGCCTTTCGATGGATGAAACGCCGTTCGCCGCTTCGGCACTGCCGTACACGGCTCATGAGCTCGAGAATGCCCGTCATGCCTATGACCTGCCGGAAGTGCACCATACGTATCTGCGCGCTTCGCTCGGCCAGTGCGGCGTCGGCGGCGACAATACGTGGGGCGCTCCTATACTGCCGGAATACACAGTCAAAAATGAGACGAAGCATTTCTCGTTCTTCTTCAAGGGCATCTGAGTGAGCCGGAAGGGATAAGATAACCAATGATTCAGTTTGATGAAAAAACAGGCGTTTTTCACCTGAGCAATGAACATATCAGTTATGTCCTGCAGATCGTGCGCGGACGCTATCTCATGCACCGCTATTTCGGCAGACGCCTGTGCGCGTTCCGCGACAGCCGTCCGTTCCAGGAAATCGACCGCGGCTTCTCGCCGCAGCCGGCTGCTTATGAAAACGAGCGTACGTTCTCGCTTGACGTGCTGCCGCAGGAATATCCTGCCTACGGCCATACGGATTTCCGCATCCCCGCGTATGAGGTGCGTTTAGCCGATGGCACGACGACTACGGAGCTTTTTTACCAAAGCTATGAAATTGCCAAGGGCAAACCGCAGCTTCAGGGACTGCCGGCTTCGTATGCCGCCGATGATGAGGCAGAGACGCTGACCGTGCATCTTGAAGATTCGCAGGGGAAACTTGCTGTCGACCTTCTTTACACGATTTTTGCGGAGGCCTATGTCATCGCGCGCAGTGCACGTCTCTATAACAGCGGCAAAGAGGCGCTTGACCTCCTGAATGCTGCCAGCTTTGCCATGGACCTGCCGGACCACGACTACGACCGCCTGAATCTCTGGGGCGGCCACGCGGCCGAACGAACGCTCGAACGTGTGCCGCTCATGCACGGCATTGAGGAGACGGCGAGCCGCCGCGGCTCAAGCTCGCATCAGGCTTCGCCTTTCCTCGCGCTGCTGCGCCGTGATGCCGGCGAGACGAGCGGCGAGGTCCTCGGCTTCAGCCTCGTCTGGAGCGGCGAATTCTCGCTGAAGACCGAAGTCGAGCAGTTTGGCACGACGCGTGTTGTCGGCGGCATCAACCCGTTTGAATTCCGCTGGCACCTCGAGCCGGGCGAATCCTTCCAGACGCCGGAGGCCCTGCTAGTTTACAGTGATGCCGGCCTTAACGGCATGAGTCAGGCCTTCCACGAAGTCGTGCGCCATCACATCGTGCGCGGCAGGTTCCGCGACGAAGTGCGCCCGATTCTTGTCAATAACTGGGAAGCGACGTATTTTGACTTTGACGATGCGAAGATGGACAATCTTGCCGCCTGCGCCAAGGACCTCGGCCTTGAGCTCATGGTACTCGACGATGGCTGGTTCGGCAAGCGTGAGGACGACAACAGTTCCCTCGGCGACTGGAAAGTCAATACGGAAAAACTCAAGGGCGGCCTTACCGGCGTGGCGGAAAGCGCGCATAAGCGCGGCCTGAAGTTCGGCCTTTGGTTCGAGCCGGAGATGATTTCCGTTGATTCGGACCTTTACCGTGCGCATCCGGACTGGGCTCTGAAGGCTCCGGACTATCCTTATACGTTCAGCCGCCATCAGCTCGTGCTTGACTTTTCGCGTGCGGATGTCCGCGATTACGTTGTCGATTCTGTCTGCACCATCCTCGACAATGCGCCGATTGACTATGTCAAATGGGATTTCAACCGCCATCTGACGGACGCGTTCTCGGCCAAACTGCCGCCCGAGCGTCAGGGCGAGGTGCGCACGCGCTTTGTGCTCGGCCTCTACGACGTGCTCGAACGCATCACGCAGACGCATCCGGACGTTCTTTTTGAGAGCTGTTCGGGCGGCGGCGGACGCTTTGATGCGGGCATGCTCTACTATATGCCGCAGACGTGGACGAGTGATGATACGGACGCCATCTGCCGTCTATCCATCCAGAGCGGCACGAGCCTTGTGTTCCCGCCCATCACGATGGGGGCACATGTCTCGGTTACGCCAAACCATCAGGTCGGCCGCGTGACGCCGATGCAGACGCGCGCTTTTGCCGCCATGATGGGGTGTTACGGCTACGAGCTTGACATCACGCGCATGAGCGACGAAGAAAAAGCAGAAGTCCGCAGCCACGTCGAACTCTACAAGAAAATCCGCCCGACGATGCAGCTCGGTCATTTCTACCGCCTGCTGACTCCGTTTGACGGCAAGGGCAATGAGACGGCCTGGGAGTTTGTCAGCAAAGACAGCAGAGAAATCGTGCTCGTCTATTTCAAGACGCTCGCGACACCGGCCACGGAGATCCGCACGCTGAAGCTGCAGTCGCTTAACGAAGACGCACTTTACGAAGTCAGCACGTACATCCCTGCTAAGGGGCTGTCGCATGACGGCGCGGGCAGCAAGAGCCTGAGCCTTGAGGGCAAGTCGTTCTACGGCGATGAACTCATGTACAGCGGCATCGAAGTGCCGAAAATCGACACGGACTTCGCCGCTTACCTGTGGATTTTCCATAAAAAAGACTAAAAGAACACAACGTTTTTTACAAATTGAATGCCTGATGGTCAGCAGTGACATTAGGCGTTCTTTTTTATAGCAGGAAAAGGCGGTTTTCGTGTATAATATATAAGTATGCAACTCTGGCAGGGGGGACTGCCAAATAAAGATGTTAGGGGAATTTTACCATGCAGAAAATCAGAAAAGCCGTTATTCCGGCAGCTGGCTACGGGACACGCTTCCTGCCGGCGACGAAAGCCACGCCGAAGGAGATGCTGCCAATTGTCGATAAACCGACCATCCAGTACATCGTCGAAGAGGCACTCCAGAGCGGCATTGAGGAAATCCTCATCGTCAGCGGCCATGGCAAGCGCGCCATTGAAGACCATTTTGATTCGGCGCCGACGCTTGAGGCAGAACTCAAGAAAAAGGGCAAGCTCGACCTCTTGAAGATGGTGCAGGACACGGCGAATATCCGCATCCACTATATCCGTCAGCGCTACATGCGCGGCCTCGGCGACGCGATTCTCTGTGCAAAAGCGTTCATGGGGGATGAGCCTTTTGCCGTACTCTTAGGTGATGATGTTGTCTACAGTCCGGAAAAACCGGCACTGAAGCAGCTCATCGATATCTACAATCAGACGGGCGGTTCCGTACTCGGCTGTCAGGTCGTGCCCGATGAGAAAGTCTCGTCGTATGGCATTGTCGCCGGCGACAAGACGGACAATCCGCGCCTCATGCGCGTGCGCGACATGATTGAGAAGCCTTCGTTAGAAGAAGCGCCGAGCCGCATGGCTGTGCTCGGCCGCTACATCATCCGTCCGGAAATCTTTGGCATCCTTGAGCATACGGCACCCGGCAAGGGCGGCGAGATCCAGCTCACCGATGCGTTAAAGGAACTGGCGCGCCAGCAGCCAGTCTATGCCTATGACTTTGAGGGCAAGCGCTACGACCTTGGCGACAAACTCGGCTTCCTCAAGGCCACGGTGGAATTTGCCCTGCGCCGCAAGGACCTGGGCGGTCCGTTCAAGAAATATCTCAAGGATCTCGTCGCCAGAATCTGAGGTGTGAAGGTTGCAGAAGAAAAATAAGGCGAATCTGGCACTCGGCATCAGCGCGGCCGGTTTCCTCGGCACGCTTGCCGCGGGCGGCTCCAGTTTTGCCATGGGGCTCTTTCATCACGGCTTTTTGGCTGCGACAATCGGCGGTCTGGCCGACTGGTTTGCTGTCACGGCACTTTTTAGGAAGCCGCTGGGCATCTCGTACCGCACGGATGTGCTGCGCCGCAACCGCGGACGCATCATGGATGCCATCGTGACATTTGCCAGCGAAGATCTCCTGAGCACGGAAAACATCATGCGTGTCATCCGTGAGCAGGATACGGCGGGACTGCTTGTCGACTATCTCGAACACCGCGGCGGCCGCGAGGGCGTCATGGATGTCGTCGATGCCGTCGTCCTAAAGATTGTCAACGACCTCGACAGCGAGAGCATCGCGAAAGAACTCGCTCCTGCCGTGCGCGAAGGCCTCAAGGGGCTGGCCCTCGAGAATATTCTCCTGGAGCTCGTGCGCATGCTCGGCGAGGAACGCCATACGAAGCGCATCCTGCACAGTACGCTGAGCATCGGCGAACAGGTGCTGATGTCGCCAGCCATGCAGCAGGTCCTGCTCGACAATATCAAGACACTGCGTGAGGAGTATGAAGGTGAATCCGCCGGACGCGCTTTTGTGCTGTCGGCGCTCGGCCTCGACGACAAGGAAATCCTGCGCATTTTCAATGAAAAAGCGCAGAAGGGCCTCAAGGACCTCTTGAGCGAGCAGACGGAAAGCTATGGCAGACTCAAGGCCGGCTTTGAGAGCATGATTCTTGCGTTCAGCCGTGATGAATCGCTGCGCCATGTGCTGGCCGAATGGAAGGAAAAGTGGCTGTCACAGGCCGACATCGAAGGCCTGCTGGCCCGCTGGCTCAATGAGAATCTCAAGGGGGAAAATCCGTTCTGGCTGCCGCACCTTCATGATTTCATCGAGAAGCGCATCGATACGTTCGTCTCATCGAAGCCGTGGCAGCACCGCTTTGACAAATTCATGAAGGACTTCCTCGAAAGCGAGCTGGAAAAACACCATGAGCTCATCCCAGGGCTCATCCGTGAACGCCTGGCAGAATTCAGTGACGATGCTTTGGTGGAATTTGTCGAGGACAAGGTCCAGGACGATTTGCAGATGATCCGCATCAACGGCTCGATTGTCGGCTCTCTTGTCGGCATGGGGCTTTACGTGCTGGTCTGGGCCGCAGAAAGGGTGTGGGGCGTATGAGTAAAAAGACATGGAACAAGGCGGACCGTGTGCTCTTTTTCGCCTTCATTGTGTTCCTCTGCGCACTGTTCCTGCACCTGCAGATGAAAACTTCTGTCGTTGTCTCGGGCTTCCTGTTCTGCGCTGAGGCCGCTCTTGTCGGCGGCATCGCGGACTGGTTCGCCGTCACGGCGCTTTTCAAGAAGCCTCTGGGCTTTCCGTATCACACGGCCATTCTGCCAAGGCGCCGTCAGTCCTTCATCAAGGCCTCAGTGACGATGGTGCAGAAAGAATTCTTCTCGCGGCGCAAGGTGTTCCGCCATCTGGAACGCCTGCACCTGATGCCGATGCTCATGCAGTGGCTCAGTGAGAAGGATACGCGCGATAAGGTCTCGCATCAGCTCTATCATTATGCCCGCGGCTTTTTGCTGCGCAAAGACAGCGAGAAAAAAGCCATGGAGATTGCAGCAGAACTGCGCCGCCGCCTGCAGACGATGGAGCCGGAGACGCTCTTTGCAAGCATCGGCGGCTGGCTGCAGCAGAGCGGCCGCGACAAGGATTTCCTCGCCAAGCTGTCCGCCTACCTTTGCGTACAGGCAGAAAAACCGGAGACAGCCAAGGCAATTCAGGAAATGCTCGAACGCTACGAGAAGGAAAAGGCCAAGAGCACACTGGCCCTGTTTTTGACGGGCCTGGCCGAGGCCATGGACCTCGTCAACCTCGAGGATGCCGCGAAAATCATGCAGAAGCAGCTCGTGAATATGCTCAAGGAGCTCGGCACGCGCGATTCGCATCTGCAGCAGGAAATGCTGGAACTCTTCTATGAAAAAGCGGCCGTGCTCAATGCCGAACCGGAATTTCATCAGCTCGTGCATGAGCTGCGCGACAGCCTCGTGGCGGAACTGCCTATCGAGGAAGCCGTGGCGAGGGCAGCAGCCCATATGCGCGCGCATTTTGACGCCGATGCGGCCCGCAAGGTTGATGCCGTCGAAGAGCATTTGCCCGTACTGCGCAGCCGTCTGGCCGATATCATCGAAGAAGAATACGATCGCGGCCTGCACCTGCTGCAGGAAGATGACGAACTTCGTCATACGGTCGGACACTTCCTCTATGACCTCATCGCGCGTTCTGCCCTTCATGCGCAGACCTTAGTCGGCGTCGTCGTGGAGAACGTACTGTCGCGTCTGACCGACGAACAGCTCAATCATCTCGTCTACGACAAAGTTGAGCCCGACCTTTTGTGGATTCGTATGAACGGTTCCATCGTCGGTGCCGGCATCGGTTTTGTCCTCTTCTGCATCCTGCAGTTCTTTCCATTGAACAGCTGATTTATGAATCGTTGGATTCAGACGATAATGAAAAAACCTCAGTCACACACCATGTGGCTGAGGTTTTTTCGTTCTAGTTAGGCTATCGAGATAGATTTAGATGATGGGCAGGAAGTACTGGAAGGCCGAGGGGATGCTGTAAATGTCAGCGAGTTCCTGCGGCGACGCCCAGATGAGCTCATCATGATGTTCCATGACAGTGAAATCCGCCGGTTCGGCTGGCTCGGCAAGGTCAATCCGGAAGGCCTGCATCTGCCATTCGACATGTGAGAAGATATGTTTGGCATCAGGCAGTTTCTGGATGCGAATCGGTGTCAAACCATGGGCTTTGAGTTTTTCGGTGACTTCCTCTGCGGACAGATGGCCGCTGACATTCGGGAATTCCCAGAGTCCCGCGAGCAGGCCTTGGGCGGGGCGTTTGTGCAGGGCGATGTTTTTTCCCTGACGCAGCACGAGGACGGTGAGTTTTTCCACGCGGCGTTTTTTCTTGATGATTTTGATGGGAAGTTCCTGCTCGCAGCCTGCATCGTGGGCAAGGCAGAGCCGGGCGAGCGGGCAGCTCTCGCAGTGCGGTGTGCCATGGGGCAGGCAGACGGTCGCACCGAGGTCCATGAACGCCTGATTGAGGGCTCCGGCCTCATGCCCTTCGGGATAATGCGGGGCAAGGGCGGCTTCTGCGGCGCGCTTCGTCGTATCTTTGGCGATATCCTCGCGGCAGGCAAGTACGCGCATCACGACGCGCAGGATATTGCCATCGACCGCGGGCAGCGGCAGACCGAAGGCGATGGAGCCAATGGCACTGGCCGTATAGCGGCCAATGCCCGGCAGGGCGAGAAGCTTTTGGAAATCTGCAGGCATCTGCCCGTCATACTGCGCCGTGATTTCGATGGCTGCTTTTTTGAGATTGCGCGCGCGGCTGTAGTAGCCAAGTCCCTGCCAGAGCTTCATGAGGAGTTCGTCATCGCAGGCAGCCAGAGCCTTGATGTCCGGCAGGGCCTCAAGAAAGCGGTGATAGTAGGGGATGACTGCCGAAGCACGTGTTTGCTGCAGCATGATTTCCGAAAGCCACGTGTGATACGGCGTCACTTCCTCGCGCCACGGCAGCGCGCGCTCCTTTTCCTGCGCGTGATACCAGCGCAGCAGCGGCTCCGTGATTTCCGCGAGAATCTCCGGATGCGGCAAAGTGCAGGTCGTTTTCTTCATATAAATATATGATCCTTTCCATTGATTTTTTCGATAATTTGGCTCCTGCGGCAAATATTTCCGCAGGGGCTTTTTGGCAGTATCTCCATTATAGCATATGTCATATGTGGATACAGTATATAAGAGTGGACAAAAATTCTTTTGCAAATCATGCGGAGTGACGAAATCCCGACAGACTCTTGTGCCAATGGACAAGAATCCAATATGAACAATAGGCAACCGGTTCGATGTCTATTGTAAACGGAGTAATGACACAATTTTTTCGAGAAAATCTAAAAAAAGTTACAAAAACATGTTGACAAAATCTGTACATAGAGTAATAATGTATACATGT
This sequence comes from uncultured Selenomonas sp., assembly GCA_900552565.1. GTDB lineage: Bacteria > Bacillota > Negativicutes > Selenomonadales > Selenomonadaceae > Mitsuokella. The sequence goes on along the minus strand of USAK01000026.1, from coordinate 7,758 downwards.
TTACAGCGTTACACATTGAAAGCGCAAGACATCCATGATATAATGATTGTGCTGTAACACTTCTGGGAGGAGATGAAAACCATGGAACACGTTTTATCGGTCTTTGTCGAAAACCAGACTGGTGTTCTTGTCCGCGTTGTAAGCATGTTTTCCAGACGCGAGTTCAACATCGACAGTTTGTCGGTGGGCGTTACGGAAACACCGGATTTTTCGCGCATCACGATTGTTGTGCACGGTGATGAAAATCTCATCGAGCAGATGATTAAGCAGCTCGAGAAGATGCCGGTGGTCCGCGCTGTACAGCGGCTGGATGCCAAAAACGCTGTGTGCCGCGGGATGACACTAATAAAGGTCAAGGCGGATGACAACAACCGCCTCGATATCCTGAAGATGGCAGAGCTTTTCAGGGCTCATGTCGTTGACGTCGAATCGACGACACTCGTCTTCGAGATTACGGGCAGCGATGACAAGGTCACGGCTTTCCTCAGACTCGTAAAGCCTTACGGGATTGCCGAAGTCATACGCACCGGCCTGATAGCATTGGAACGCGGTGAGCATACCATCTATGAACATTGTGAGGAGAGAGAGTATTATGGCAAAAACTTACTATGAGCAGGATGCAAACTGGGATGTACTGAATGGCAAAACGATCGCCATCATCGGTTATGGCAGCCAGGGCCATGCCCATGCACTGAACCTGAAGGACAGCGGTGCAAACGTCATCGTTGGTCTGTATGAAGGCTCCAAATCCAAGAAAGTTGCTGAGGAACACGGCCTGAAGGTTTACACGGTCGCTGAGGCTGTTAAACAGGCTGATATCACGATGTTCCTGATTCCGGATGAGAAGCAGGCTGATGTCTACAAGAAAGAAATTGCCCCGAACCTCAAACCGGGCAGTGCTCTCGCCTTTGCACATGGCTTCAACATCCATTACCAGCAGATCGTTCCGCCGGCTGATGTCGATGTCTTCATGGTTGCTCCGAAAGGCCCGGGCCATCTCGTTCGCCGCACGTTCACGGAAGGTTCCGGCGTTCCGGCAGTATTTGCTATCTATCAGGATGCTACGGGCAAATGCCGCGACATCACGCTGGCATACACGAAGGGCCTCGGCGCTCTGCGTTCCGGCGCTCTTGAGACGACGTTCCGTGATGAGACGGAAGAAGATCTGTTCGGCGAGCAGGCTGTCCTCTGCGGCGGCGTTTGCCAGCTGATGCAGACGGGCTTCGAAGTCCTCGTTGAGGCAGGTTATCCGCCAGAGATGGCATACTTCGAGTGCTTCCATGAGATGAAGCTCATCATTGACCTCTGCTACGAAGGCGGCTTCACGAAGATGCGTCAGTCCTGCTCCGATACGGCTGAGTATGGCGATTACATGGTTGGCCCGCGCATCATCACGGAAGACACGAAGAAAGAAATGAAGAAAGTCCTCAAAGAGATCCAGGACGGCACGTTTGCCCGCAACTGGCTGCTTGAGAACAAGGCTGCTGGCCGCGTAAACTTCCTCATGGAGCGCCGTCTCCATGCAGAGCATCCGATCGAGAAGGTCGGCAAGGAACTGCGCGCTATGATGCCGTGGCTCAAAGACGGTGCAGATCTCTCCAAAGACTGATTTTATACCGTTCAATTGAACAGGAAATAAACGCTTCCCCGGCGAATTATACGTCGGGGAAGTTTTTTCCAATAACTGAGTATGCTGAAGAAGCATACATATAAATATTAGGAGGGCATACTATGGGTATGACTATGAGCGAGAAAATCCTCGCGAAACACGCCGGCCTCGATTCCGTGAAAGCCGGACAGCTCGTGACCTGCAATCTCGATATGGTACTCGCCAACGATATCACGGCGCCGCCGTCCATCAAGAAATTTGAGGAAATCGGCCGCCCCGTCTTTGACCGCACGAAAATTGCACTCGTACCGGACCATTTCCAGCCGGCCAAGGACATCAAGTCGGCAGAACTGGCCAAGGCCGTACGCGACTTTGCACATAAATACGACATTGTCAATTACTTCGAGCAGGGCCGCGTTGGCATCGAGCACGTCATTCTGCCGGAGAAGGGCATTGTCGCTCCGGGCATGCTGACGATTGGCGCGGACTCCCATACGTGCACGTATGGTGCAGTCAACGGATTTGCCACGGGCGTAGGCTCGACGGACCTCGGTGCTGCCATGGCCACGGGCAAGGCCTGGTTCAAAGTACCGGAGGCCATCAAGGTCTATCTGACGGGCGAGAAGCCAGCCGATATCAACGGCAAAGATGTCATCCTGACGCTCATCGGCATGATCGGCGTCGACGGTGCTCTCTATAAATCCCTCGAATTTGCCGGCCCGGGCGTCAAGGCCCTGACGATGACGGACCGTCTGACCATCTCGAACATGGCCATTGAAGCGGGCGGCAAGGCTGGTATTTTCCCGTTCGACGAAATCACGAAGGCTTATGTCGACGGCCGCGTCAAGAAGCCGTATGAGCCGGTCGCTGCCGACGATGACGCCGAGTACTGCCGCACGGTCGAAATCAATCTCTCCGAGCTCAAGCCGGTCGTCGCTTTCCCGCATCTGCCGGGCAACACGAAGCGCGTTGAAGATATCAAAGAGCCGATTGCGATCGACCAGGTCATCATCGGTTCGTGCACGAATGGCCGTCTTGAAGATATGGAAATCGCAGCTTCCATCCTCGATGGCCACAAAGTCGCTGACCGCGTGCGCTGCATCGTCATCCCGGGCAGCCCTGCCATTTACAAAGAGTCGATGAAACGCGGCTATATCGATGTATTCATCGATGCGGGCTGCGCTGTCTCGACGCCGACCTGCGGCCCGTGCCTCGGCGGCTACATGGGCATCCTCGCCGCTGGTGAAAAATGCGTTTCAACGACGAACCGCAACTTCCGCGGCCGCATGGGCCATGTCGACAGTGAAGTTTACCTCGCCGGCCCGCATGTCGCTGCCGCGAGTGCAATCCTTGGACGCATCGCTACACCGGAGGAGGTAAAGTAACATGAAACACGAAGGTAAAGTATGGCGCTACGGAGATAACATCGACACGGATGTCATTATTCCGGCACGCTACCTCAATACATTTGACCCGAAAGAACTTGCTACGCACTGCATGGTCGATATCGACGAGAGTTTTGCCAAAAACGTCAAAGAAGGCGACATCATGGTCGGCGGCCGCAACTTCGGCTGCGGCTCCTCGCGTGAACATGCACCGGTGGCCATCAAAGCTTCGGGCATCCCTGTGGTCATTGCCGCGAGCTTCGCGCGCATTTTCTACCGCAACGGCATCAACATCGGCCTGCCGTTGCTCGAAATCGGCGATGAAGTCGAGAAAATCAAGGCCGGCGACAAACTGCGCGTGGATACGGCAACGGGCGTCATCGAAGACTTGACGACGGGCGATGTGTTCCACGCACATCCGCTGCCGGGCTTCGTTCAGGATATCGCCAAAGCCGGCGGCCTGATTAACTACATCAAGAGCCAGCAGGCTTAAAGACTGCGCCGGGAATGCTCTGTTTCCTTCTATATATAATAGAAGGAAAGGGCATTCCTTTCGCGTATCGTATTGGCAGAAAGATAACGGCAAACAAAAAGGCAAAAAAAAGAAGGTAGCAATATGGCATATAAAATTACAGTCATCCCGGGCGATGGCATCGGTAAAGAAATCACGGATTCAGCAGTAGAGGTCCTCAAGAAAGCCGATGAAAAGTTCGGCCTTGGCCTTTCCTATACGTACAAAGACGCCGGCGGCACGGCCTATGACAAATTCGGCACGCCGCTGCCGGACGACACGATCGAGGCCTGCAAGGCATCGGACGGCGTCCTCTTCGGCGCAGTCGGCGGCGACAAATGGGACAATGTCGACCCGGCCCTGCGCCCTGAAAAAGCCATCCTCGGCCTGCGCAAGAACCTCGGCCTTTACGCCAACCTGCGTCCAGTAAAAGTCGCGGATGCCCTCGTCGAGTATTCCCCGCTCAAGCCGGAACTCGTCAAAGGCGTTGACCTCGTCATCGTGCGTGAGCTCATCGGCGGCATCTACTTCGGTGATAAATGCGAATCCGAGCAGCACAACGGTGCTGAGCGTGCCTGGGACCTCGAGAACTACTCCGTTCCAGAAGTCGAGCGCATTTCGAAGCTCGCTTTCGAGACGGCCCGTCTGCGCCGCGGCAAAGTGACGTCCGTCGACAAGGCCAACGTCCTTGCTACGTCGCGTCTCTGGCGCCGTACGGTCGCAAAAGTCGCCGAAAACTACAAAGACGTCGAGCTCAACAACCTCTACGTCGACAACTGCTCCATGCAGCTCGCCATTCATCCGACGCAGTTCGATGTCATCGTGACGGGCAATCTGTTTGGCGATATCCTTTCCGACGAAGCTGCCGTCATCGGCGGTTCCATCGGCATGATGCCGTCGGCTTCCATCGGCACGAGCACGAGCCTTTATGAGCCGATTCACGGCAGTGCCCCGGACATCGCGGGCAAAGGCATCGCCAACCCGATGGGCACGATTCTTTCCGCTGCGATGCTGCTGCGTTACTCCCTGCATGAGGAAGAAGCAGCCAAGGCCATCGAAGCAGCTGTCGATAAGGCGCTTGCCGACGGCTACCGCACGCCGGACCTTTGGAAGGAAGGTTTCAAGAAGGCCAATACCGAAGAAATCACGAAAGTCATCTGCGAACGCCTTTGACTTTTGTCTGCCGCATCATGATTTTTGCAGTGACAGAGGGGGAATTCGATGAAAGGAGCAAAGGCCGTGGCGCTCTGCCTCAAAGAACAGGGCGTGGATACGGTTTTCGGTTATCCGGGCGGCATGATCCTGCCGCTTTACGATGCTTTTTATGAGAACCCCGATATTCGGGAAATTCTCGTGACCCATGAACAAAATGCCGCACATGCCGCTGACGGCTATGCACGCGTTTCGGGCAAAGTCGGTGTCTGCATCGCGACATCAGGACCGGGCGCGACCAATCTCGTCACGGGTCTCGCCACGGCTTTCATGGATTCGATTCCGGTCGTGGCCATCACGGGGCAGGTCGATACGTCCATGATGGGTCGGGATTCTTTTCAGGAAACAGATATCCTCGACGTGACCATGCCGATCACAAAACACAATTTCAAGGTCAAGGACCCGAAGAAACTCGTGCCGACCGTGCGCAAGGCCTTTGCGCTTGCGCGCCACGGCAGACCCGGCCCTGTGCTCATCGATGTGCCGCGCGATATTTTCCTCGCGGATGTCGACTACGAGCCGGAGCCTCTGCCAGAAGAAAAGCACGGCCAGCCAGACGCCGACTTTCTGATTTGTGCAGCGGAAGCAGCCGACGAAATCGTCAAGGCGAAAAAACCAGTCGTCATTGTCGGCGGCGGTGTTATCTCGGCCGGCGCGACGAAAGAAGTCATCGCCTTCATCGAGAAATATCATCTGCCGGTCGTCCATACGCTCATGGGCCTTGGCGCCATCCCGCGCTCCCATCCGCAGTCCCTGGGCTTTGCCGGCATGCACGGCGAGAAAGCCGCAAATCACGCGATTGGTGCGGCTGACCTCGTCATCGCCATCGGCAGCCGTTTCGCCGACCGCCAGACGGGCAATCTCGACAAGTACACGCAGAACACGAAGTTCATCCACATCGACATCGACCCTGCCGAAATCGATAAGAACGTCGCCAACTGCCTTGGCCTTGCCGGCAATATGAAAGTCATTTTGTCCCTCCTGATGAAGCACGATGCAAGCTCGGGCCTGACGGACTGGTGGACGCAGATTGACAAATGGCGTGAGGCCTATGCCTATGATTATCACCAGAACCGACTGACCGTGCCTTGGGCGATGCATCAGGTCAGGCTGCAGACGCAGGGCAAAAAATACGCCTATGCGACTGACGTCGGCCAGCACCAGATGTGGGCGGCCCTGCATCTCGCCATTGAGGAGCCGCGCACGTGGCTGACCTCGGGCGGCCTCGGCACGATGGGCTTCGGCCTGCCCGCGGCCATGGGCGCGCAGCTCTACTACGGCAAAGACCGCCGCCTCATCCACGTGGCCGGCGACGGCGGCATCAAGATGACGGGCAACGAGTTCTACACGATTGCAAGGCTCAAGCTGCCCATCATCTCGCTCATTGTCAACAACCGGAGCCTCGGCATGATTCGCCAGCTCCAGAAAGTCATGTACAAAGAGCGTTACATCGCCTGCGAGCTCGACTACCCGATGGATTATGTCAAGTACGCCGAGAGCTTCGGCATCAAAGCCGAGTCCGTCTCGACACAGGATGAATTTGCCGAGGCCTTCAAGAACGCCCTCGACGACAAAGACCATCCGCGCGTCATCATCCTCAACGTCTGGCGCAGCTTCGTCGAACCCATGACCAAGGGCGGCGCCCGCATTGATGAGTTTGTAGAGTTTAAGTAAAATCGCATAAAGAAAAGGATTGTGCATCAGCTTTGGCTGTCGTGCACAATCCTTTTTTATTTTGTTGTTTGCCGGAATAAGCTTTGGCCTCATCCTCGGAAAAACCTAAGGAACGGCACAGAATCTTGCAATTCTGCCGGGCAGCTATTATCTGACGTTCAAGTGGTGTTATCATTCTCAAATTAGTCACCTTCGTTTTTTTGGGTGTTTATGTGAGGGTTGGGGAGAGGGCTTATAATTTATTATATCATAGGACGTGATGCCGCGATACTGTCGCCTTCGGGCGGCTTTTTTGTATGGAAATAAAAAAGTCATCAAGTCGACTTTTTCTTAGACAGGTTAATGATAGCATCGATAATGGCTTTTGACTTTTCGTCTATGTGTGGGGATTTGTTGATGAGCTGCAGCAGGCGTTTGTCGGTGATGGGGTCCGCGAGTTTGCTGGTATTTATTTGAGCGGTCTTCAGGAGACTTTGTTTCAACTGATAGGAAGTACAGCCGTTTTCTGCCGGGGAATTTATTAAATATGGCAGGAGATGAAATTTTTTTGTTGAATTAACTAATTACAATATAATAGAAATATAATACCAATATAAGATGAATTGACCTATGAGATGCTGAGGATGATCAACAGCATACAGAGACTAAAAAGACATATATGTCTTTTATAAATCAAAGAAAGGATGGCTATCCATGGATTTCAGTTGGAACAAAATCATAAATAATGCATCGCAACAAATGAAGGACGGCTTTGGAGATTTAAAAAGTCAGGTTAATCAGATGTTAGATGATAATGAAGATGGATTTCCCGTAAAAGGGAAACCATGGAGATGTAAATGTGGTAATCAAGTAGGAGCAAAATTTAATTATTGTCCTGTATGTGGTACCTCTAGAGAGGAAATGGTAACACATTTCTTAGATGAGCAGGCCAAAAAGGAATATAAGGACGCCTTAGATAATGTGGCGCTTTTGGAAGAAGAGCGAAAAAAACTTCTTTCGACCATACAGACGAAAAATAAAAATATAGTGGATTTCCAAAATAAGACAACGGAATTATTGCGTAAATTATCAGATGCAGAAGAGGAAAGTAAACGATTAGCAAGTGATATATCAGGCAAAGAAAAAGAATTAGATGCAACCAAAAGAGAACTCGATGAGCGTAAGCATAAGGTAATCGAATTAGAAGATGAATTAAAAGATAAAGTAAATAAGTTGGATAATGAGAATAAGAAAATAGTTGACTTGAAAAACTCTCTGGGCGATAGTAAAAATAAGATACTTGAACTAGAAAATAAACTTAACGATATAAATGAACAGCAGTTTACAGCTTTTAAGCCGCTTGCCCATCGCCCCAGGCCAAGACCTGC
>USAK01000025.1 GCA_900552565.1 uncultured Selenomonas sp. | reverse complement strand
ATGGAGCTGATTATAGGATTCGAACCTACGACCTGCTCATTACGAATGAGCTGCTCTACCAACTGAGCTAAATCAGCGAAATATGGAGCTGATTATAGGATTCGAACCTACGACCTGCTCATTACGAATGAGCTGCTCTACCAACTGAGCTAAATCAGCATCTGTCGCTTGTCGCAACTGACAAGATATAGTATATCGATTTTGGGCCTGTGTGTCAATCATTTTTTTTCGATTTTGTGATTTTTTTTGCAGGGGGCAGGAAAGCAGCGGAAATTTAACCGATTTTAATTGGAAAGGCAGGGCAATTTCTTTATAATAGTAGATAAGTAGTTGGCAGTGTACACTATTGTGAAGGATGGTGTTGATATGATACGAGAGATTGGGCAGATGTGCCTTATGCTCTGCGCTCTCTTTTGCCTGTGGGCGGGGGCTCCGGCGGCCGAGGCAGCGCCGCAGACGATTGAAGCGACCGGTGTTTACGTCATGGGGGACAATGACTCGCCGAAGATTGCGCGCGATGCGGCACGTCAGGAAGCCATGCGCGCAGCCGTGGAAAAAGCCGGTGTCTATGTCGAGAGCTATTCGCGTACTAAGAATCTGCAGCTGACGGAAGACGATGTCAAGATGATTTCGGGCGCGGTGCTCAAGGTCATCAAGGAAGATGCCGTGCCGGAACTTTCGGGAACGACATGGAAATACACGGTTCACCTGACAGCCGAAGTCGATACAGACAATATCAATCTGCAGGCCATCATGGCGAATAAAGCCGAGGTTGAAAAACTGCAGAAGGAGCGTGATGACCTCAAGAAACAGAATGAGGAGCTTTTGCAGGAGTACCAGAAGGCCAATGGACAGGAAAAGCAGAAGCTCGGCACGGAGCTCGAGAATAATTACGATTACGGCAAGATTTTTGACCGCAGCATGGGGTATATCCAGCGCAGTGAGTACACGAAGGCCATTGATGAACTGACGGATTTGCTCGAAGACCGCAGCGTCAAAGGCAATCCGCGCGCCTATGCCTACTGCCTGCGCGGCCGCGCGTATTACGGGCTCAACCGCATGCATGAAGCCCTCGAGGACCTCAGCGAAGCGGACAATACGACGCACGACAACAGGACGTATCCCATCTGGCGCAGCCATCAGTATGAGGGCCTGATTTATTATGATGAAGGCCGCTATGATGATGCGGTGCGCGAGCTCGAGACGGCTTGGAATTATTCGGACAAGCAGGACAGGGCGCTGGCCGATGACCTGCGCACGGCCCGGATGGCAGCCGAACGGGCCAAGAATCCGCCGGCAGAGGAGCCGCACCATGGCCGCGGTGTCGATTGGACACAGGTTATCACGGATGTCATCATTCATTCCATGGATAAAGGCTGACTTTTTCTCCCGCTTTGCGGGAGATATTTTTTTACTTGACACATACCCCCTTATGGTATATATTAAATACCGTTAGGGGGTATATTTCATGTGTGCATGTGAAGATAAAAAATGTCAAATGACAGAAAGTGCCGCCGCTGGCGAGGAAAAATCCTGCTGCGGCTGCGTCCGGCATAAATACCGTGACAAGGACAGCAAGGAGTATAAATGCCTCATTTCGCGTCTCAAACGCATCGAGGGGCAGGTCCGCGGTGTCTGCAAGATGGTCGAAGATGACCGTTACTGCGTCGATATCCTCACGCAGGTCAGCGCCATCCAGTCGGCACTCAATGCCTTCAATAAAGAGCTGCTCGCGCAGCATATCAAATCCTGTGTCGTGGATGACATCCGCGCAGGTCATGATGAGGTTGTTGATGAACTCGTCACAACGCTGCAGAAAGTCATGAAATGACACAGGTACAGTTCCCAGATAGCCACCAAGGAGGCTGAAATCCAAGATGAAGAAAGAAAAATTCACGATTACCGGCATGACCTGTTCGGCCTGTTCTGCGCGCGTCGAAAAGGCCGTCAAGAAAGTCGAGGGCACGCAGGATGTCAGCGTCAATCTGCTGACCAACAGCATGCAGCTTCAGTACGATGAGGCGAAGACGAATCCTTCGGCAATCATCAAGGCTGTCGTCGATGCCGGCTACGGCGCTGCTGTCAAAGGTGCGCCGGCAGCAAAAACAGCAGGGCCGCAGGAAGACCCTGTCAAGAAGAGCATTGCCGAGATGAAGCACCGTCTGATTTGGTCGGTCGTTTTCCTTATCCCAACGCTTTATATCTCGATGCACGGGCTGTTCTTCAAGCTTTTTGGCCTGCCCGTGCCGCAGATTGTCAGCCAGATTTTTGACGGCCCGGAAAATGCCATCACGTTTGCGTTCTCGCAGTTCCTGCTCGTGCTGCCAATTATGTACCTCAATCGCCGCTATTATATTGCGGGCTTCCGCAATCTCTTTCAGGGCGCGCCAAACATGGACAGCCTCGTCGGCATGGGCTCGATGGCTGCGGCCCTCTTCGGTGCCTTTGCGATTTTCCGCATGGGCTGGGGCTTTGGCCATAACGACATGGCTCTCGTCATGGAGTACAGCACGAATCTTTACTTTGAGTCGGCGGGCATGATTGTCACCTTAATCACTGTCGGCAAGTACCTTGAGGCGCGCGCCAAAGGGCAGACGAGCAAGGCTCTGGAAAAACTCATGAACCTTGCACCAAAACAGGCCATGGTCGTACGCGGCGGCGTGGAGCAGGTCGTACCTGTTGAGCAGCTCGTCGCGGGCGATGAGATTGTCGTGCGTCCGGGGGAACGCATCCCGGCCGATGGCATCGTGCTTTCGGGCACGACGAGCATCGATGAGTCGGCCATCACGGGTGAGCCGATTCCTGTCGAGAAACAGCAGGGCGACAAAGTCACGTCTGCGACCATCAACAAGCAGGGCTTCATCCATTTCCGCGCGGAACGCGTCGGTGCGGATACGACCATCAGCCAGATTATCCGCCTCGTCGATGAGGCCAGCGCCTCGAAAGCGCCGATTGCCCGCATGGCCGATAAGATTGCCGGTGTCTTTGTGCCGGCAGTCATCACGATTGCCGTGATTGCCGGCGGCGTTTGGCTCGCAATGGGCGCGAGCGTGGAATTCGCGTTTTCCATCGCCATCTGCATTCTCGTCATCTCGTGCCCGTGTGCCCTCGGCCTTGCTACGCCGGTCGCCATCATGGTCGGTACAGGCAAGGGCGCTGAAAACGGCATCCTGATTAAGTCGGGCGAAGCCCTTGAAGTCGCGCAGTCCGTCGACACGGTCGTCATGGATAAGACGGGTACCATCACGGAAGGACGTCCTGAGGTCACGGATGTCACGGCTGTGGGTATTTCGGAACAGGAGCTCCTCGCCGTCGCTGCCGGCCTTGAGCAGGGCAGTGAACATCCGCTGGCCGAGGCTGTCATGAATTATGCCAAGAAAAAAGGCGCGGCGCCTAAGGCCATGGAGAATTTTTCGGCGCTGTTTGGCCGCGGCGTTAAGGCACAGGCCGATGGCCATATGTATTATGCCGGCAATGCCAAACTCATGGAAGAGAATCAGATTGACCTCTCTGCCTATGAAAGTCATCTGGCTGCTCTGGCCGACGATGGCTGCACGCCGTTGATTTTTGCCGAAGATGACCATGTCATCGGCATCCTCGGCGCTGCCGATGTTGAGAAGCCGACGAGCAAGGAAGCCATTGAACGCTTTAAGGAAATGAGTATTGACGTCGTCATGCTCACGGGCGATAATGCGCGTACGGCCGAGGCCATCCGCCGCCGCATGGGCATCCCGAAGGTCATCGCCGGCGTTCTGCCGGAAAACAAGGCCGAGCACATCAAGAAACTGCAGGCCGAAGGCCACCGCGTTGCGATGATTGGCGATGGCATCAACGATGCACCGGCCCTTGCGCAGGCGGACCTCGGCATGGCCATCGGCGCGGGCACGGATGTCGCGATTGAAAGTGCCGATGCGGTCCTCATGAAGAGCGACCTTCTTGATGCCGTCAGCGCCATCCGCCTTTCGAAGGCAGTGCTCCGCAACATCAAGGAGAATTTGTTCTGGGCGCTCATTTACAACGTCATCTGCATTCCGCTTGCCGCCGGCATCCTCTATCCGGCCTTTGGCATCAAGCTGTCGCCGGTCATCGGTGCCGCTGCGATGAGCATGTCGAGCGTCTGCGTCGTTATGAACGCCCTGCGCCTGCGCTTCTTCAAGACGGACCGCAGCGCTGCGGAGGCCGAGAATTCTAATGTATCTGCAGAAAAAACGGCTGCAGCCGTTTCTACTGATAAAAAAGCCGCAGCTTCTGCCGCGGCAGAACCTACTAAAGCAAAGAAAGAAGAGATTCAAATGGAAAAGACCCTTACGATTAAAGGCATGATGTGTGCACACTGCCAGAAACACGTTCACGACGCCCTCGCTAAGATGGACGGCGTTACGGACGTCACGGTTGACCTCGACGGCGGCAAAGCCGATGTCAAAGCCACGCATGACATCGCCGAAGCCGATTTCCGCAAAGTCATCGAAGATGCCGGCTACGAGCTGGTAGGCTAAAAACTTCTATATAAATAGGGAGACTGAGTCATCTGGGTGATTCAGTCTCCCTGTTTTTTATGTTTATATCTGGACGATGGCAACGCCCTGACGGCGGGCGCCGGCGAGAAAATCCCTATCGGCCTGTTTATCGGTGACGAGTATATCGATTTCCCGAAGGTCAGCGACGCGCAGGAAGGATTCATGGCCGATTTTGGTATGGTCGACGACGACGATTTTCTGGCGGGCGGCTTCAAATAAGGTCTTCTTGAGGGCTTGGTCGCTGGCCGTCGGGGACATGACGCCGCCTTCAAGCGAAAGAGAACTGACGCCGAGAAAGGCGAGGTCGATGCGGAAGCCGCGGATGGTGCGGCAGGCGAGGTCGCCGAAGAAGCCGTTGGTCCCATGGTCAAAGATGCCGCCCATGGAAAAGAGCTGCAGCCCTGTGCTGCCCGCGAGGATGTTCATCACGGCGAGTGAATTGGTCAGGACGGCGATATTCCGGCGTCCGGCGAGGGCGGCGGCGATGCTCATGCAAGTAGAGCCGGAGTCAAGGTAGATGGCATTTCCTTCCTGAACGAGACGGGCGCAGTACCTGCCGAGCTGACTTTTGCCCTGCTGATTGAGCAGGGCGCGCACGCCGACGGACGCCAGTGTCGTGCCGCCCTCGTTGTAGATGGCGCCGCCGTGGACGAGCGTCACGATATTTTCGTCGGCCAGCCGCTTGAGGTCACGCCGTATGGTCATCGTGGTGACGTCAAAAGCACTGGCGAGTTCGGCCACGGTGACTTTTTTCTTCTCTTTGAGCGCCGCCAGCAGGGCGGAACGCCGTTCTCTTGTATGCATGCAGACATCTCCTCCTGATATTGTTCAGACGATTGTTGCATTCGGTGTTAAATGTACATATCCATGTTGTTTAAAACAAATTATCGGCGATTTTCTCTGTTTTTGCAACAAAAATGTGTGAAAATCGCTGGCAGGATGATTCGCAGTTTGTTATGATACAGACAGAAAGAAAAAGAAATGCCAAGCGCGCAGGGCAGGAAATTTCATACAACTGATTCACGAAATCAAGGGAGGACTTTAAAATATTATGGGCTCAAGGATGCTTTTTCTTTGGCAACGATTGCCGAGATTGCCGAAGAACCGCAGCTGCGGGTTGGTTAAATAGTAAGTGAGGGGGATTTTTCATGGTCAGAATTGTGTTTTCGGACATTGACGGGACTCTTTTGACGGATGATAAGCGTGTTACGGAAAAGACGGAACAGGCAGTAAAGGCACTGCTGGCCAAAGGAATTCCCTTTGTGCTGGTCTCGGCCCGCATGCCGGAGGCCATCTATCCCATTACGGAACAGATGGGCGTGACCATCCCGCTGATTTGCTACAGCGGCGCGCTCGTCCTAACGAAAGAAGGAAAAACGCTGTCCAGCACGGCCATGGAATTTTCCCAGACGCAGGGATTCCTGAAAGAGGCAGGGGAGCGTTTCCCACAAGCGACCATCAATTATTATGCCGGTCATCACTGGTATGTCCGCGATGCCAAAGACCCGCGCGTTGTCTTCGAGATGGAGATTACCGGTGCCAAAGCTGAGCAGGCAGAATTTGCCGCTTGCCTCAACAAGGGCATCCTGCCGCATAAAATCCTCATGATGATGGAGCCCGACGACTGCGAGCGGGCGGAGCGGGAACTGCAGGAACTCTTCCCTGCACTCAATATCGTGCGTTCGTTCCCGACGCTGCTTGAAATCATGGATAAATCCGTGACGAAGGCCAGCGGCATCGAGGTCCTTCTGCAGCATTACGGCCTTACGGCGGCAGAGTCGCTTTCGTTTGGCGATAATTACAACGACCTCGAGATGCTGCAGTATACAAAAAAGAGCGTTGCCATGGGCAACGCTCCGCAAAAAGTCAAAGCTGAGGCCAGTGATGTCACCAGCTCGAATGAAGAAGACGGCATTTATGCATACCTTGTCAAAGCAGGGCTGATTGATGCCTGAACGGGACTCCTGTCCGAGAAATCACCTCAGATAAGCATGAAAGAAAGCTCACAGCAGTCATAGGGGTGCTGTGAGCTTTTTCTTTTTATGGAGAAGAGATAAATCTCATGGAAACGAATCAGTCAATCAGGCAAAGAGGCCGATTGCGTAGCCGACAATACCGAGGGCGAAGAGGCCGAGGATGATGACGAGCGGATTGACATTCTTCTTGAGCAGCCACATGCAGGCAAACGTCATCAGGAGCGGGACGATGCCAGGCATCAGGCTGTCGAGAATCGTCTGTACTGTCGTCGTGACCTGCTCGCCGGCGCTGTTCGTGTAGCTTGAAAGCACCAGCGGCATGTTGACGGTCGTCCACTTGGCGACGAGAGCACCCATGACGAGAAGTCCGAGAACGGAAGAACCTTCCGTGAGGAAGCGCATCTTGTTGCCGCCCATCTCATCGACGAGTTCGGTGCCTTTGCTGTAGCCATACATGACGCCGTACCAGTTCGTGGCGAGACGGATGGCATTGAAGACGAGAAAGAAAATCAGCGGGCCCATGATGCTGCCCGTCAGCGCGATGCCGGCACCGAGAGCGGCGAGGACCGGACGCAGTGTGCCCCAGAAAATCGGGTCGCCGACGCCGGCGAGCGGACCCATGAGGCCGACTTTGACGCCGGAAATCGTCTGGTCACTGATGTCAGCGCCGTTGGCCTTCTTTTCTTCCATGGCGGCCGTGATGCCCATGATTGGCGTGGCAAGGAACGGCTGCGTATTGAAGAATTCGAGATGACGCTTCATGGCGGCGGCCATGGCCGGTTTATCGCCTTTGTAGACTTTTCTCAGGGCTGGCAGCAGCGAAACGCAGAAGCCGATGGCCTGCATGCGTTCGAAGTTGAAAGAGCCCAGCAGGAAGTTCGAACGGATAAAGATATTGATAAGGTCTTTTTTGCTCAGTGATTTTTCCATAATAAACGCCATCCTCCTCACATGAGATCTGAATCATCGATGTCGTCAAGACCGCTGCCGCCAGCTGCCGGACCGCCTGTCTGGGCTGCCTGCTCGATGGCGATATCACGCTGCAGACCCTTGATGTGGAAGAACGCAGCGATGAGGCCGATAGCACCGAAGCCGATGAGGTTGACATTCGTGAATACGGCAATGAGGAAACCGAGGAAGAAGAACGGCATGAGCGATTTGGCATTCATCATGTTGATGACCATCGCATAACCTACGACGACGATGAAGCCGCCGGAAACCTGCAGGCCGCGCGTGATGACTTCCGGGATGGATGCGAGCATGGCATTGACCGTATCCGTGCCGGCAATGGCAGCGACGAGAGCCGCCGGTACAGCAACGCGGATGGCCTGCAGCAGAAGGCCGCCGATATGGCACATCTCAATGCCAAAGCCATTGGCTTCCAGGGCGAATTTATCGGCGAGATGCTGGAAGAAGACGGTGATGGTGCGGACGAAGATGGTCAGAACCTGACCGGCAGCGGCGAGCGGTACGGCAATGGCGATGCCGGCGCCGATACTCTGATGGCCGACGATGACGAGGATGGCGGAGATGACGGACGCCAGTGCGGCATCCGGTGCCATGGCAGCGCCGACATTCATCCAGCCGAGTGCGAGCATTTCGAGTGTACCGCCTAAGATGATGCCTGTCGTGATATCACCAAGTACGAGTCCGACGAGCGTGCAGGCAACAAGTGGACGATGGAATTGGCATTCGTCGAGGACTGAGCCCATGCCGGCTACAGCTGCGACGAGGATGAGAAGAATGAACTGAATCGTTGTCATTTCTTTTGTTCCCCCTTATATTTATGCGGAGCGGCAGTTTCCCCAGCTGCCGCTCCGCATTAAAGCAGATTCTTGGCTTTGAGTGCCTCGATGGCATCTTTTTTCGGCTCGTTGGCAAGTTTGCGGATTTCGACTTCAATCCCCATGTCGACGAGCTCTTTGATGGCAGCGGCGTCATCCTTATTAACAGCCACAGCCTGAGAAATCAGTGTATCGCCGTCTTTGTACGTCATGCCGCCGAGGTTGACGGACTTGAACGGAATGCCGCCTTTGACCGCACGGACGACATCTCTTGGGTTCGTGAAGAGGAAGAGCGTCTTGAAAGGAGCGTATTTCGGGTTCTTATAGGCTGCTACGGCTTTTTCGACAGGAACGACATAAGCCTTGATGCCCGGAGGAGCAACCTGCAGCAGGAGTTTTTTGCGCAGCGTGTCCTGTGCGACATCATCGTTGCAGCACATGATGCGGTTGCAGCCCGTGACCTTTGTCCAGACGGTAGCGACTTGACCGTGAATCAGGCGGTCGTCAATACGGCAGAATGCGATTTCCATGATAGTACCTCTCTTTCCTATACCAGTATCCCCCGCCTTTGGGGATGTTTCTTTAACGGATGACTTTATAATACGATAGAACAAGAAAGAAGTCAGCTGATATGCGTCACAATATCCGCACAAATCGATATGACATTTGTCATAAATTCAGACGAAGGGCGTGTAAAGACAAAAAATCGCGTTTGGATTCGACAATGTATAGAATCTTGTTATAATAGAAGGGAATGCAATAGATGAATTCGAGATGCGAAGGGGAAATTCGAATGAAACGAGGGGAACGCATTTTTTCCTACATTCAGGAAAAGTCAGAGGCATTGCCGAAAGAAGAGATTACGGGGCGTGTCGGACTCGATGCACAGGAAATCGCTGAGGCACTTGGCATCCTGCGCAACAATGTCTCGAAGGAGCTCAATGAACTTCATCGTCAGGGGAAAATCGTGAAGTTTGCGGGGCGTCCCGTGCGCTATTTTGACCGGGCAAGGCTGGAAACGGTTTTGGCCTGTGATTTGGGCGCAGGACCGTATCAGTTTGAGAACGTGGAATCCATCTGCCGGCAGCAGGTGCCGCAGACACCGGAAAATCCGTTCGCGCGGCTCATCGGTGCGGACCGCAGCCTCAAACGTCAGGTCGAGCAGGCCAAGGCCGCCATCCTTTATCCGCCCGATGGTCTGCACACGCTGATTGTCGGGCAGACGGGCGTCGGCAAGACGCTGTTTGCCCACATGATGTTTGAATACGGCAAGGTCATGCACCGTTTTGCCGATGACGCACCTTTTGTGACATTTAACTGCGCAGATTATTACAATAACCCGCAGCTTTTGATTTCGCACGTCTTTGGCTACATCAAGGGCGCGTTCACGGGTGCGGAACAGTCAAAGGCGGGCCTGGTGGAAGAAGCTGATGGCGGCGTGCTGTTCCTCGATGAGATTCACCGCCTGCCGCCTGAAGGTCAGGAAATGATTTTCTACTTCATGGATACGGGCACGTTCAACCGACTCGGCGAAACGCGGCGCGACCGGCATGCCAAGGTCCTGATTATCGGCGCGACGACGGAGGACCCTGACTCAGCCCTCACGAAGACGTTTGTGCGCCGCATCCCGAACATCATGAAGATACCGCCGCTTGCGGAACGCACGCTGGCAGAAAAGCTCGACATCATCAAATTGATGTTTCAGGACGAGGCCCAGCGCGTCAAGAAACCGATTCGCGTGGGTGTGGAATCCCTGAAGGCCCTTGTCGGCAGCATCGGCAACGGCAATGTCGGTCAGCTCAAGTCGAACATCAAGCTGCTTTGTGCACAGGCGTTCCTCAACGGCATCGACAGCCCCGATTATATTGAAGTCGATTTCAAGATGCTGCCGCAGCAGATACGAAACGGTCTTTTGACGCTCTCGGCCAATCGTCAGGCCCTGACGGAAGTCACGAAGGAACTTGGCAGCGACTCGTGCATCATCGTGCCGCCGGGACCGGATTTTCATCTGGAAGACGCGGGCAGCGACACGGAGCCATTCAATCTCTACCAGATTGTCGAGGAAAAAGTCGATTTGCTGAAGGGCGAGGGCATCAGCAGCGACCTCATCAAGCAGATTGTGGCGACCGATGTCAATGTCTATGTGCGCGAGCTATATAATAAGAAGAATTCCGTCAATATGACGACGCGGGAACGGCTGCTCAAGATTGTCGATGAATCCCTTGTTGATTTTTCGGAGCAGGTGGCCCTTTACGTGCAGAAACGCATGAACCGCAGCTATCATGACCGTTTTCTCTATGCGTTCAGCCTGCATCTCTCGGCTTTCCTCAAGCGCGTCAAGTCGAAAGATACCATCAGTTATACGGAAATTGAGGGTGCCGTGCCGCAGGATTCGCTCTGCCTTGAAGTCGCGATGGAAATCGGCGGTTTCATCAGCAAGCATTATCATCTGGAAGTGCCGCGCGTTGAGATGGAGTACATCGCCCTGCTCTTAGAGTCGGCGGAGGATGACGATGTGGAAGACCGCGTCGTCATTGTCGTGGCCACACATGGACAGAGCACGGCGACGTCGATGGTCGAAGTCGCACAGCGTCTTTTCGGAGCGACGGATGTCAGCGTGCTGGCCGTCGATATGCCGCTTGAGGTCAAGCCGCGGGCCGTGCTCGACAAAATGATCGTCATGCTGCGGGCCATCAGTTGCCTTAAGGGAGTCCTTATCCTCGCCGACATGGGGTCGCTTTGCAATCTTGGCCCGATTCTCTCGGAACGCCTCGATGTGCCGGTACGCACGCTCGATATGGTCTCGACACCGCTGATTTTGGAGGCCATGCGCAAGGCGGAGCTGGCCGGCATCGACCTCGAAGGCGTTTACGACGCGCTTTTGAGCTTTCACGGCTATGAGACGCGCGACATCACGAAGGAGGAAGCCCTCCGTGAGGCCAATGACGGTGTGATTGTGACCATCTGTTCGACGGGACAGGGCACGGCCTTGAAGCTCAAGGCACTGGTCGAGGACATCCTCGGTCAGTCGGGACATCCGCTGACGGTCATCCCCGTCGGTTTGGTGAAGCTCGAGGAGCATCTGCAGGAAATCGCGAAAGAACACCATATTATCGCCGCGGTCGGCGTCAAGAAGCCAAAACTCAATATCCCGTTTATTCCCCTCGAAGAAATCATCGATGGCAACGGCGAGTCCGTGCTCATGGAAATCATTGGCGGCGCGGTGAAACTGCCGGAACATCAGCAGGACAGTCCGGTGGTGTGCAGCCTCTGTGAAGAATCCCTGCGTAAGTTCCTGACATACCTGAATCCGGAAAAAGTCATGCCGCTGCTGCTGGAATTTGACCGCCGGCTCATGGAACAGCTGCCAAAGCCACTGACCAATCCCCTGCGCATCCGCCTGCTTGTCCACTGCGGCTGTGCCCTCGAACGCGCGGTCACGCGCAGTCCGCTGCATTACGATAAGACCGCGGGGCATCTGACCGCTGAAAAAATCAAGGCCCTGCGCCAGTCTGCGGAGGTCTTTTCGGACGCGCTTCATCTGGAACTTGCCGAGGATGAGTTCTATTTTATGGCTGAAATGATATAAAATAACTGATACACAAGATACACTGCAGAAGGAAAGAAACTGCAGTGTATTATTTTTTGATAATTTCCAACGATACAGTATCAAAATAAGAGGAAAACCATCGATGAGAGTATTACATTTGAACGATATAGTATTATTTCGTCTGTATCGAAAGCAAAAGGTTACGAAAAATGGGCAACGGGGTGCTTTAGGAATTGATACACAAAGTTGGCACGCAACTTGCATTGTATTAAGGCAGGAAGGATAGAGGATTTCATAAATAAGGGGAGGTTTGTTTTATGTTTGCTATCATAGTTGGTACGCATGGCCTGTTTGCTAAAGAACTGGTCAAATCCTGCGAGATGATCTGTGGCGAACAGAAGAACGTCCGCGCTGTCACGCTTGTGCCGGGCGAGGGGCCGGACGATGTCGTCAAGAAGTATGAAGAGGCCATCAAAGAGCTCGACTGCTCGGGCGGCGTGCTGTTCCTCAACGATCTCTTTGGCGGCAGCCCGTACAACGCTGCCTGCCGTCTCGTCATTGCCAATGAAGCCTATGGCATCGTGACGGGCGTCAATCTGCCGATGCTTATCGAGATGTGCAGTGCCCAGATGATGGATGAAGGCCTTAGCATTCAGGAACTCATGGATAAAGCGGCAGAAGCTGGCAAGAGCGGGATGCAGTTCTTCCATGCCAGCCAGATTGCCGATGATGAAGAGGAGGATGATCTCTAATGAAAATCGTATTAGCAAGAATCGATGACCGCCTGATTCACGGGCAGGTCGCCACGGTATGGTCAAAAGCTACGAACTGTCAGCGCATCATCGTCTGCGATGATGAAGTTGCCAAGGACAAGATTCGTTCGACGCTTCTGAAGCAGGTTGCACCAGCCGGCATCAAGAGCCACGTCGTTGACCTTGCCAAGGCTGTCCGCGTCTACAACAATCCGAAGTATGAAAATGACCGCTGCCTGCTGCTCTTCACAAATCCGTCGAGTGTCCTTTACCTCGTTGAGCACGGCGTGCCCATCAAGAGCGTCAACATCGGCGGCATGAGCTTCCATGAAGGCAAGAAACAGATTACGAGTGCAGTATCCGTTGATGATACGGATGTAGCAGCCTTCAAGAAACTCAACGAGATGGGCATTGAACTCGAGATCCGCAAGGTTGATACAGATAAAAAACAGAACCTGATGGATATTTTGAAGTAAGAAGAGGGATATCCTGATTTTTAAAGGCCGGAGAAGCAGATAGGGGGGCTTCTCTGACCAGAATCAGGAACCTGCCGTTTTATGCACATCGTTATTTGATGGAGGGGTTAAATCATGGAAATTAGCAGTTTACAGATTCTCGCGATTTTCATCGTGTCCGCCGTCGCGGGTATGGGATCCGTACTCGATGAGCTGCAGACACATCGTCCGCTCATCGCCTGCACGTTCACAGGTCTTATTCTCGGTGATATGACAACTGGCATTATCATCGGCGGTACACTCGAGATGATTGCACTGGGCTGGATGAACATCGGTGCTGCCATGGCACCGGATGCTGCACTGGCTTCCGTCATTTCGACGATTCTGGTCATCGCCGGCCATCAAACTATCGGCGCCGGCATCGCGATTGCCATGCCGCTGGCCGCAGCCGGTCAGGTCCTCACGATTCTCTGCCGTACGCTCACCGTCGTGTTCCAGCATCAGGCCGACCACTTCGCTGAAAAAGGCGAGCTGCGCGGCATTGATATCTGCCATCTCGGCGCTCTGCTGATTCAGGCACTGCGCGTTGCTGTTCCTTCGACTCTCGTTGCTATGTACATCGGCACGGGCGCTGTTGAAGCCATGCTCGCAGCCATCCCGCCGGTCATCACGGGCGGCCTGCAGGTCGCCGGCGGCTTCATTGTCGTCGTAGGTTATGCAATGGTCATCAACATGATGGGCGCGAAATACCTCATGCCGTTCTTCTTCCTTGGTTTTGTCATTGCAGCATTCACGACGTTCAACCTCGTAGCACTCGGCGTTATCGGTCTTGTCTGCGCTATCGTTTATATCCAGCTCAACCCGAAATACGCTCAGCTTGCCGCAGCACCGGCTTCGTCATCCTCTTCGTCGGATGCAGATGATGACCTCGATGATGAACTCGATTGACGAATGGGGGAAAATACGATGGAGAAGAAACTGACAAAAAGTGATTTTTTCTGGGCGTTCATCCGCTCGAATTTCCTGCAGGGCTCGTGGAACATGGAACGTATGCAGGCTCTCGGCTTTGCTTTCGGCATGGTGCCAATCCTCAAACGCCTTTACACGGGTGAGGAACTCAAGAAAGCCATGAAACGTCACCTCGAATTCTACAACACGCAGCCATTCGTCACGGCACCGATTATCGGCATCACGGCTGCTCTTGAGGAGAAACGCGCCAACGGCGCAGATATCCCGGATGGCGTTATCAACGGTATCAAAGTTGGTATGATGGGACCTCTCGCCGGCGTCGGCGACCCGATTTTCTGGGGCACGCTGCGTCCAATCACGGCAGCTCTTGGTGCATCGTTCGCCATCTCCGGCAGCATCCTCGGCCCAATCATCTTCTTTGTACTCTTTAACTTCGTCCGCCTCTGGGTACGCTGGTACGGCATCAAATACGGCTATTCCAAAGGTACGGACATCGTACAGGATGTCGCCGGCAACCGTCTGCAGAAACTCACGGAAGGTGCTTCCATCCTCGGCTTGTTCGTCATGGGTGCCCTCGTCAACAAGTGGACGAGCGTCAACATTCCAGTCGTCGTCTCGCAGATTACGAATGCGAAAGGTGAAGTCGTCACGACGACGGTCCAGACCATCCTCGATCAGCTGATGCCTGGCCTCGTACCGCTGCTCATGACGTTCGCCTGCATGGCCCTGATGAAACGCAAGGTCAACCCAATCTGGATCATCTTCGGCCTGTTCGCACTCGGCATTGTCTGCTATGCCCTTGGCATCATGAATGTCAAATAAAACGTAGAAGTTATGGATTTTCCTGCATTCTGCATGGTTCTGGAACAAAATCCAATATTTGCAACGCCTTTCCCCTGAGGGAGGGCGTTGTTTTCGTCTGAAACCCTTTACATTTGCAGGCGAATTCCGTAAAATAAAGAAAGATATGGTATGCAAGCTATTTGATTATGTCAAAGGATTGACATAATGGGATAAGTATGGAATAGGAGAGATGTTCCCATGATCAAAAAAGCGATTGCTGTAATGACATCTGGCGGCGACAGCCCCGGCATGAATGCTGCGGCACGCGCCGTTGTCCGCACGGCACTTTATGAAGGTGTAAAAGTCTATGGCATCAACAACGGCTATCAGGGCATGCTCGATGATGATATCGAGGAGCTCACGAGCCGCAGCGTCAGTGACCTCATCCAGCGCGGCGGTACGTTCCTTGGCACGGCCCGCTGCCCTGAGTTCAAGACGCCGGAAGGACGCCGCAAAGGCTATGAGAACCTCGTAAAGCGTGGGATTGAAGGTCTCGTCATCATCGGCGGCGACGGCAGCCTGACGGGCGGCTCGCTGCTCTCGAAAGAAACGGGCATGCCGATTGTCGGCCTGCCGGGCACGATTGACAACGATGTCTGGGGCATGGACTACACGATTGGCTGCGATACGGCTGCCAAC
The DNA here is from genome assembly GCA_900552565.1 of uncultured Selenomonas sp. Lineage (GTDB taxonomy): Bacteria > Bacillota > Negativicutes > Selenomonadales > Selenomonadaceae > Mitsuokella. The sequence continues at coordinate 14,645 of USAK01000025.1, read as the reverse complement.
ACGATTGTCGATGCCATCAACAAACTGCGTGATACGGCTTCGGCACACCGCCGCATCATGCTCGTCGAGGTCATGGGCCGCAACTCCGGCTGGCTCGCTATGATGTCCGGCATCGCCGGCGGTGCTGAGTTCATCCTCGTACCGGAAGTCAAATTCAACATCGACACGATGTGCGAAGAGATTAAGGGGATGTATGACGCCGGCAAACGCTACAGCATCATCGTTGTGGCGGAAGGCGCCGGCTCGGCCATCGAAATCGGCAAAGCTGTTGAGGAAAAGACGGGCATCGATACGCGTGTATCGGTCCTCGGCCACATTCAGCGCGGCGGTTCGCCGTCGGTCGAAGACCGCATGAAGGCTTCGATGCTCGGTGAGAAGGCAGCTCTTGCCATCATCTCGGGTGCATCGGATGTCGTCTTTGGTTTCAACGAAGGCAAAGTCGTAGCCGTCAACCTCTTTGAGTCGGTCAACAACACGAAGACTCTGGACCCGGAGCTCGTACGCCTTGCCCGCGTGCTTGCCTGAGCTTCCTAAGTTCACGATAATAAAAAATCTGGCCCGCAGTTGCGGACCAGATTTTTTATTGCCTGTTTATTTTAATAGAAGATTACATGAGACGTTTACATGATGCTGCCGGGATATTTGAGCGTAGCGAAGTAATCATCAAGCGTCTCAGCGCGGCGGATGAGTTCAACGCTGCCGTCTTCATGCAGCAGGAGTTCGGCACACCAGAGCTTGCCGTTGTAGTTGAAGCCCATGGCACTGCCGTGCGCACCCGTGTCGTGGATGATGACGCGGTCGCCGATGTCGATTTTCGGCAGCTTGCGGTCGATGGCGAATTTATCGTTGTTTTCGCAGAGCGAGCCCGTGACGTCGTAGACGTGGTCGCACGGTTCATTTTCCTTGCCGGCAATCGTGATGTGATGATAAGCGCCGTACATGGCCGGACGCATGAGGTTGGCCATGCAGGAATCGAGGCCGATGTAGTCTTTATACGTCTTTTTCTCGTGGATGGCCGTGGAGACGAGCCAGCCGGCAGGACCCGTCATGGCGCGGCCGCTTTCGGTCATGATAGCGACGTCGCCGAGGCCGGCCGGAACCATGAGTTCATCGTAGAGCTTGTGGATGCCTTCGCCGATTTCCTGCAGGTTCAGCGGTTCTTCCTCCGGACGGTACGGAATGCCGAAGCCGCCGCCGAGGTTGACGAATTCGACATGGATGTCGAGTTTTTCCTTGAGTTCGCGGGCCAGCGTGAACATGAGTTTGGCCGTGAACAGGAAAGCTTCCGTGCGGCGTTCGTTCGAAGCGACCATCGTATGCAGGCCAAAACGCTTAACGCCCTTCTCTTTGACGATTTTATAAGCTTCGAAGAGCTGGTCGCGCGTCAGGCCGTATTTTGCCTCAGTCGGCTTGCCGATGATGTCGTTGCCTTCCATGAGGTCGCCCGGATTATAGCGGAAGCAGATGATTTTTGGCAGGCCGGCGTTTTTCTCGAGGTATTCGATGTGGCTGATATCATCGAGGTTGATGATGGCGCCGAGCTCGATGGCCTTCTGGAATTCATCGGCCGGCGTATCATTCGACGTCAGGAGAATTTCTTCGCCTTTGACACCCGAGACATCAGAGATGATGAGCTCGGCGAGGCTGCTGCAGTCGGTGCCTGCGCCTTCTTCGTGCAGAATCTGGACAATGCGCGGATTCGGCAGGGCCTTGACGGCGAACTGCTCGCGGAAACGCGGGGCCCAGGCAAAGGCCTTCTGCAGATTGCGGATGTTCTGGCGGATGGCATGTTCGTCGTAGATGTGGAACGGCGTTGGATACTTCTTGATGATTTCCTCAAGCTCTGCTTTGGAGAGCGGGAAGGTCTTCTTGCTCATAAAATCTGTCCTCCTGTGAAACGAAAGTGAAACATGAAAATGATGCAGAGAGAATTATTATCTGTAAAAATGTTAATTTATTATAACAAATAGGAATACTGCTGTCAATTCTTATGTTATATTTGTATAAGAAAAGAGAGGAAATTTCAGGGATATCTGGCGAAATTCAGGCACCTTACAGACAGTCCGAGTCATTGTGTGGTAAAATATACCATATGCAGTAGAAAGATAATTCTCTTTTCAGAGATTGCAAATAGGAGAAAACTATGGGTAGAATCCTTGGCATGCTGAAACTTTTCCGGCATGATATCCTGGTCATGCTGCTCTCACTCAAGAGCCGGCAGACACCGCGCAAGGTCAAGGGCATGATGCTCTTGACCATCTTATATCTCGTGAGCCCGATTGACCTCATCCCTGATGCCATTCCGGTGGCGGGAGTTTTAGACGATGCCGTCATCGTACCGACGGCCATTGCGGCGCTCATGCATTTTTTGCCTGCGCAGGTCCGTTATGAATGCGAGGGGCAGGCAGACTATATCCTGAATCACGCCAAGCTCGCCGCAGCGCTCGTGAGCCTGTTCCTCTTTTTATGGGCGGGTCTCATTGTCTGGGGCATTTACAAGCTGGTATCGTGATGAACCTGCCTCTAACGAAGGAATTCCGTACATCATATAAAATAAAGGAAGGAGGACGATGAACCGTTGCGTTTATATATTGCCGAGAAACCGAGTGTAGGCCGTGAGCTCGCCAAATGCCTGCACGGTCCGATTGCACGTCATGACGGCTATCTCGTGACGAAGGACGGTGTCGTGACATGGCTGTTCGGCCATATTCTGCGTCAGGCCGAGCCGGAGGAATACGCCCCGAAGTACAAGCGCTGGCTGGCGAAGGACCTGCCCATCATCCCGAAGCAGTGGAAGCTTTTTGTCGCCAAAGACTGCGAAAAGCAGTTTGCCATCGTCAAATCCCTGATTGACAAAGCCGATGAAATCGTGCACGGCGGCGACCCGGACCGCGAAGGTCAGCTGCTCGTCGATGAGGTGCTTGACTATCTGGGCAACAAGAAGCCGGTCCGCCGCATCCTTTTGAATGCTCTTGACGAAAAGAGCATTCGAAAGGCAAATGCGAGCCTGCGTGACAATAAGGACTTTTTCAATCTCAAGCAGTCGGCACTTGCAAGGGCAAGAGCCGACTGGCTTATCGGCATGAATCTTTCGCGCGCCTATACCTTGGCCGCGCGCCGTGCCGGTCATGAGGGCCTCGTGCTGCCTGTCGGCCGCGTCAAGACACCGACGCTTTCACTCGTCGTGCGCCGCGAACGTGAAATCGAGCATTTCAAGCCTGTGACATACTATCTCATCAAGGGCACGTTTGCCCATGAGAACGGCAGCTTTGAGGCACAGTGGAAGCCGAAAGACACGATGGCAGGACTTGACAGTGAGAACCATCTGATTGATAAGAAAATCGCCGAGGAAAAACTGGCCTTTTTCAGGGAAAAGCTGCATGAGGCACAGATTTCTGCGTATCAGAAGACGAAGAAACAGGAGCCGCAGCCGCTGCCGTTTTCCCTGTCGACCCTGCAGGTGCTAGCGGGCAAACGCTTTGGCTACGCGCCGCAGCTCGTGCTCGACACGGCGCAGAAGCTTTACGAGAAAAAAATTACGACGTATCCGCGTTCCGACTGCGAGTATCTGCCGACCAATCAGTTCAGCGATGCTCCGGCAATTCTCGCGCATCTTGCTAAGGCCGGTGATGAGCTCGTCGCCTCGTGGGTGCCGGCGGCCAATCCCAAACAGAAGAGCCGTGCGTGGAACGACAAGAAGATATCGGCACATCATGCCATCATCCCGACGACGGTGCAGGCCGATGTCACGAAGATGACAAACGAGGAGCGCAATCTCTATCATCTGATTGCCCGCGGCTACCTCGCGCAGTTTTATCCGGTCCATACGTACGACCAGACGAAGATTGAAGTCAATTATAAGGATGAGCTCTTCACGGCCAGCGGCCGCACGGAACGCGACCTTGGCTGGAAAGTCATGTACCAGTCGCAGAAAAAGAAGCATGCGGCTGCGGACGAGTCGGAGGAGGACGGCAGGGAAAGCAAAGATGAGGATGAGAGCACGAAGACGCTGCCCGTCATGAAGAAAAAAGATACGGTGAGCTGGCAGCGCGGCCGCATGCTCGAAAAGATGACGAAGCCTCCCGTGCGTTTCACGGCCTCGACGCTTCTGGCCGGCATGAAGGAAATCCATAAGTACGTCAAGAATCCTGAAGCCAAGAAACAGCTCAAAGACGTTTATGGCATCGGCACCGAAGCCACGCGCGCGACGATTATCGATGACCTCATCCGCCGCAAGTTCCTCAAGGCACAGGGCAAAAAGAAATACCTCGTGCCGACGCCGGCGGCGTATCTGCTCGTCGACGCCCTGCCCGATGAGCTCACGTACCCCGATTCCACGGCCATCTGGGAGGATAAGCTCCATTCGATGTCTGAAGGTGAGGGGACTCTTGCTGACTTTCTGCAGGGACAGATTGACTTTACGCGCAGACTCTGCCAGAAGGCCGAGAATGTTCATATGGAAGTCAAGGGCGAAAACGTCTGTCCGCGCTGCCATCAGGGTGTGCTGATTCAGCGCAAAGGGCGCAACGGCGTATTCTGGGGTTGCTCAAATTACCCGAAATGCCGCATGACCTGCAATGATAAGAATGGCAAGCCGGACCTTGAAGACGTCAAGGCGCGCCTTGCACGCCGGCCGCGCGATATGGGCCCCGCGACGATTTCGGCCACGGCCTTCATGCGTCAGCAGGGAGATTCTTCGCGGCAGGGCCGCACCCGCGCTGCGCAGCCGGCAGCTGCTGCTTCCTATGCACCGGCAGCGTATGCTTCTTCTGATTATCGGGAGGGCGGCGCGCAGGAGTCAGCTGCCGATATTGCAGAGCTCAACGCCCTGTTCTCTCCCGAAGATTACGCGGCCCGCTTCGAAGCGGACCGCCAGAGTTATGAGGCGCAGAGAACATCGTCATGGCAGAATTGGAGCGATAAGCCGAAGTATTCAGCCAGCCCCATGGAGCATATGGAAAAAAATGGCACAGGACAGGAAAAAGATAAATATCTCTGCCCGCGCTGCCGCGAAGGCCATCTGCGCAGCCTGCATGGCCGCAACGGTGTGTTCTGGGGCTGCTCGAATTATCCGCGCTGCACGGCTACCTTCGATGATGACCACGGCAGGCCGCTCTTGAAATAAAAGCTGGAACGTATCGATAGAATAAGGAGAATATATGACAACATTTCGTGATTTAGGAGTCAGCGAGGCCCTTTGCGAGGTCCTGACCAAAAGGAATATCACGGTGCCGACGCCCATTCAGCAGCAGGCTGTCCCGAAAATCCTGGCGGGTACGGATATCCTCGGCGTAGCACCGACGGGCACGGGCAAGACCCTTGCTTATCTGCTGCCTATCCTGATGAAAATCGAGCCGGAACGCCGCGAGGCACAGGCCGTCGTGCTTGCACCGACGTATGAACTCGTCATGCAGATTGCCGGTGAGGCGCGTGAACTCAGTCAGCAGGCCAATCTCGGCATCCGTGTACAGGGGCTGATTGGCGGCGCCAATATCGCGCGTCAGATGGACAAACTTAAAGAAAAGCCGCAGCTCATCGTCGGTTCGGCGGGACGCATTATTGAACTGGCGCGCAAAGGCAAGCTCAAGTTGCATGGCGTCAGGATGCTCGTGCTCGATGAATTCGACCGCCTGCTCGATGACCAGAACGATATGACGACAGCCGATGTCGTCAAATTGCTGCCGGAGGACCGTCAGGCCCTGATGTTCTCGGCGACGGACCCGAAGAAGGCACGTGAGCGCGCTTCGTTCCTCGGCCAGCCGGAACTCATCGAGATTGAGCAGTCGGCCGAGGAAATCGCGGCCTGCCGACATTATTTTGTACCCGTGCCGTTCCGCGAGAAAATCGAGCGCGTGCGCAGGCTCACGCGTTCGCTGCCGATTAAGCGCGGTCTTGTTTTCATTAATAAGACCTTTGCGGCAGAGCAGACGCTCGCGAAGCTCCGCTACGAGGGCATTCGCGCCGAATCCCTGCTCGGCAAAGACGCCAAGCAGTCGCGCCAGTCGGCGATGGCCGCCATCAAGGGGGGCCGCGCACAGCTGCTTTTGTCGACGGACCTTGCGGCCCGCGGCCTCGACATTCCCGATGTCGATTATGTCATCAATCTCGACTTTCCCGAAAGCGCGCAGGTCTACAAGCACCGCGCCGGCCGCACGGCCCGTGCCGGGCATGAGGGAGCCGTCATTACCCTGATGGACGTCAAGGAATCCCTGAAGCTTGAAAAGCTCGAGAAGAGACTCGACATCAAGTTTGAGCCGCTGCCAAAGACCGCAGGAAGCACGGCTGCACGCCATAAACACCCGCAAAAGACAGGTTCCGGCAAGGCGGCAAAACCGCCGTATAAGAAAAATAAGAAGAACAGGGAAAAATAAACGCTGCCTTGTTCATGATTTTTGCTTCAGGACTTAGGAGGTTCTTTTAACGTGGACATCGTGCCCATATTATTTCAGTTACTGCTTGTTCTCTTTCTCATCGCGATGAATGGTTTCTTTGTCGCGGCAGAGTTTTCGTGCGTCAAGATACGCCCGTCGCGCCTTGAGACGCTGATACAGGAGGGGAGCCGTCAGGCGAAGTACGCTAAGAAACTCACGGACCATCTCGATGCCTCTCTTTCCGTGACACAGCTCGGTATTACGCTCGCTTCCCTTGGCTTAGGCTGGGTCGGTGAACCTGCTGTGGCCACGCTCATCCTGCCGATTACGCATATGCTGGGGCTCGATGATGCCATTGGCCACACGATTTCTTTGGCGCTGGCCTTTTCCATCATCACGGGCATGCATATCGTGCTCGGCGAACTCACGCCAAAGACGATGGCTATCCAGAACGTCGAGAAAATCATGCTGAATGTCGCACTGCCTATGCTGATTTTCCAGCGTGTCATGTACCCTTTTGTCTGGCTGCTCAATCACGTGGCCAACTGGGTGGCCCATCGTCTGGGCTTTCACACGGCATCGGAAGGTGATGATGCTCATACCGAAGAAGAAATCCGCCTGCTCATGGAGGAAAGCCACCGTCAGGGCCTCATCGACGATACGGAAGTTGACTTTGTCGATAATGTCTTTGACTTCACCGACCTTAACGTCCGCGAAATCATGACGCCGCGTACGGATATGATCTGCCTGTACCTTGAGGATTCCATGGAAGAAAACCTCAATACCATTCTTGAGGAACAGCTCACGCGCTACCCAATCTGCCGCGAGGATAAGGACCATATCGTCGGCTTCCTGCATGTCAAGGACCTCATGCGCGTCATGGCCGAGGGGAGAAAGCCGAATCTGCGCCGTCTGGCGCGCAAGGCCCTGATTGTGCCGGAGAGCATGGACGTCAGCGTTCTTCTCAAAACGATGCAGAAACAGCGTTCGCAGATGGCCATTGTCGTCGACGAATACGGCGGCACGGCCGGCATGGTGACGATTGAGGATATCGTCGAGGAAATCGTCGGCGACATTCAGGATGAATTTGATGAAGAGCGTCCGACGGCCGAACGCCGCGGCAAACGCATCTTCTCGGTCGATGCCAAGATGCTGCTTGAGGAACTTGAAGATATTCTTGAGATTCGCATCGAAGATGAAGATGTCGATACCATCGGCGGCTGGCTCTATGACCAGATTGGCCAGACGCCGCGCGTCGGCCAGATGGCAGCGTCGGGCGGCAATACGTTCTACGTCGAAGAAGTCGACGGCGTACGTATCACGCGCGTGCTGATTCACTGTGCGGAAGACCTGAAAGAAGAACACGATGAAATCGTCGATATGCCCCAATAAGGCTGGCGTATCAGCATAAAGCATAAGAATCTCATTTCATTTCCTGTACTAGGAATTTCAGGATGAAAACGGTATAATAAAGACGTATCTGATGGAAACAGGAAGATAATAGATGATCATTACACTCGAAAATTTCACAAAGAGTTATGGCGAGAAGCAGCTGTTCGCCGGTGTCAATCTCAGCATGGACGCTGGCGACAAAGTCGGCATTGTCGGTGTCAACGGCACGGGCAAGTCGACGTTCCTCAAGGCCATTGCCGGCCTCGTGCCTGTCGATGACGGCACGATGGTCACAATGCGCGGCCTGCGCATCGAGTACTTAGCACAGGACAAGGTCTTTAATCCCGAAAATACCGTGCTGATGGAAGTCTTTCGCGGCATGACGCCGCTGATGGATGCCCTGCGCGGCTACGAGCTGGCCCTCGCGGAGTCGCAGAAGGCGCCGGATGACCCGAAAATCCAGCAGCGCATCATGAAGTATGCGGAAAAAATCGATGAACTCGATGGCTGGCAGGTCGAAAGCACGGCCAAGACGGTTCTGCAGAAGCTCGGCATCGGCGATTATACGGTTAAGGCCGGCACGCTTTCGGGCGGTCAGCAGAAAAGATTGGCCCTTGCGACGGCGCTTATTCAGCCCTGCGATCTCCTGCTGCTTGACGAGCCGACGAACCATCTCGACAGTGAGACCATCGCGTGGCTTGAGGAATACCTCAAGGGCCAGAAAGGCGCTCTTTTGATGGTCACGCATGACCGCTATTTTCTTGACAACACGGCGACGAAAATCCTTGAACTCGATAAGGGCAGTGCCTACACGTACACGGGCAACTATTCTTCGTTCCTGGAACAGAAGGAAGCGCGTATCGAGCGCGAGGAAGCCAGCGAGCAGAAACGTCAGAATTTCCTGCGCAATGAGCTCAAATGGCTGCGCCGCGGCGCACAGGCCCGTTCGACAAAACAGCGGGCCCGCATCGAGCGCTACGAGGAAGTCAAGAACAAGAAAGTCGACCTCGACCGCAGCACGGTGGAAATCGGCCTGGCGGGCAGCCGCCTCGGCCGCACCGTCATCGAGCTTGACCATGTCGGCTATGAAGTCGGCGGCCGTACGATCATCAAGGATTTTTCCTATACGGTCCTGCGCAATGACCGCGTGGCCATCCTCGGCCGCAACGGCACGGGCAAATCGACGCTCCTGAACATCTTCGCAGGACGGCTGCAGCCGACACAGGGCACAGTGACGATTGGTCAGACCGTCAAAATCGGCTATTTCACGCAGCGCGCCGTTGAAATGGACGAGCGCCTGCGCGCCATCGAATACATTCAGGAAGCCGCAAGGTCCATTACCTTGGCCGACGGCTCGCGCATCTCTGCCAAAGAGCTCATGGAGCGTTTTCTGTTCCCGGGGGAGCTGCAGTGGACGCCAATCGCAAGGCTGTCTGGCGGCGAGAAGCGCCGTCTTTTCCTGCTGCGCATCCTCATGGAAGAGCCGAACGTCCTGCTGCTTGATGAGCCGACGAATGACCTCGACCTTGAGACGATGTCCGTGCTCGAATCGTTCATCGATGATTTCCGCGGCGCCATCATCTTCGTTTCACACGACCGTTTCTTTGTCGACCGTCTGGCCGATAAGGTCTTTGTCTACCAGCCGGATGGCAGCCTGCGCATGTACGCGGGCGGCTACAGCTACTACAAGGAGAAGGAACGCGAGGAAGAGGCAGAGAAAGCCGCGGCAGAGCCTGCACCGAAAAAAGTGGAGGAGCACGAGAAGCCGAAAGCGTCCGAACGTCCGCAGCGTCAGGCCAAAAAGCGCCTGAGCTTTGGCGAACAGAAGGAATACGCAGAAATCGAAGGCGTCATCGCGAGCAAGGAAGGGGAGCTCAAGGTCGTACGCCTCGAAATGCAGCAGGCCGCGACCGACTACACGCGCCTTGCCGAGCTCGGCCGCGAGGAAACGCGTCTTTCCTCTGAGCTCGACCATCTGATGGAACGTTGGGCTTATCTTGAGGAAATCGCGGAACATCAGGATTAACATGCTAATCATTTATTCTATCTATATATAAAGGGGAAGGTAATCATGGCATTTGACAAGAACCAGTTTGCAGACATCGTCGAGGAGTTCAAGGTGGACGGCACGCGTCTTCATGAAGTCGCGGCTGACTTCCGTTATGACCTGCGCAAAGGCCTTGACAATCCGGATGAATCGTCGCTGCGCATGCTCAAATCGTATGTCGGCCTGCCGACTGGCGAAGAGACGGGCGAATACCTCGCACTTGACTTTGGCGGCACGAACGTCCGCGTCCTGCGCATCCGCCTCGACGGCCATGGCAAATTCGAGGTCCTGAAGAAAGTCGCTAAACCGCTGCGCGTTGATGGTGTCTATGACTTTGTCGGCGAAGGCTCGACAGCCGAAGAACAGTTTGACTTCATCGCGGAACTCGTCGACGAAGCCATCGAAGGCGACCATGAGACGAAGTATCTGCTCGGCCATACCTTCTCCTTCCCGTCGGAACAGACGGACCTTTACAATGCCAAGCTGATTATCTGGACGAAGGAATTCGCGACGAAAGGCGTTGAAGGCAAAGTCGTCAACGACCTTCTCAAAGAAGCGCTGCACCGCCAGGGCATCGACAACGTCGAGCCGACGGCCGTTATCAACGATACGGTCGCTGTCCTGCTCGCTGCTGCTTACAAGCAGGCCAATACGTACATCGGCTCCATCTATGCGACGGGCCACAATACGTGTTACTTCGAGCCGTTCATCGGCAAGGCAGAACGCCCGATGATCCTGAATCTCGAGTCGGGCGGCTTCAGCAAGCTCGTGCCCAACCGCTTTGATGCAGAATTTGATGCCGGCTCCGAGAAACCGGGCGAGCAGCGCCTTGAGAAGATGGTCTCCGGCCGCTACATGGGCGAGCTCTTCGGCATGGCCATCGCCGAGCTCCTCGGTGAAAAGGGCAAGAAGTACGGCTTCACGAGCATCGACATGTCGAACATCATCGTCGATGAGACGGCCGGTCTGACGGAAGTCAGCCGCATCATCAAGGCCAAGACTGGTCATGACCTCGAAGAAGTTGACCTGCAGCGCCTGCAGGAGCTCGCTTCGGCCATCGTTGTCCGCTCTGCCCGCCTCGTCACGGCTACGTATGTCGGCATCATCTGGCAGCTCGCCGGCGATGATGCCATCAAGAAGCAGCACATTGCCATCGACGGCTCCGTCTATGAGAAGATGCCGCTGGCTAAGGAAAATATCATGCGCGCCCTTTCCGAGCTGCTCGGCGAGTCGGCTGCAAATGTTGACACAGTTCTTGAAAATGGCGGTTCCGGCCTTGGTGCGGCCATCGCTGCTGCCATGTCGAAGGAACAGGATTAATTAATTTGTACGTTGACGCTGCTGGTGCTTCTAGAGAATCCGCTGCTGTCCGCTTTGGGCAGCAGCGGATTTTTATGTGAATTCAGTGGTTTTCATGATATAATGAATAAATCGAATCCGTGAGAAATTACACAGAACAGCAAAGGGGAAGGAGGTGTCCCTCATCGAACAGGCACTGAGCATGACCATGTCGCAGCATCTGACGATGACAATGCAGATGCAGCAGGCCATCCAGATTCTGCAGCTTTCGGCACAGGACTTGCGCGCGGTTATTGAAAAAGAATATTTGGAGAACCCCGTGCTGGAGATGGATTATCCTGCAGGAGAGTCTTATCTGCAGGGCCGCGGCGCAGCTGCCGACGCACTGCAGGCCGGCAATGTCGCTGCTTTAGCCGATTATCTTGACGGCGGCGGCAAACAGCCGTCGTATTTTGCCGATGATACGGAAAAACATTTCGATGCAGCGGCACCTCTGCATATGAGCCTGGAGGAAGAACTGCTCGAACAGGCGAAATTTGCCTTTCATGAGGAAAAAGAACGTGCCATGGCCGTTTTTCTCATCGGCTCTCTCGATAACCGCGGTTATCTGACCCTGCCATTGGCAGAAGCAGCGCGCACGCTGCAGACAGACCTTGAAGAAGCTGAGAGTGTCCTCGCCGTCATTCAGGGCTTTGACCCTGCCGGCGTCGGGGCACGGGACCTTTCTGAGTGTCTGCGCCTGCAGGCCAAGCGTCAGGGCATCTATGAAGGCCTTGTCGCTGCTGTCATCGACCGCCATCTCGATGAGGTCGCCCTGCATCATCTTAAAGAGATTGCTGCGGCAGAAAAAGCAGAGCCTGCCGAGGTGCAGATGGCTATCGATATCGTGCGCCGTCTTGACCCCAAGCCCGGTGCTGCCTATAGCAGCGGTGAGCCGGCCTATATCACGCCGGATGTCATCGTGCGCCGCGAAGAGGATGAGGCTGGCCGCATCCATTACCGCGTGGAGCTCGAAGACGGCGATGTACCGCAGCTCCATATCTCCGCGCTTTATCGTCAGGCAGACGCATTTGACAAAATGACAAAGAAATACATCACCAGCCGTCTGCATGCGGCTTCGTGGCTTATCAACAGCATCGAGCAGCGCCGCACAACCATCCGCCATGTCGTCGAGGAAATCGTGCGCCGCCAGCCGGAGTACCTCGCGAAGGGACCGGCCTTCCTGCGGCCCATGACGATGAGGGACGTTGCCGATGCCATCGGCGTACACGAATCGACCGTCAGCCGTGCCGTGGCCAATAAATACGCCGAACTGCCCAACGGCCTCGTTGCCCTGCGCACGTTCTTCACGTCGCGCAGCGTCAGGTCAGCCGATGGGGAAGAAGTCGCAGCCGCGCAGGCCAAAGCGGCCATTCAGAAGCTTATCGAGGCAGAAGACGCACGAAAGCCTCTTTCTGACCAGAAGCTCTGCGTCCTGCTCAAGGAGCAGGGCATGTCTCTTTCGCGTCGTACGGTCATGAAATACCGTGAACAGCTCGGTTTTGCCTCGTCGGTGAAACGCAGACGCTACTGAGGGGCATTTCTATGATGAATCAGACCTGCCAGATGGCAGGCCATTTTGTTATTCCTTCTATGCATGAAATATATACTCATGATGCAGGAAACAGAAACAAAATCAAAATAGACAGAAAAATGATGCGAAACAATAACTTTGTGAAAAAATACGCAAAAGTTCTTGCAATATATAGGGAACGTGCTATTATAAAAGTCAGATAATCTGATAAGGGCAATAGGGTTGTAAATTGATAAGTTAAAAAAAGCACGTTCTTGCGGATTATCTGGATTGGGTCTAGGGAATACGTGAAAGCAGAGCACGTAATCTCGCTTTTTTTTGCGGGATAAAGTTATTTTTTTCACTTTCACTACAATTGTGCATTTATTCGCAGAGATTGTCTTAGGGGAGGACTTATCATGGCAGATCAGAAAAAACCGCGTATCGTTATTGTTGGTGCAGGCTTTGGCGGCGTCAAGCTGGCGAAGCTCTTTGCGAAAGAGGATGTTGACGTCACCTTAGTTGACCGTCATAATTTTCAGCTGTTCCAGCCGCTCCTGTATCAGGTTTCGACGGCTGTGCTTGACACGGATGAAATTGCTTATCCGGTCCGTTCCTTTTTCCGCAAGACGAAGAATGTGGAATTTTTCATGGCAAAAGCACAGGGGGTGGACCAGGAGCGCAAAGTCCTGCTGACGAATCATGGTGAGCTCCCATACGATTATCTGATTCTTGCTGCTGGTGCAACGACGAATTACTTCGGCATGAAATCGGTGGAGGAAAACTCCTATGGCATGAAGACACTGCAGGAGGCCCTGCATATCCGCAATCACGTGCTGCATATGTTCGAGCGTGCCAATAAGGAAAAAGACCCCGAGAAGCGCCGCCGCATGCTGACATTTGTCGTTGTCGGCGGCGGCCCGACGGGCATTGAGGAGTCCGGTGCACTGACTGAGCTGTTTGGCGTTCAGCAGAAAGAATTCCATCATCTCGATTTCAGCGAAGTCTCGGTCAAGCTCATCGAGGCTACGCCGAATGTCCTGCCGATGGTTGCCCCGAACCTGCGTGAGCATGCCGTCAAGGTCCTGCGCAAGAAAGGCGTCGATGTCATGCTGAACACGCAGGTTGTGGATTATGACGGTCAGGAACTCAAGCTCAAGGACGGCAGCACGATTCCGACAGCTACAGTCATCTGGGCTGCAGGCGTCAAGGCCGTGCCGTTCATCAAGGACTGCGGCGGTGAAGTGGACCGCGGCGGCCGCATCATCGTCAACGAGAAACTGCAGGTTGAAGGCAGTGACTGCGTCTTTGCCATCGGCGACTGCGCCCATTACCAGCACGGCACGGAACGCCCGCTGCCGACGGTTGCACCGGTTGCGATGCAGCAGGCACAGACGGCTCATGACAACATCATGAAGCTCATCCGCGGTCAGAATGACCTTGCTACCTTCCATTATAAAGACCTCGGCTCCATGGCGACGATTGGCCGCGGCGAAGCCGTTGTCGACAAGACGAAAATCAATCCGCAGATGACGGGCTTCCTCGCTTGGTGCGCATGGATGTTCGTTCATCTCCTGCGCCTCGCTGGTGCCCATGCCAACTTCACCGTTGCCATCAAATGGACGTGGAACCTCTTCTCCGGTACGCGTCTCGGCCGCATCATTACAAACATTCAGGACTGATTTATAACTTAGCGGACAGGCTGTTCCTTCTTGGGACAGCCTGTTTTTTCTGAAGGAAAAAGACACGTAATGTTATTGTACATTGATGTATTCAAAAAAGCAGAAGGACTTTACGGGCATCCTATACAGAAGGTCCATCGTAAGTTAGCTCCAAACAACTCCATAGGCTGACGCAATAGCAAATATTGGAGAAATCCTCATTACATGTCTAAGTGATGAGGATTTCTTTTATCTTTTTACAAAATGATGTTGACAAACGCAGGGCTTTCCTGTAATATAATACAAGTCGCCGCAAGACACCG
>USAK01000024.1 GCA_900552565.1 uncultured Selenomonas sp. | reverse complement strand
CACGGCGAGTGGATTGACCTCGTGAGCCAGCGCCTGCAGGAATTAACGAAAAACGCATAAATAGGGAAGCCCTGTCAGCGTTGACAGGGCTTTTATTTTCACAGAAGCACGACAGCAGGGAATATTCTTTGGCTGGATAGCCGTTGGTTATGGTAGACGGACGGAACATATGTTAAAATAGAATCGTTATATAGAATCTTTCCTGCCAACGCTGCACCGTGCAGCAGGAGGGGGACGGCAGGAAAATTTTTGGTATGGGGGAATCCAGATGGAATTTCGACAGTTGGAATATTTTTGTACAATCAGCGAACTGGAGAATTTTACGAGGACGGCCAAAGTACTGCATGTATCGCAGCCGTCGGTCACGAAGGCCATAAAATCGCTGGAGGGGGAGCTCGGCCTGACTTTGATTGACCGCAGCCAGAAACATGTGACGCTCACAGAGGCCGGCCGCGCGTTTCTCATCCATGCCCGCCGCATCATGCAGGATGCGGAGCTGGCGAAGCAGGATATGATGCGGTTCTGCGTGGGCAGCCGCGGCACAATTCACTTCGGCGTGCCGCCGATGTTTGAAGCCTATCTGTTTCCGGAGTTCTTCAAGGACTTCCGCGAAAAATTTCCGAACACGCTGCTCGATGTGCAGGAATTCCGCGATTCTGACGAAGTGCGGGAGCGCGTGGATGTCGGGGACCTCGATTTTGGTGTCACATTTGGCAGCGATGAAGAAGCGCAGGTCCATGAATTTGTCATCATGCACGATGATATGAGCCTCTGCCTGCCTTTTGGCCATCCGCTGGCCGAAAAGGAGCGGGTCACGTTCGCCGACCTCAGCCATGAACGCTTCATTCTGCAGCCGCCGCGCACGTATCAGTACCGCGAGGTCTTTGCGCGCTGCATTGAAGCCGGCTTTACGCCGGATGTCATGCTGACGACGTCGCAGCTCAAGACCATCAAGCAGCTCGTGGCCAATGGCACGGGCATTTCCGTGCTGCCGAATTTCGTGCTCGGGCAGGATAATTCCTTTGTCAAATGCGGGCTCACGCCAACGGTTACGGCACGCACGGCGCTTTACTGGAGCGGGCATAAGGTGTTCTCAGTGCTCGACAAGGAATTCCTCGGTTTCATGAAGGAATATGTTAAGGAAGGAAATTTTCAGGGAGGCCGGCAGGACCTTCCTGAGGACAGGCAGGTGTAAGTATTGCAGCTCAAACGTCTGGAAGCCTATGGCTTCAAGTCTTTTGCGGATAAACTCACGATAGAATTCGACTATGGCATCACGGCCATCGTCGGGCCGAACGGCAGCGGCAAGAGCAACATTACGGATGCTGTGCGCTGGGTGCTCGGCGAGCAGAATATCCGAAATCTGCGCGGCACGCGCTCGGAGGACATTATCTTCTCCGGTTCGGCCACGCGGCGGCCGCTCAATATGGCCGAGGTCTCGCTGATTTTTGACAACGACGGCACGCTGCCCGTGGATTTCCGCGAGGTGGCCGTGACGCGCCGGCTCTACCGCAGCGGCGAGAGCGAGTACTTCATCAACCGTTCGCGCTGCCGTCTCAAGGATATCTACAATCTCTTTGCCGACACGGGCATCGGCCATGACGGCATGAGCATCATTGGCCAGAACCGCATGGAAGATATCCTGAACAGCCGGCCGGAGGACCGCCGTGCCTTTTTCGAGGAGACGGCGGGCATCACGAAATACCGCAGCCGCAAGCGTGAGACTGTGCGGAAACTCACGGATACCGAGGCCAATCTGCTGCGCGTGCAGGACATCATGCACGAGATTGAGACGCAGCTCGAGCCCCTCGCGCGCCATGCGGAAAAGACGCGCCAGTACAACGAGCTCAATGAGGAATACCGGCGCTGCCAGCTGACCAAGCTCGCGCGCAGCGCGAAACACGAGGCTGGCCGCAAGGCGGCCAATGAGGAAAAGCTCGGCAGAGCGCGCGATGAAGCCATGGCCCTCGATACGTCGGTCAAGCAGAATGGCGCGGCGCGCGAGGCAGTCCGGAAGGACATTCTCGACCTCGAGCAGACGATGCGCAGCGGCGCCGAGGCCAACGAAAAACTGCGCCAGCGCCTCGAAGCGGCCAACCGCGAGATGGCAGCACTGGAGGAACGTCAGGGGCAGAGCGCCGAGACAAAGAAGCGCCTTGAAGCGCAGCGTCAGGAACTCCAGCAGGGGCTCGTCCGTTCGGTCAGCGAAATCGGCCGTCTGTCGGGCGAAGCCGCGGAGAAAAAAGCGAAGCTGGCCGAGGCCAGTGAGGGGCTTGCCTCCCTGCAGCAGCGTGCCGAGCATATGCAGAAGGCCCTGACAGAAAAGAAAGAGCAGTCGCAGCAGGCCGCGCAGAAGAAGGAACAGGCGCAGGCTGCCCTTGCCGCCGCACGCCAGAAACTTGCTGTGCTCGACCGCGATATCGAGAACGGCAGCGAAGGCCAGCAGGAGCAGCAGGCAGCCATTGCCGCGGCAGAGGAGCAGGCAGGGCAGCTGCAAAAAGACAGCGCAGCCATGCAGGCCGCGCTGATGAAGAAAGAACAGGAACTGCAGCAGTCTGTAAAGACGCAGCAGCAGGCGCGCCATGCACAGCAGGCCGTGCAGCAGAAATTGGCGGCCCTGCGTGAAACGCAGGAAAACCTGCGCCAGAAGACTGCGGGCACGCAGGAAAAACTCGATATTCTCATGCACATGCAGGAGGAATACGAGGGCTTTGGCAAAGCGCCGAGGGCCATCCTGCAGAGCCGCGAAGAGCCGTGGCACAAGGGGGTGGCCGGTGCGGTGGCCGAGCTTCTCACCATCCCGCAGGACTATATGACGGCCATCGAGATTGCCTTGGGCGGCAATCAGCAGAACATCGTCACAGAGGATACGGAGACGGCCAAGGCGGCCATCGCATACCTCAAGCGCCGTCGTCTCGGCCGCGTGACGTTCCTGCCGCTGTCGGCACTTTCCGTTCAGTACCCGAATGACAAGGAAAAAGAGGCAGAACAGGGTGAGGGGGTCATTGGCTGGGCCAATACGCTCGTCACGGCCGCACCGCACTGCCAGAAGGCCGCGGATTTCCTGCTCGCGCGCATTCTCGTCGTCGATACGCTCGACCATGCGCTGGACCTTGCCAAAGCCCAGCATTACCGTCTGCGCATCGTGACGCTCGGCGGTGAATTCCTCGCGCCGGGCGGTTCACTCTCGGGCGGCGGGCATCAGCACCGCGAAGCGAGCTTCCTCAACCGCAGCGGTGAAATCGAAGTCCTGCGCCAGAAGAAGGAGCAGATGGACAAGGAACTGCAGAAAAAGTCGGCTGAAGTCAAGGCCGCGGCCAAAGAACTGGTCCTTGCCGAACAGCAGCAGAATGACGCCCTGCAGGCCGTGCAGCAGCAGAATGTCGGCCGCGCGGAACTGCGCGTGAGCCTCGCGAAGCTGCGGGAAAGTCTCGCGACTCAGCAAAAGACGGTCGCAGAACTAAAGAAAGCGGCAGAGAAGCGGCAGGCTTCGTTTGCGGCCCAACAGAATGAGCGCGTGCTGCAAGCGAGAACCGTTAAGGAACTGACCGAAGCACTCGCCAAGAGCAGCCATGAACTCGAGGAGAGCCTGCTCGACCTCGAAGATGTCCAGCAGGATACGGCCGCCCTCGGCAAGTGCCGGCAGGAAAGCGAGCTCTCGCGCACGGTCCTTGAACAGGAATGGAAGCGCAGTCAGGAGCAGATGGAACTTTTCCGCCAGGAAAAAGCCCGCGGCGAGCAGGCTCTGCAGGAGGTCGACCGCGAAACGGAGAAACTCGAGGCCGATGGCAAAGCCAGCAGGGCGCGCCTGCAGGAGCTCGAACAGTCCGCAGAGACATGGCAGGATTCTTTTGATGAAGCCCAGAAAAAACAGCGCCGTCTCTACGAGGACCGCATGGAAAAACTGGCACAGGGACAGGAACTTGAGACAAAGTCGCGCGAACTTCAGCGCAGACTCGGCAAAAAGCGTGAGGAAATCCATGAGCTCGAGCTGCAGGCCGCGAAAATCCAGATGCTGCTCGCGGACAGTCAGCAGGCCATCCTGCGCGAATTCGGCCTGACGCCGGAGCGGGCCCTCGAAGAGGCGCTCGACCTCGAGCCGCAGGCCCTGCGCAGCCGCATGCATGCACTGAAAAAACAGATGGATGCACTCGGGCCAGTCAACCCGAATGCCGTCGAGGAATATGAGAATCTGCAGAAGCGCCACGACTTCATGAAAAAGCAGTCGGCGGACCTCGTCGAGGCCAAGGAGAATCTCGCGCATATCCTTGCAGAGATGGACGAGGCCATGACGAAGCAGTTCCGCGAGGCTTTTGCCGACATCCAGCGCTACTTCGGGGAAATCTTTGTGCGTCTCTTCGGCGGCGGCAAGGCCGAGCTGCGCCTGCTCGATGCGCATGATGTGCTGAACTCGGGCATCGATATCCTCGTGACGCTGCCGCAGAAAAAACGGCAGAGCCTCGCCGCGCTCTCGGGCGGCGAACGTGCCCTGACGGTCATTGCGCTGCTGTTTGCCTTTCTGCGCTACCGTCCGTCGCCGTTCTCGGTGCTCGATGAGATTGACGCACCGCTCGATGAAGCCAATGTCATGCGCTTTGGCCGCTTCCTGCGCGAATTTGCCGAGCAGACGCAGTTCATCGTCGTCACGCACCGCAAGGGGACGATGGAACAGGCCGACACGATGTACGGCGTGACCGTTGAGGAGTCGGGCGTGTCCAAGATTCTGTCCGTACGCCTCGACGATGTGGAATAAATGGCGTAAAATAAAAAGTGTGGTAATATAATAGGAAAGATAAGTTTTCATGCAATGGGGAGGAAATCATGGGATTTTTTGATAAATTGAAGAAGGGCCTCAACAAGACCCGCGAGAACCTGACGAACAAGATTGAGAAAATCATCATCGGCTATGCCGATATCGATGACGACCTGCTCGATGAGCTTGAGGAAACGCTCATCATGGCCGACGTCGGCGTCAAGACGACGGATAAGCTCATGACAGCCGTGCGCAAGGGCATCAAGAAAAAGGAAATCAACACACCGGAAGACCTCAAGCCGTTCCTGCAGAAGCAGATTGTCGAAATCCTCACGACGGGCGAGGACAAGACGCGCATCGCGGAAAACGGCCCGACGGTGCTGCTCGTCATCGGCGTCAACGGCGCCGGCAAGACGACGACCATCGGCAAGCTCGCGGCGTATTACAAAGGGCAGGGCAAATCCGTGCTGCTCGCTGCCGCTGATACCTTCCGCGCCGCTGCCATCGACCAGCTCGAGGTCTGGGGTCAGCGCACGGGCGTGCCGGTCATCAAGCACGAAGAAGGTTCCGATCCTGCTGCCGTGGCCTTTGACGCCGTCAAAGCCGCCGTGGCGCGCAAGGTCGACATGCTGATTATCGACACGGCCGGCCGCCTGCAGACGAAGTCGAACCTCATGCAGGAGCTCGAGAAAATCAACCGCGTCATCGGCCGTGAAATCCCCGGTGCCCCGCACGAGACCCTGCTCGTGCTCGACGCCACGACGGGACAGAACGCCATCAGCCAGGCCGAGCTCTTCACGAAGGCCGCACCGATTACCGGCGTCGTGCTGACGAAGCTCGACGGCACGGCCAAGGGCGGCGTCGTCATCGGCATCAAGAGCGAACTCTCCATGCCGGTCAAGTGGATTGGCGTCGGCGAAGGCGTCGAAGACCTGCGCCCGTTCAACGCCGAGGACTTCGCCAAGGCACTGTTTAACGGCTGATTTTTGTAAAAGAAGTATTTAATATATTTTATACCACATTTTATTTACTAATTACGGAATCTCTAGTGTATAATAAATTGTATCGTATACCAACTCTTTTGCGCCTTTACTAAGCAACTATATCACACATTATAAAAGAGTTGGTATACGATTTTATTTATGTACAAGATTGTAAGATTATAGTGTTTTATATAAATAAATTATAGCTCACTGTATATAATGTACGTATAAATAGAACGTTTGCTCTTGCGGGGGGGGATCTGTGCTATAATTTGAACATAAGAAAGGCCTTTCTTGATAATGGATAATCTGCATTGTTTTGTGTTTTAACACATTTTGAATGGAGGTAATATCATGGAAGTTGCACAAATCCTCATGGTTATTACGCTGATATTCATGGTATGGGGCAAAACACCGCTTTATTTGACAGCTATAATTGGTTCAACTATAGCTGCATTGGCGGCAGGGTTTCCTATATCTGGTAAGGCCGATGTTACATTAGCAAAATTAATCAATGGTGGCTTAAACCCAGTTATTGCAGATATCACTGGTGTCTTAATGTTCGTTGGTATTCTGGAAACGTCAGGATTTCTGAAGGTAATCATTAACAAGATTATTTCTTGGGGATCTAAACTTGGTGGTGCACCTGGTATTACGGCTGCAGGCAGTCTGGCAGCCGGCTGTATTGGCGCTCTAACAGGTTTTACACAGCCAGTGGTTACAGCTGCTATTACGGGTCCAGTAGCAACTAAATTGGGGATGGATCCCAATAAAACTGCAGGTCTTGCTGCACATGCTGGACATTTTGGTAACTTTGCAGGGTTCACGCATCCGACGCAGGTAGCTGTTGTGGCCACTGCAGCGATTGGTTTTGGTGCTATTAACGTCGTAGGTGCTATTACAGGTCTTTCCATTATTATGTTCAGCTGGTATCGTGTTGCACGAGAGATGAAAAAAAATCCTCCAACGATTAGTCAAGAGGTAAAAGATGAGGTTGCAAAATCTTTAGAAAACAAATCGGGCATTAGCTTTAGTTTGGCAATCTTTCCATTTTTACTATTCTGTGTAGGCTTTGTTTTTGGTATTCCGGTTTTTGTTGATGGCACTGTATGTGCTATCTTGGTAGCAATTCTCGCGAAAATGAATCCGGCAAAAAGCGAGACTGATATGATTGATGGCGTAAAACGTGCTTCCATCCCAATTGTCGCAACAATTAGTTTTCTTTTCATGAGTGGTGTCATCAACAAGATTGGTTTAGTCGGTGTTATCTCTGATGTAATGGCACCGTTCGTCTCCGTTTCGCCTGTGTATACTATGCTTTTTGTATCTGCCTTGGCTGGATTCATCACACAGTCGAATGCTGCATCTGTAGCAATCGATGTTCCGTTTTTGCAGGTGGTTTTAGCCGCGGGGGCAGATCCATTGACGGCTGCATGCGCAGCTGCAGGTGGTTCGGCTGTTACGCAGTACTATCTGACTGGTGGCCCAGTAGCAGCATTGTCTACAGTTATCCCAGTTGTTAAGGGATCGAACTTGAAGGATGCAAATAAGTTCCAGCGTCCAGCTATGTTATTTGGTTTATTGGTATTGTTCCTGTTAGTCAGTCTGTTACTGATGATTCGTTGATCTTTTCGCATAATAAATAAATTCAAGATTTATGTGGGAGGTTTTTACCATGAAAAAAATTGTAGCCATAACGACTGGCGGCACGATTGCCATGAAGCTTGACCTGAAAACCGGTGGTCTGGTTCCAGCCGTTTCCGGCGAAGATCTTCTTGCAGCAGTTCCTGCGCTAAAAAATATTGCAGAAGTCGAAGTCATTGAGCAGTCGAATGTTCCCAGTGGTCATATTACTCCTCAAATGATGTTTGACTTATCTAAAAAAATCGATGAGCTGGCAAAAAGTAATGACGTAGATGGTTTCGTTGTTACGCATGGTACGGACACATTGGAAGAAACAGCTTATATGCTGGATTTGACACTTCATACGGATAAGCCGGTCTGTGTGACCGGTGCGATGCGTGGTGCATCTGATACGAGCTGGGATGGTCCTGGCAATATCTTAGCTGCTGTAAAAACGGCTGCTTGTGATGATGCTGTAGGGCAAGGCGTACTGGTAGTATTAAATGATGTCATCCATGCCGCTGGAGAAGTCACCAAAACGCATTCTGTCAACACGGACACGTTTCAGTCCCCATGGTGGGGCCCTGTGGGTCATGTCTATTTTGACAAAGTTGTTTTTCGGAGAAAATCTATTTGTCGACAAAAGATACAGCCAGAGCGTTTAGTTCCCGATGTTTATCTAATTAAGAGCGTTGCAGGGCTAGATGATTTCCTATTTAAATGCCTAATCGATAAGAAAGTCGGCGGTATCGTTGTAGAGGCCTTTGGTTGTGGTAACGTTCCTCTTGGCGTACGAGACGGGATTTTTGAAGCATGTAAGGCTGGAATCCCTGTCGTTCTTACGACACGAGTACACGCAGGTCGTGTAGCGCAGGTGTATTCGTATAAGGGCAGTGCCGGCGAGATGTATCCACATGGTATCATTTTGGCCGGTGAGCTTACTGGTCAGAAAGCAAGATTAAAATTGATGTTAGCTCTTGGCTTAACTAAGGATACTGAAAAACTTCGTCGCTTATTCGCATAAGCATAATAAGAAATTTGATTTTGCATATAATAAATTTTGAAAGGAAAATCCTACAATAGTATGAGGTGTCCCCTTAGATAGGACAATAAAAGATCATTATCCTATCTAAGGGGACTTTTTATCTACGCATAGTGCTATCTCAGTGAAAATAAAAATAGAGATTCATCGAAAATATCTACAAAGAGAATTTACGATTTAGCAAGCAGTTAAGAATCTGAAAACAGAAGATGATATAAAATATATCATGGGCGGCACATTAACCTGACAATGTGCTAGCGAAAGAATTCTGAGGACTAATAAATGGCAGCGAATTCAACAAATAAGCAAGAGTAGCAACCGCAATCCATGATTATATTAATTATTACAATCACTAGCGATTACCGATATCATGCGTATGTGATGACATCATATGAATACTACTAAGAAGATTTTATGGCACAAAAAAATCAGCCATCCATCCGGATGACCGATTTTTTGACCTCTCTATTGGCGGATAGAGCACTAAAGTTACGAAGATATCCCTAATATCAGAACTTCAGCTTAGCGAAGCGGGCTACGGCGCGCTTCGTATTCTCGCGGTTGCCGAAAGCCGTAAGACGGAAGTAGCCTTCGCCGCACGGGCCGAAGCCTGCGCCCGGCGTACCGACGATGTTGGCTTCATGCAGCAGTTTGTCGAAGAAATCCCACGAGCTCATGTGGTTCGGGGTCTTGAGCCAGATGTACGGGGCATTGACGCCGCCGAATACCTGCAGGCCGGCAGCTTTGAGGCCTTCGCGGATGATGCGGGCGTTTTCCATATAATAGGAAACGAGTTCTTTGACCTGCTTTTTGCCCTCTTCCGTGTAGATGGCAGCAGCACCGCGCTGTACGATGTAGGCCGTGCCGTTGAACTTCGTCGTGTGGCGGCGGTTCCAGAGCTTGTTGAACGGTACGAGCGAACCGTCGGCTGCGCGGCCTTTGACCGTCTTCGGGATAATCGTGTAGCCGCAGCGCGTGCCCGTGAAGCCGGCCGTCTTGGAGAACGAACGGAACTCGATGGCAACGTCCTTGGCGCCCGGAATCTCGTAGATAGAGCGCGGTACATCGTCTTCCGTGATGTAAGCAGCGTAGGCAGCATCGAAGAGGATGACGGATTCATTTTCCTTGGCGTAATTGACCCACTTCGTCAGCTCTTCGCGTGAGAGCGTCGTGCCCGTCGGGTTGTTCGGGCAGCAGAGGTAAATCATGTCGACTTTTTCTTTCGGCAGTTCCGGTGCAAAGTTGTTTTCAGCCGTGCACGGCAGGTACGTGACACCGGCGAAATGGCCGTCGTCCTGCAGCGTGCCCGTGCGGCCGGCCATGACGTTCGTGTCGAGATAGACAGGGTATACAGGGTCCGTGATGGCGACTTTATTCGTGAGGCCGAAGATTTCCTGGATGTTGCCGCAGTCGCTCTTAGAGCCGTCACTGACGAAGATTTCATCTGGGGCAATCTCGATGCCGCGGTCCGTGTAATTGTTCTTGATGATGGCTTCCGTCAGGAAGGAGTAGCCCTGCTCTGGACCGTAGCCATGGAACGTCTCAGCCTTGGCCTGGTCATCAACGGCCTTATGCATGGCCTCGATGCAGACCTGCGGCAGCGGCTGCGTGACATCGCCGATGCCGAGGCGGATGATATCGGCATCCGGATTTGCTTCCTTATATGCGGCAACGCGGCGGGCGATTTCGGCAAAGAGGTAGCTGCCTGGCAGCTTCAGATAGTTATCATTAATAGTAGCCATAGAATGAAATCCTCCTCATAGAATTGTTATCAGTATAACTTTTTAGCATATTATACCACAATGTTATGCATATGGCTATATAATTTCTGTATTGAGGTCTGAAAAAAATACGTAAACATAAAAGTTATTAAAAGAGTTATTCATATAAATCAGATAAATCATTCTTGATACGCATAATGATGATTATAATTAAAGATATTTAGATAAGGATAAACAACATGCATTATTAAAATATTTTATAATAAATAGTATTTACTTATGCTTGACGGTTATTGTATAATAAATGTAGATTTATTGAGAACGGCGGTTGCGTTTGGCAGGAAAGTTCCCTTGAAATTATTTTTTGCACGGAAGCAGGAGATTTCCTATTTTTGGGCGAAAAGATAAACAAGTGGAAACAATACCTTGCTTAACCTTGCTTACGATTGTTTTGTGGGGAAATAATGGTGAGCGTTGGGGGGTAATCTTGAATGCAGGTGCTGTGTTTCATGAATTGGGTATCTGTACTTATAGGAAGGGGAGTTTATCTTGGTACTTGGTATCTGTATCCTGCTGGCATGCCTTATTGTCGGCGTACGCTACGGAAGTCTGGGTCTGCCAGTCATCAGTGGCATCGGTCTTATCATTTATGTCTTCGCCCTTGGTTATAAGCCGGGCACGCCGCCAATCGCCGTCATGCTGACGATCATCGCGGTCGTCACCTGCGCAGGCTATCTGCAGACGTCGGGCGGTCTCACGGTCATGCTCAAATACGCAGAGAAGTTCCTGCGCAGCAACCCGAAGCGTGTCACGATTTACGCGCCGATCACGACATGGCTGCTGACCATCCTCTGCGGCACGGGCCATGTCGTCTACACGATGTTCCCGATCATCTATGATGTTGCTATTCACGAGAATATCCGCCCAGAGCGTCCGATGGCTGTTGCTTCGGTGGCATCCCAGATGGGTATTTCGGCTTCGCCGGTATCCGTTGCCCTCGTAAGTATGGCTGGCTTTATCAGCGCTGCCGGCCTGCCGTTTACCGTCATCAACCTGTTGGCAGTCTCCATTCCGGCTACGTTCTGCGGTGTGCTCGTTGCTGCTGCCTGGAGTTATCGCCGCGGCAAGGACCTTGCTGACGATCCTGTTTTCCAGGAATACATCAAGGACCCGGCTCATAAACAGGATGTTTACGGTGCTCAGTCGGAGTCGCTGCAGGACAGGGAACTGCCGTCTTCGTTCTATCGTGCTATGTACATTTTCTTCCTCGGCATCATCATTATCGCTGTGCTCGGCAACTTCCCGCAGGTTCTGCCGGCTTTCCCGAACGCTAAGGGCGTAATGAAGCCAATTTCCATGACGACGGTCATTCAGATGATCATGCTCGTCATCGCTGCAGCTATCCTTATTTTCTGCAAAGTCAACGCGAAAGATGTTGGCAAGAGCCAGGTCTTCCATGCTGGCCTTGGTGCGGTTGTCTGTGTTTATGGTGTTGCCTGGATGGCTGATACGTGCTTCACAAACCACATGACGGAACTCAAGACGCTGATTGGCGGTCTCGTTCAGTCCTATCCTTGGACGTATGCATTGGCTCTGTTCCTCACTTCGAAACTCGTTAACTCGCAGGCAGCTGCCGTCTCGATCATCGTACCGCTGGCTTTGACCATCGGTGTAGATCCAGTCGTCATTCTGTCCTTTATCTCGGCTTGCTACGGTTACTTCTTCCTGCCGACGTATCCTTCGGACCTCGCCTGCATCAACTTTGACCGTTCCGGCACGACGCATATCGGTAAATATGTCCTGAACCACAGCTTCATGATCCCGGGCCTGCTCGGTGTCTTCACGGGCTGCGTGGTCGGCTATATCATTGCACATATCCTTTACTAAGGGTCTGTCAAAATGGAAAAGGGAGACACCTGTGTGTCTCCTTTTTTTCATAGGAAAAATATAGAAAGGATTTTGATTTTATGAAGGAGTATACATTCCATTACGGCCATGGCACGAAAAGTTTTTCTCTCGATGAGACGAAGGTCATCAAGGAAGTCGATATGCCGGCCGTCAAGCCGCTGACGGATGTCCGTCAGGCCGTACTTGACGCGATTTATCATCCGATTGGCCAGAAGCCGATCAATGAGGTCATCAAGCCAGGCGATACCGTGACGTTTATCTGCAATGACCCCACGCGTGTTGCCAACAGCTTTGATTTCATGCCGGTGCTCGTTGACGAGATGAATAAGCTCGGTGTGCCTGATGAGAATATGCAGATTGTGTTCTCGCTCGGTACGCACCGCCTGATGACCAAAGGGGAAATGGCGGAGGGTGTTGGTGAAGACGTTGCCAAGCGCCTTAAGATGTACAACAGCGACTGCAATGTCCCGAGTGATTTTGAATACTTCGGTACGACGAGCCGCTTTACGCCGGTGCTCATCAACAAGCATATATGCCACAGCGACCATGTTATTCTGACGGGCACGATTGTGCATCATTATTTCAGCGGTTACGGCGGCGGCCGCAAAGCTGTACTGCCGGGCTGTGCAGCGATGGAGACAGTACGTCATAATCACAGCTTCATGATGGACCCGAATGCCGGTCTTGGCCGCACGACGGGCAACCCTGTTTATGAGGACCAGATGGAAGGCGTTGCTCTCTGGGCCAAGGGCAGGAGCGTCATTCTCTTTAACGCCATCCTCGATGCTGAGCACCGCTTCCTTCGCATGTTTGCTGGCGACTATATTCAGGCACATCATGAAGCCTGTAAATTCGTCGATGAGGTCTATGGCGTTAAGATTCCGGCACAGGCAGATATCACGATTGCCAGCTGCGGCGGCTATCCAAAGGACATCAATGTTTATCAGATGCAGAAGACGATGGACAATGCCGTGCTCGCGACGAAACAGAGCGGTGTCGTAATTTTGCTCGCTGAATGTGAAGAAGGCAGCGGCAGCAAGGTTCTCGAAGAGACCTGCCGCACGCTGAAGACTGCCGATGCCATCGAGGCCAAACTGCGCGAGCGCTTCCTCATCGGTGCGAATAAGGCCTATGCCATCACGCGCTTGACGAAAAAAGCACATTTCATTCTTGTGACGGGCCTTGACCGTCAGCTCGCCAAGGATATGCTGTTTGATGGCGCGGTTGACACAGTGGAAGAAGCACTGGCTCTCGCAAAAAAATACGTCGGTGATGACCCGAGCTATATCCTGATGCCGACGGGCAGTCTGACTGTACCGCTCTATCGTGCCTGAGTACGGACGCAACATTTGTTTATGTACAAAAAATCCTTTCCGGAATTGTTCTGGAAAGGATTTTTGTATTATTTGTTTTCTATCAGTTGCAGGTTATTTTACTGTCTTGACAGACTTCTTCTCTGTAGGGGCTTTTGACTGCTCTGTAACATCATCTGGGGTTTTTTCTTTGAGCAGGTCCTTGCAGAAGTCGATGAAGGACTGGGCGGCCTTGGAGATGTAGCGGTCCTTCTTCCAAGCGAGGCCGACATCGACGAAGATGGGGGCGGAGAGGGGCAGTGTCTTGAGACCCGGGATTTCGTCGGCGACCATGTCTAAGAGGAAGGTAATGCCGACGCCGTTGGCCACGAGGCCCTTGAGCGTGTTGATCTGGTTGGACTCGAGTACGATGTTCGGCGTGATGCCGGCTTCCTTCATGCGGCCGAGGATGGTTTGGCGCAGGAAGGAGCCTTCCTTCAGCAGGACGATCTTCGTGTCAACGACATCGTCCATCGAGATGCTCTTTTTCTTGGCGAGTGGGCTGTCTGCCGGTACACAGCAGACAATCTGGTTCTTCGACATGGGCAGCTGCTGCAGGCGGTTGGAGGCGCCGGAGAGGATGATGATGCCAAAGTCGAGCTCGTCGCGCTCGAGCTGCTCACGGATGGACATCGAGGCCTCTTCGTGCATGAAGATGTCGAGATGGGAATAGCGGCGCTGGAAGCTTGAGAAGATGCGCGGGAACAGGTACGCACCCATCATCGGCGGCACGCCGATCTTGATGGTGCCCTTCTGGAGCAGCTTGTAGTCGTTGACTTCGAGCACGGCGTCCTGGATGTTGCGCAGGGCCAGTTCAACGCGGTTGAGGAAGACGGCTCCCTCAGGCGTCAGGGCCAGCTGTTTCTGGCTGCGGTCAAAAAGCTGAATGCCGAGCTCTGCCTCAAGTTTTTTGATGGCAACTGTGATGTTTGGCTGAGAGACGCGCAGCCTCTCTGCAGCGCGGGTGATATTTCGCAGACGGCTGGCCATCTGGAAATATTCAAGTTGTCTGAGTTCCATGGGAATCGCTTCTTTCTTTATAAATTCGCTTTATTTAGTGCCATTATACCATACTTTTGATGAATATATGATAGTATAACCCAAAATTATCAAAAATATTTTCGCAGATTCCATAACTGCTCAGAACACGACAGAAATGAGCATACAGATGGACGTTTTGCCGATTTTTCTGATGAAGTTTCTTTTGGCAGGAAGGAAAAAAACGATGGACGCGGAATGATAGTATAATAGAGAAATATCCTGGCATGGCCAGCAGTACATATCGGAGGAAATGACATTGATTCGAGGGATTGGTACAGATATCGTGGAGATTTCGCGCGTGGAGAAGGCCGCCTCGCGGCAGGCGTTCCGCGAGCGCGTTTATACAGAGGCAGAACGGGCGTACTGTGAAAGCCGCGGCACGCAGAAGATTGCAAGCTACGCCGCGCGCTTTGCGGGCAAGGAGGCCGTTCTGAAGGCTCTGGGCACGGGGCTGCGCGGCGGCACGCTCCATGACATCGAGATTCTGCCCGACGATCTTGGGGCCCCGCAGGTGACGCTCAAGGGCTATTTTGCGACGCTGGCGCGCCGCAAGGCCGTGTCGAATGTTTGGGTTTCCCTGAGTCATTCCCGCGAGTATGCGACGGCGCAGTGCGTGATGGAGGGATGAGTATGAAGGTTTCACTGGTGAAGGAAATGCGGCTGGTAGATAAGCGGGCCGGCGAGGTCTACGGCCTGCCGGAAATCCTGCTGATGGAAAATGCCGGCCGGCAGACGGCAGCGGCCATGACGGACCTGCTGGGCTCTGTGCGCGGCAAAAGCATCTGCATTCTCGCGGGCAGCGGCAATAATGGCGGCGATGCGTTTGCGGCAGCGCGCTACCTTTATAATGAAGGAGCGGCCGTCAAGATTTTCCTGACGGGCAATCCCGAGCACATCAAGGCGTCGCCTGCCCTCATGCAGCAGGCGCTGACGGCCATGGGCATTCCCGTGCACGGCCTGGCAGGGGAGCGCGACATGGACCGGCTGCGTCTCGCCCTGCGCTTTGCCGACGGCATCCTCGACGGCATTCTCGGCACGGGCTTCCGCGGCACGCTGCGGCCGCTCGTCCGTCAGGCCGTGGAGCTTGTCAATGCAGCGAAGAAACCGGTGCTCGCCATTGACATCCCGAGCGGCGTCGAGGCGGATACGGGCGGCGTCAATGAAACCGCGGTACAGGCGGACTGCACGATTACACTCGGCCTGTCCAAGCCCGGGCATTATCTGAGCCCCGGCGCGGAGCACGCCGGCCGTCTCATTGTCGACGGCATCGGCATCCCGCGCCAGCTGCTTGAAGACGACGCCATCCTGCAGGAGCTGATCGATGAGGACCTTGCCAAGGCACTGCTGCCGCAGCGGCCGCGGGCTGCGCATAAGGGCAGCTGCGGACGCATCCTTGTCATCGCGGGCTCGCGCGGCATGACAGGGGCCGCAGCCATGTGCTCTCTCGCCGCCCTGCGCGCCGGCTGCGGCATCGTGACGCTCGCCGTGCCGGAGAGCCTGCAGCCCCTTTTGGCCGTCAAGCTCACCGAGGTCATGACGAAGGCCATTCCTGAAGAAGAGGCAGGCATCCTCGGCGGGAAAAAAGCGGCGGAGATGCTCACGGCGCTTTCGGAGGACTATGACGCCGTACTCATAGGGCCGGGGCTTGGCCGCGCGGTTGCGACAGGAGAGCTCGTCCGCACACTCATCAAGGCAGTCGACAAGCCGCTGCTGCTCGATGCCGACGCGATTTACGCCCTGTGCGAAGAGCCGGAGCTTCTGCGCGAAGCAAAGCAGGTGCCGGTGCTCACGCCGCATCTTGGCGAGATGGCGGGCCTTTTGGGCCTGTCCGTCGCTGACTTGCGCGAGGACCTCGTCGGTGTGGCCCGCGATGCCGCGGCCGAGTACAAGGCCATTTTCGTGCTCAAGAGTGAATGCACGCTCGTGGCCTATCCGGACGGACATGTATATTTCACGACGAAGGGCAATGCCGGCATGGCGACCGCAGGCGCAGGCGACGTGCTGGCCGGCACGATTGCCGGGCTTATGAAGCAGATGCCGGCGGCAAAAGCGCCGCTGCTCGGTGTTTACCTGCACGGCCTCGCCGGCGACCTTGCCGATGAAGAAAAGGCCGAAGGACTTATTGCCGGTGATATCCTGGCGCAGCTGCCTGCTGCCCGCCGCTCTTTGCAGAATCAGGGCAAAAAGTGAGAATGAGCAGGACAAAACCGAAGTAAAAAACGTATGTATTTACTTAAAAGACAAATATACATATGACGTGTAAAATCCAATCATTTTCTCAGATATACTATTGACAAACTGTACAGGCAGGACTATGATATAGGTACTTTAACGGAAAGAAAAGAGGAGTTTTCAATGGCAAAAGTAAATGTTGATTGGAACAACCTGGGTTTTGCGTATCAGCCAATTTCCCAGCGTTACGTTGCAAACTTTAAGGATGGCAAATGGGGCAAAGGTCATCTGACTGACGACGCAAACGTCACGATTAATGAGTGCGCCGGCATCCTGCAGTACTGCCAGGAAGTCTTCGAAGGCCTCAAGGCATATAAGACGAAGGACGGCCGCGTCGTTACGTTCCGTCCGGATATGAACGCAAAGCGCATGATCGACTCGGCAAAACGTCTCGAGATGCCGCCGGTTTCCGAGGAGATGTTCCTCGAGGCTGTCGATCAGGTTGTCGCAGCCAACAAAGACTGGATTCCTCCTTATGAGTCGGGCGGCGCTCTTTACCTGCGTCCGTACCTCTTCGCTACGGGCCCGGTCATCGGTGTTAAGCCGTCGGATGAGTATCAGTTCCGCCTCTTCGGCACGCCGGTTGGCTCCTACTTCAAGAACGGTGTAAAGCCGATCACGATCTGCGTCAGTGATTACGACCGCGCTGCCCCGCATGGCACGGGCAACATCAAGGCCGGCCTGAACTACGCAATGAGCCTGTATCCGTACATCCTCGCACATCAGAGAGGCTTCGATGAGAACATGTACCTCGATGCGGCAACGCGTACGTACGTCGAGGAGACGGGCGGTGCAAACTTCCTGTTCGTTACGAAAGACGGCAAGCTCGTCACGCCGAAATCCGACAGCATCCTGCCGTCGATTACGCGCCGTTCGCTTGTCACGATTGCTGAGCACCTCGGCTACACGGTCGAGCATCGTCCGGTCAAGTTCACGGAACTCAAGGACTTTGCCGAAGCCGGCCTCTGCGGCACGGCTGCTGTCATCTGCCCGGTCGGCAAGGTTGTCGGTAACGGCGAGACGATCGAGTTCCCGAGCGGCATGAAGGAAATGGGTCCTGTACTCACGAAACTCTACAATACGCTGCGCGGCATTCAGCTCGGCACGGTCGAAGCACCGGAAAAAGGCTGGATTCGCGAAATCAAGTAAGAAAGGGCATGTCCCTTTGCTGGCCTGGCTGCTATGGCAGTCAGGCCTTTTGTTTTATTAGTAGTAAAAATTTTCGACAGTCACAAGGATTTTGCGGATAACGGCGAGAATAGCTTTATTGTAAACATATCTATCTCTTTTTTATTTATACACTGTTTGTCTTTTTTCAGTTTTCATTCATAAGGATTTGTCATTATAGTATTATCTTGTATTTAGGAGTTTTGCTTATGCCGTTTGAGCTGCCATACCCATTACAATTCCATGGGATCATCTCCACGATTGGGCCGATGGATATCCTCGACATCTTTATCGTGGCGGTCATCCTTTATAAAGTCTACGTCCTGCTGCAGGACACGCGCGCGATTACGCTCGTCAAGGGCATCCTCGTGCTCCTGGGTGTCACGATGGTCTGCAGCTGGCTCGAGCTGCATGTCATTTCGTGGCTGTTGCAGAAGGCAGTGACACTCTTGTTTGTCGCTTTGCCAATCGTCTTTCAGCCGGAACTCCGGCGCGCCTTGGAGCATCTCGGGCAGGGAAAGTTTCTCGGGCCGTCGGTGCTTCTCGATGATGAGGAGGCAAATTCGGTCGTCAATGAACTCGCGAAGGCCGTCAAGGTCATGTCAGCCAATAAGACGGGGGCACTCATCGTCATTGAGCGCGACATGGGCCTCAATGATATCAGCGCTACGGGCATCCAGATTGACGGTTTGATTACCGCCGATTTTCTCTTGAACGTTTTCATCCCGAATACGCCGCTGCATGACGGCGCGGCTATCGTGCGCGGCAAGCGCCTCATCGCGGCCGGCTGCCTGCTGCCGCTGACGAAAAACCGCTCGCTCTCGACGGAGCTCGGTACGCGCCACCGCGCGGCCATCGGCCTTTCAGAACAGTGCGATGCCCTGATTGTCGTCGTCAGCGAGGAGACGGGCACGATTTCCGTCGCGGAGAACGGCCGCATGGTCCGCCACCTCGACACGGAAAAACTCAAGAATATCCTGCGGCCGGCGTTCACTTCCCCGCAGAAGGGACTCAAGGAGATCATCCGGAACTGGAGGAAGAAGAAATGATGTCTAGATTGCGCAATATTGTGCAGCATAATCTGCCGGCGAAGGCTCTGGCACTGGTCATTGCGGTCATTCTCTGGGGCTATGTCATGAACGACCAAAATCCTTCCATCGAGAGCACATACACGGTGCAGCTCGATGTCGTCAACGCGCCGGATGGCTATAAAATCACGAAGGACGCATCGACCGTCAAGCTGCGCGTCCGCGGCCCGCGCTCGCTTTTTGTTTCGGCGACGGACAGCGACTTCAAGGCCTATGTCGACCTTTCGAAAGTCGAGGCGGGCAAGCACGCGGTCAAGGTACAGACCGTGCTGCCGCAGGGCTTTGAGCTCGTCGAGGCCAAGCCGGACACGGTGACGTTCACGCTCGACCGCATCGTCCAGAAAAAGATGAAGGCCGAATTCATCGTAACGGGCTCGACGGCGCCGGGCACGACGGTTGCCCATATCGAGCCGTCCGTCGAGACGGTTACGATTGAGGGCGCGGAGTCCGACATCAAGGACGTCACGCGCGTCATCGGTTATGTCGGCCTCGCTGGCAACGGCGATGACTTCAAGCTCAAGGTGCCTTTGACGGCCATCAATGCCGACGGCCGTGAAGTATCGGGCGTCACGGTCAAGCCGGATTCGGCGGAAGTCAGCGTACAGCTTGCGCGCGGCCTCATGAAGAAAATCGTCACGGTCAAGCCGGTGCTCGGCGACGGCCTGCCTGACGGCTATGAAGTCGGTTCTGTCAAGACGGACCCGGTCAAGATTGAGATTGCCGGACCTGAAGATGTCCTTGCGAAGCTCTCGAGCATCAGTACGGAGACCATCTCGCTGGACGGCCTGACGAAGACGACGGACAAGAACGTAAAGCTCGCACCGCCTGATGGCGTCACGGTGACGAATAACAGCGTGACGGTCCATATCGAGGTCAAGGAGAAGAAAAAGACGCAGCAGCCTGCGGCCAGCAGTCAATAATGATTCATCTATGATATAATGATAGAAGAAGACAATTCTAAAACCGTAATTCAGAATTCAGGGAGGGTGCAATGATCCGGATTCGCAATCTGGTTGTGCCGTTCACGGAGACGGCCAGCCTTGAAGATCTTGCAGCCAAACGCCTCAGGTTACCACCTCAGCAGATTGCCGGGGTGGTAATTGTGCGTAAGGCTGTAGACGCGCGCCGCTACCACGGGGCGCCCATCAATTTTGTCTACATGCTCGATGTCAAGCTCGATAAAAAGCTGGAGAAAAAGGTCCTGCAGAAACTGCGCCGGGACCGCAATGTCGAGGGCATCAGCAGTGAAGCGCTCAAAGCCGTGCCACTGCCAAACCTTCGTCTTGAGAAGCGGCCGGTCGTCGTCGGCTTTGGACCGGCGGGCATGTTTGCGGCTTTGACGCTCGCGCGCCACGGCTGCGAGCCCATCGTGCTCGAGCGCGGCCATGATGTTGACACGCGCCACGAGGATATCCAGAAGTTTTGGCGGGGCGGCGCTCTGAACGTCCAGTCGAATGTGCAGTTCGGCGAGGGCGGCGCGGGGACGTTCTCCGACGGCAAGCTCACGACGCGCATCAACGATGTGCATATGAAAGATGTCATCGAGGCCTTTGTCGCGGCAGGCGCGCCTGAGGAAATCCGCTACCTGCACAAGCCGCACATCGGTACGGACATCCTTCGGACCGTCGTGCGCAACATCCGCAAAGAAATCATCCGCCTCGGCGGCACGGTGCGTTTTGGCGCACAGGTCACGGATGTCGAGCTCGGCGCGGAGGGCCTTGAGGCCGTCATCATCAACGACGGCGAACGCCTCGAAACAGATGTCGCGTTCTTTGGCATCGGCCATTCGGCGCGTGATACGTACCATATGCTCTTAGAGCGCGGCGTCGCGATGGAGGCCAAGCCGTTTGCGATGGGCGTGCGCATCGAGCATCCGCAGGAATTCATCGACCGCGCGCAGTACGGCGAGGACGCAGGGAACCCGCGCCTGCCCGTTGCGGACTACGCCCTGACCTATAAAGACCCCGCGACGGGGCGCGGCGCGTATTCCTTCTGCATGTGCCCCGGCGGCTTCGTCGTCGCGGCGGCTTCGGAGAAGGACCGCGTCGTCACGAACGGCATGAGCAATTACAAGCGCGACTCGGGCATCGCGAACAGTGCCCTGCTTGTGCAGGTCGCGCCGGCCGATTTCGGTCAGGAAGTGCTCTCGGGCATGCATCTGCAGCAGAAGCTCGAGAGCCTCGCCTTTGACCTCGGCGGCCGCAATTACTTTGCTCCCGTGCAGACGGTCGGCGACTTTCTCAAGGGCACGAGCGGCTCGCAGGATTTCCTCACGAAGCCGACGTATGCGCCGGGCGTCACGCCGGCGGACCTGCACCGCTGTCTGCCGGACTTCATCACGAAGACGTTGGCGGGGGCCCTGCCGTATTTTGACCGCAAGATTTCAGGCTTTGCCGATGCCGGCGCCGTCATGACGGGCGTTGAGACGCGTTCGTCGGCGCCGTGCCGCATCCGCCGCGACCGCGCGACGTTTGTCGCTGAGGCGACGCCGGGCCTTTATCCGATGGGCGAGGGCGCGGGCTATGCGGGCGGCATCATGAGCGCCGCCGTCGACGGCATGAAAGCCGCACTTGCATTTTTAGCGGAAAATGTGCATACTAATAAGATGTAAAGCTTTGTAAAAAAGAGAATTGAAATCTCAGGGGGAAAGAATCATGGCAAGATTATTTGGTACAGACGGTGTCCGCGGCGAGGCAAATGTCACGCTGCTGCCGGAGATGGCATACCGTCTCGGTCGTGCTGCTACGCTTTATTTTGGCAAAGAGTCCGAGGAACAGCCGCTCATCATCATCGGCCGCGATACGCGCATCTCGGGTGAGATGTTCGAGTCGGCCCTGACGGCCGGTATTTGCTCGGCAGGCGGCCGCGCCATGCTCGCCGGCATCATCCCAACGCCGGCCATCGCGTACCTCGCACGCAAGCACAAGGCCAAAGCCGGCATCGTCATCTCGGCTTCGCACAACCCGTTCCACGACAACGGCATTAAGTTCTTCGGCGGCGACGGCTACAAACTGCCGGATTCCGTCGAGGATGAGCTCGAAGCCATCGTGCACCAGCTCGAGAAGGACGACAACTACGCACGTCCGTCGGGCAGACACATCGGCCATATCGAATACCGCACGGACCTTTTGAACCAGTACATGGAATTCGTGCTCTCAACCTGCAAAGAGCGCTTTGACGGCGTCAATGTCGTACTCGACTGCGCGAACGGCGCTGCCTACGAGGCCATGCCGAAAATCCTGCGTCATCTCGGCGCCAATGTCAAGGTCATCCACGCCCTGCCGAACGGCACGAATATCAACGACGGCTGCGGCTCGACGCATCTCGAATCCCTGCAGAAAGCGGTCATCGAGAACCATGCGGACTTCGGTATCGCCCATGACGGCGATGCGGACCGCTGCCTCTGCGTCGACGAGAAGGGTCAGGTCATCGACGGCGACCACATTCTCGTCATGTGCGCCATGGACATGATGAAGGAAGGCAAGCTTCCTTATAATACGGTGGTCACGACGGTCATGGCCAACATCGGCTTCCACCAGGCCATCAAGAAGGCCGGCGGCCGCGCTGAAATCACGAAAGTCGGCGACCGCTACGTTCTCGAGAACATGCTCAAGAACGGCTACAAAATCGGCGGCGAGCAGTCCGGCCACATCATCTTCACGGACTTTTCCACGACGGGCGACGGCCTGATTACGGCCCTGCAGGTTCTTTCCTCGCTCAAGCGCAGCGGACGCAAGGCTTCGGACCTCACGGCCCTCATGACGACGTACCCGCAGCTGCTCGTCAATGTCAAAGTGGCATCGAAGGAAGGCTGGGAGACGAACGAGGCCATCAAGAAGGCCATCGAAGCCGGCGACAAAGAGCTCGGCGAGAACGGCCGCATCCTCGTACGTCCTTCGGGCACGGAGCCGCTGATTCGCGTCATGGCGGAAGGCCCTGACCAGGAGCAGCTCGACCGCATCTGCCATGCCATCGCTGACGTCGTCAAGAAGGAACAGGGCTGATGAAACGCGCCATCGTGCTCGTGAGCTTCGGTGCGTCGCATGACAATTCGCGTAAGCTCTGCCTTGAGGCTTTAGCTGAAGACTTCCGGAAGGAATTCCCCGAAGTCGTCATCCGTCAGGCCTATACCTCGGTCTTTATCCGCAGGGCCCTTGAAAAACGCGGCCTCCCTATTGATTCACTCGAAGAGGCCCTCACGCATCTTGCGGAGGAGAACATCGGCGAGGTGCTTCTGCAGCCGACGTATATGACACCGGGCGAGGAATACGAGAAAAAAGTGCTCGCCGCGGTGCCGAAATTTGCGCCGCGCTTCAGGAAACTCACGGTCGGTGAGCCCGTCTTCGTGAAAGACGAGGACTACGCGAAGAATCTTCTGGCCATCTGCCGCAGCATCTTTGTGCCGCGCGGCACGGAGCTCGTGCTCCTTGGCCACGGCTCGCCGCACCGCCACAATCCGGTCTACGAGCGCCTGCAGCAGGAAATCGACGCGCAGGGCCTGCCCATCCACGTCGGCGTCATCGAATCGACGGACACGCCGGACTTTTCGATGGTGCTTGAGCGCCTCAAAAAGAGCGGTACGAAAGAAGTCCTGCTTGCGCCGCTGCTTCTGACGAGCGGCATGCACGTCGAGCGCGACTTAGCAGGCAGCAGCCCTGCGTCATGGAAATCGCGCTTCGAAGCGGAGGGCTTTGCCGTTACGGCCATCACGCAGGGCCTCGGCGAATCACCGTTTTTCCGCCAGCTCTACCTCGATAAAGCCCGTCAGCAGCTTGCTGCCATGGACTGACACTGGCCCGATACCAAAAGAATAGGGAAGAATCCCCGCATCTCTCATGATGCAGGGATTCTTTTTATATAGAAAGAAAATATGACGGCCGATAGTTTTTTGCGATGGCGGACTTTTGCGCAGCGATTGACAGACCTCGGCGAAAGGGCGTACGATGAAAGGGACCCTGCATGGGCAGGCGTATTTTTATGGTTTGTCACAGAAAGGAATGGTTGACATGTTAGGAGGATATTTGCGATGAAGAACGGGATTTTTTTTGGTATTGGCGTCGGGCCGGGAGATCCGGAGCTCTTGACCGTCAAGGCCATCAAGGCCATCCGTCAGGCGGATGTGCTGATTGCGCCGAAGACGGAAAAGAAAGACGGCAGCGTCGCGCTGACGATTGCACGGCCCTATCTGAAGCCGGACATCGAGATTGTCTATCAGGTATTCCCGATGGTCAAAGGCTTTGCGGAAGACACGGCGGCCTGGGAGAAGAATAAGGCAGAAATCCTTGCGCTTTTGCAGCAGGGGAAGAATGTCGCTTTTCTGACCCTGGGCGACCCGATGTTTTTCAGTACGTATATCTACGTTTACCGATTGTTGGAGCATGAGGATGTGAAAATCGAGACCATCCCCGGCGTGCCGGCGTTTGCGGCGATTGCGAGCCAGAGCGGCGTGCCGATTGTCGAAGGCAATGACATCCTCACGATTATTCCAGCCACCGCCAGACCGGAAAAAATCCGACAGGCGCTGGCTGTCTCGGATAATGTGGTCCTGATGAAAGTCTACAGGAACTTCCCCGAAGTGGTGAGCCTGCTCAAGGAGCAGGATATGCTGAAGCAGGCTGTCCTCGTCAGCCGCGCCGGCCTTGACGGCGAGCGCGTGCTGCACGACCTCGAAGCCCATCAGGACGAAAGCCTCAATTACCTCTCGACCATCCTGACGCGGAGCCGTGAAGCCGCGCAGGCTGCGGGCGATAACGATGAGGAGGCGTAAATTATCATGAGACGGAAATCGCTTGATTTGAAATTTATCGCAGGTATCTGCCTGGTCAGCCTCTTCGTGTTGTTTCTCATGGCAGGCTGCGGCAGTGACAGGAAGGAGCAGGGAGCTTCTTCTGCCGGGGCAGAATCGTTTGCCACGATTCACGATGCCCTCGGCCGTGACGTGATGCTTCCGAAAAAGCCGGAGCGCATCGTCGTGACGTCGGCCTCGTTCCTCGAGCCTCTGCATGAAGTCGGCGGCGACGTCGTCGGCCGCCCCGACTCGAAGACGAAAATGCCGGACTACGCCAAGGATAAGGCGAGCGTCGGCAAGGTCTATCAGATTGACGTTGAGAAAGTGCTCGCATGCGAGCCGGACCTCGTCATCGTCAACAAGGGCATGAATGAAAAACTCGTGGGCACGCTCGAGGACAACGGCATCAAGACTGTCGTGCTCGATATGAAGAGCTACGAGGATGTCAAGGACGAAGTGCGCGCGATGGCGAAAATCACGGGCGAGATGCAGAAAGGCGAGGACCTCATCGCGTCGATGGACCAGCAGATTGCCGACGTCAAGGCAAAAATCCCGCAGGATAAGCACCGTGTCTCCATTATCCACAGTACGAATCAGGGTCTGACGGTGCAGCTCGACGGCAGCATCGCCGGCTGTACGGCCAAACTGCTCGGCTGGGACAATGTCGCCGCAGGCATGACGCCGTTAGAGAAAAATCCGGATGCCGCGCCGTACAGCATGGAGACGCTCGTCGAGCAGAATCCAGAGGTGCTGTTCATCACGAGCATGGGCGATATCAATGAGGCCAAGGCCGGCATGGACAAGATGATGCAGGAAAATCCGGCCTGGCAGACCATTGACGCCGTGAAGAACGGCCATGTCTACTATCTGCCGCAGGACCTGTTCCTCCTGAGCCCCGGCATTCACTATCCGGAGGCCGTCGAGACCATGGCGAAATGCCTGTATCCGGAGGCCTTTAAGAAGTGAGTACGAACCGCCGCCTCATTCTGCTCTTCGTGATGTTCATTGCGTTGGCCGTGTCGGGGGCGCTCATCAGCATCATGCTGGGCTCGGTCAAGATTTCGCTGCCGGAGATTCTGACGGCCCTCGCAGGTGAGGGGGCTGGCACGCACGGCCAGATTCTCATGAACATCCGACTGCCGCGCACGCTCGTCGCGGCCCTTGTCGGCATCGACCTCGCGCTGTCGGGAGCCATCCTGCAGGCTATCATGAAGAATCCTTTAGCGGACCCGCATATCATCGGCATTTCGTCGGGCGCGGGGCTCATGGGCATCATCGTCATGCTGCTGTTTCCTGAGCACAGCGCACTCATCACGCCGGCGGCGTTTCTCGGTGCGATGGGGGCGGCCATGCTCATTTATATCCTTGCGTGGAAAAACGGCATCCAGCCCATCCGCATTATTTTGGCGGGCGTCGCGGTCTCGGCATTTCTCGGCGCGGGCATCTCCGCCCTGATGATTCTCTACAGCGACCGCGTGCACAGCGCTCTCATGTGGATGGTCGGCGGGCTTTCGGCGCGCAGCTGGCCGCATGTGGCCATGCTCTGGCCTTATACGCTCGTGGGCGGAATTTTAGCCCTGCTGTCGGCGCGTCAGCTGAACATTCTGCAGCTCGGCGATGAGATGGCGAAGAGCCTCGGCCTGCGCGTGGAGCTAACAAGACTGCTGCTGACCGCTGTGGCCGCGCTTTTAGCGGCCAGTGCCGTGTCGGTCGTGGGACTTCTTGGCTTTGTCGGCCTCATTGTGCCGCATATGGCAAGGCTCATCGTCGGCTCCGACCACCGCGTGCTGCTGCCGGCCTCGGCCATCCTCGGCGCGGCCGTGCTCATGTACAGCGACACCGTGGCGCGCGTGGCTTTTGCGCCGGTCGAGCTGCCCGTCGGCATCCTCATGGCGGCCCTCGGTGCGCCGTTTTTCCTGTTCCTGTTGCGGAGGCAGCTATGAGATTAGAGGCAAATCACGTTTCCTACACCATTGGCGGCAAAACTATCCTCAAGGACCTGTCCCTGACATTTGCCGAAGGGCGGCGCACGGCCGTCATCGGGCCCAACGGCGCGGGCAAATCCACGCTGCTGCGGCTTTTGGCCGGCCTGGCGCGGCCCTCAAACGGTCGTATCCTGCTCGATGGCAGGGATATTCACGCGTTTGGCCGGCGCGAACTTGCGCAGAAACTGGCCGTGCTGCCTCAGGGCGTGACGGCGCCGCCCGACACGACGGTGCGCCGCCTCGTCGGCTATGGACGCTTCCCGTACCATTCGTATTTTCAGGCGGGCAGTCCGCGGCTTGACCGCGAGGCCATCGACTGGGCCATGCAGGTCACGAAGGTGACGGAGCTGCAGGCAAGACAGGTATCGTCGCTTTCGGGCGGCGAACGCCAGCGCGCGTTCCTCGCGATGACGCTCGCGCAGCAGCCAAAGATTCTGCTGCTCGACGAGCCGACGACGTATCTTGACATTGCGCATCAGCTCGAAGTCATGCAGATTATCGAAAGACTCAACCGCGAGTACGGCATGACCATCATCATGGTGCTGCACGACATCAATCATGCCCTGCAGTATGCCGACGAGGCCGCCGTGCTCGCAGGCCGTCATATCGTCTGCCGCGGAGTCCCTGCCAAAGTCATTTCGCCGGAACTTCTGGCCGATGTCTTTGGCGTCAGGGCCGACCGTTTTACCGATGAAAAGGGCAGAACCGTCATTTTGCCCGTAGACCTGGTCAAATCCATAAAATGATAGGCTGGTGTCAGGTGATTTAACCTGAGATAAAAAAAAGAAGCAGACGGCTGTCCGATGACAGCGGCCTGCTTTTTTGTTGTTAGGGGGGATATTTCTCTGCATGATGTGTATGATCCTGACAACAATAACGAAAAAGACAATAGTTTATCGTGCTGCGCATTGATACGATTTCCTTATGTTATGGAAATGAAAATTTTTTTCAAATGACGTCAATCCGCCTTGACAGACGAGAATGATATAGGCTATCATATTCACATAAGAAATAATCTCATTATCATATTTTATTTGGGAGGCGTTTGTTTTGACACTGAAAGACGGCAAAACCGGCATGACGCTGAAGATTGTCAAGATCAATGAATCGGATCTGAAGCAGCGCATGATGACCATGGGCCTGATTCCGGGCACGAAAGTCAAGGTCCTGCGTTCGGCTCCGCTCGGCGATCCTATCGCCATCGGCGTTCGTTCGTACAACCTTGCCCTGCGCAAGGCGGATGCAGAAAACATCGAAGTTCAGCAGGTCGGCTGACCCCTGGATCAACGGTACAAAGCAGCAAGGCTTGGCTCCTCAAATTCATCGGGAGCGGGAAGCAGCGAAAGGAGACGTATTTTTCACTTATGTCAACATTAGCAGTAGCATTGACCGGCAATCCGAATACCGGTAAATCCACTATTT
Source organism: uncultured Selenomonas sp. (assembly GCA_900552565.1). GTDB lineage: Bacteria > Bacillota > Negativicutes > Selenomonadales > Selenomonadaceae > Mitsuokella. Next base: position 2,211 of record USAK01000024.1, on the reverse strand, counting down.
TCAATGAACTCACGGGCGCACGCCAGAAAATCGGCAACTGGCCGGGCGTCACGGTCGATAAGAAAGTCGGCTACACGCGTCATAAAGACCGTGCGATTTCGATTGTCGACCTGCCGGGCACGTACAGTGTCAACGCGCGCAGTCCGGAAGAGAAAATCGTCATTGATTATCTCATGAACAACAAGCTCGACCTCGTCATGGACGTCGTCGACAGCTCCAATATCGAACGCAACCTCTTTTTGACGGTACAGCTTCTGGAGCAGGGGATTCCTCTTCTGATTGACCTCAACATGCAGGATGACGCCAAGCGCCGCGGCATCAAGATCGATACGAAGAAGCTCGAAGAAGCCATCGGCATGCCGGTTGTTGAAACCGTCGGCCGCAGCAGCAAGAGCACGAAGAAGCTCCTTGAGGTCTTCACGAGCACGGTCATGGCCAACTATCATGTGAGCCCGCAGGTGCAGGCGCACATCGATAAAGTCAACGCCATCAAGGCCAGCAGCAAGTCGGAGAGTGAAAAAGACGAGGCCATCATCGAGGCCCGCTACGCCCTGATTGACAAAATCATGGCGCAGGCCGTCGACATGGGCAATGTCGGCCAGTCGAGATCCGAGAAAATCGACCATTATCTCGCGAACGGCTTCCTCGCCCTGCCGATTTTCCTCCTGATTCTTTACGCGGTCTTCCAGATTACGTTTACGTGGATTGGCCAGCCAATCGCTGATTTCCTCGACGATGCCATCAACACGGACTTTGTTGATTTCATGACGGACTTCCTCACGGATGCCGGTGTTGCCGACTGGATGGTCTCGCTCGTTTGCGACGGCATCATCTCCGGTGTCGGCGCTGTCCTGACGTTCGTACCGCTGATTTTCGTCCTGTTCTTCTGCCTGTCGTTCCTCGACGGCACGGGCTACATGGCCCGCATCGCCTTTATCATGGACCCCATCATGCGCCGCTGCGGCCTGACGGGCAAAGGCGTTATGCCGCTGATGATGGGCTTTGGCTGCGGTGTTCCGGCCATCATGGGGGCGCGCGCCCTCGATTCCGAGAAGGACCGCATGATTTCCATCCTCGTCACGCCGTTCTTGACCTGCGGTGCTAAGCTGCCAATCATGGCACTGTTTGCCGCAATGTTCTTCCCGGATAATGCTGCCAACGTCGTCTTCGCGATGTACGTCATCGGCATGGTCATGGCCATTGTCGTAGCCAAGGGTCTCGGCTCCACGATTTTCAAGGACAAGGGCTCGACGTTCCTGCTCGAGCTGCCGCCGTACCGCGTGCCGGATATGAAGACGGTTCTGCTTGAGACCTGGGATAAGGGCAAAGGCTACCTTGTCAAAGCCGGTACGATTATCTTTGCCGCATCCGTTCTGCTTTGGGTTATGTCCAACTACAACTTCAGCGGTCCGTGCGAGATTGAAGACTCCATCCTCGCCATGGTCGGCAGCTGGATGTCGAACCTCTTCGTCTTCCAGGGCTTCAACACCTGGGAGGCCGGTGCAGCTGTCCTCTCCGGCATCATGGCCAAAGAGACGGTTGTTGCTACGATTGGTATCCTCTATGGCGCCGGCGATGTTTCAACGGAGGCAGAGGATGCTGCCGATACGGCTACGACGATGATGCAGACGGGCATGGCTACGGCCTTCACGAGCCTTTCGGCCTTCGCCTTCATGGTTTTCTCGCAGCTCTACACGCCGTGCGTCACGGCCCTTGGTACGATTAAGAAAGAAGCCGGCGGCTGGAAGTGGGTTGCCTTCTCGGCCATCTACATGTTCGCCATCGCCTGGTTTGTTTCGCTGCTCGTCTACCAGATCGGCCGCCTGCTGGGCTTCGAATAAGTCACAGCTCGTTTGAAAGAAATATGATATAATGATTTCGTTAGGAGGGATTTTTATGGCAACCTTTATCGTAGGGGCAATCATCACGGTGGGGCTCTATTACGCCCTGCGTCATGTCTATCGCAATTTCCGCATGGGACGCGAGGACTGCTGCGGCGGCAACTGTGCGGCCTGCAGCGGCCACTGCGCGGGCGGCCATGCCATCCTGCCGAAAAAAAGCGCCTGATGGCAGTGTAAAAAGCCACAAATAAATTTATGAGTTCCCCGTCATCTGTCAAGCAGCTCTCTTATGGGTAGACAGAGGCGGGGAACTGTGCTATCATAGCAAATAGAGATTTGTCTTTGAGGCGGGGAGCATTTCCCCACCGGC
>USAK01000023.1 GCA_900552565.1 uncultured Selenomonas sp. | reverse complement strand
GGTGCTCCGCCGGCTACGGTTTGGGAGAACATGCAGAACTTCGAGAACTATCCGGCTAAGCTCGCTGTCATCACGGCTGGCGGCGCTCTGCGTGACCAGATTATCGAAGCATTCCGCGCTGGCGCCCTGACGCGCTGGAAGACCGAGCTCATTGCCCGCATCATTCCAGAGAACCGCGACATCGTCCGCAGTGCTAAGGAAGTCAAGACGGACTTCGTCACGGACCTCGATTCCTACAACTGGAACAAGATTAACGGCATCCGCAGCTACCTCGCTAAGGACAGCATCGATGAGAAGAGCCTCTTCACGCTGCTCATCAACGCTCTCAACGACGGCGACTATGCGACGGCATCCGGCCTGCAGGTTGAGATGTACGACAAAGTCGAAGAGCTCAAAGCTCTCTATGACTCCTATGTCAAGAACATGATCTGATTGTCTCAGATACGATAAAGACAGCCCCATACCGTATACTTCATGCGGTATGGGGCTGTTTGTTGTTGCTTATGTTAACTGATATATCACTGTACGTTGACGATAAAAGCAGGCTGGCCTATAATAAGAACATATGTAAGGCACGGAAGACTTTGGGAAAGAGGGAAGTCTTCGTGCCGGAGAAATGAAGAAGGGGATTTATCATGAACACAAAAGCATTTTCCGTACAGGATTTGACAAAAATGGCTCTTTGCGTGGCGTTCTGCGGCGTGACGGCGTATATCTCATTTCCGCTGCCTTTTACGCCGGGCATGGTCACGGCTTTGACGCTCGCACTCGGCGTCACGGCGTTCGTGCTGCCGCCGAAGCAGACGTTCCTTGCGCTCCTGACCTACGTGCTGCTCGGCTGCATCGGCCTGCCCGTCTTCGTCGGCGGCACTGCGGGCGTCGGCCGTCTCGTCGGCCCGACGGGCGGCTACATCATTGCGTGGCTCGTTGTCTACCCGATTATCAGCGCGCTTAAAGGGGATAGGCCGAGCTTTAAGCGCTACGCCCTCGTCGATATCATCGTCGGCATCCCGCTGACTTATGTCGGCGGCCTCATCTCCATGCTGCTCGTCATGGACATCGGCCTCAAGGCTGCCATCGTCATGGCCGTCCTGCCTTATATCCCCGGCGACATCATCAAATGCCTCATGGCTGCCTTCCTCGGCGTCAAAGTCAATCAGGCCATCGAGCGCAGAAGATAAACTACAGAAAAACGGTTTCCCGCAAAATCATAGCGCTGCAGCTGCCTGCATGGTATACTAATATTGTTTGCAGACGTTGGTGAGAAAAAGAGGCGGGAACATGGACGAAATATACGACAGGCTTTTGCAGGGACAAAAGACTGCCTTTCTAAACGCGAGGGCGAATTCGACAGCAGAATATCGCCCTCAGTTTGTGTACAATGACTACCATAAGGGCCAGAAGGTCCTGTCGGCACTCGAGCGTGAATTAGAGCACTGCGAGTCTTTCTGCATCAGCGTGGCCTTTATTACGATGGGCGGCATCACCCCGCTGCTCGGCATTTTGCGTGAGCTCGAAGAGCGGGGCATCCCCGGCCGTATTTTGACGACGAATTACTTAAACTTCAGCGACCCCAAGGCGTTAAAGAAGCTTCAGTCCTTTGCGAATATCGAACTGCGTATGTATTGGGCCGAACAGAATGCCGGCTTTCATACCAAGGGCTATATCTTCCGCCGCGGCGATGTCTACCGCATGATTGTGGGCAGCTCCAACCTCACAGCAGCAGCCCTGACGCAGAATGAAGAATGGAACACAAAGCTCATTTCCCTGCATGATGGCGAATATACGCAGAGCATGCTTACGCGCTTTGCACATCTCTGGTCGGACGAAAAGCATACGCTTCCTTTTGCCCGTTTTTACGATGACTACCAAAAAGTTTACCAGCGTGACCATATGCCGGTAAAACAGGCACAGTATTATCCGCTGCCGAACGCAGCCATGCCGTTGGCGGCGGAATATGCCTATAAAGTGACAGCGACGGGAACAGCTTCGGCCCTGCACCCGAATCTCATGCAGGAGGAGTTTATCGAGAGCCTCCGTTCCCTGCGTCATCTTCACGCCCGCAGAGCCCTGCTGATTTCGGCGACGGGCACGGGCAAGACCTATGCCTCGGCCTTTGCCGCGCGTGATTTCCAGCCGCGGCGCATGCTCTTTGTCGTGCACCGCGAGCAGATTGCCAAGCAGGCCCTCAGAAGCTACCGGCGCGTGCTCGGCGCGAACATCGACGCGGGCCTGCTGTCCGGTACGGCAAAGGACATAGACGCGCAGTATCTTTTTGCGACCATCCAGACCATTTCACGCGAGGATGTGCTGCATTCATTTTCACCAAACGATTTTGATTTGATAATCGTCGATGAGGTGCACCGTGCCGGTGCGGCCTCGTATCAAAAACTGCTCGACTACTTCACGCCGGCGTTTTGCCTGGGCATGACGGCCAGTCCGGACCGGACAGATGGTTTTGATATTTACGAGCTGTTCGACCACAATATTGCCTATGAAATCCGCCTGCAGCAGGCTCTGACCGAGAATCTGCTCTGCCCGTTCCACTATTTTGGCATTCACGATATCAGCTTGGGCGGGCGGACGTATTCGGCGGACGAGGTGCATGACGAACGCCTGCTGCAGAAGCTCACGGGGGAGAGCCGCGTCGAGCATATCATCCGTGAGGCTGAATTTTACGGCTTCAGTGGCACGCGTGTCAAGGGCTTGATTTTCTGCAGTACGAATCGGGAAGCGGAGATGCTGTCGCAAAAGCTCAATGAGCACGGCCTGCACACGCTGAGTCTCTCCGGCAAAAATTCACAGGCAGAGCGAGAAGCGGCCGTGACCCGTCTGGTTGGGGATACTATCGCCAATCCCCTCGATTATATCTTGACGGTTGATATCTTCAATGAGGGCGTCGATATCCCAGAAATCAATCAAGTCATTATGCTGCGCCCGACGCAGAGCCCGATTGTCTTTATCCAGCAGCTCGGCCGCGGCCTGCGCAAGGCAGAAGGGAAGGAATACGTCATTGTCCTCGATTTTATCGGCAATTACAGCGACAAGAATTATCTCATTCCCATCGCGCTTTCGGGCGACCGCAGCTATAATAAGGACAATATCCGCCATTTTTTGCTCGAGGGCGAGCGCATGATTCCGGGAGCCTCGACGATTCATTTCGACGCGGTTTCTCGCGAGCAGATTTTTCAGTCGATTGACCAGTCGAACCTCGCAGCAATTCAGCTGATTAAAGACAATTATTTCCGCCTGCGCTATAAATTGGGCCGCATTCCCAAGCTCGACGATTTTGACCGCTTTGGTGAAATGGACATCACCTGCGTATTTCGCTCGAACCGCCTCGGTTCGTACCATGCCTTCCTTAAGAAATACGAGCCGGACTACCACATCACGTTTAATGCCTTGGCCGAAAAATTCCTGCAGTATATCTCCAAGGAATTTGCCGAGGGCAAACGTCCGCATGAACTGCTTATACTCGACATCATCCTGCAGCATCCCGAGGAAAAGCATATTTTCTCGGTGCTGGAGCAGCGTCTGGCACTGCGTCCTTACGAAATTGCCTTTAAGCGCAATACGCGGCAAAATCTCATCCACATCATGACGGGAAATTTTGCCACAGGGGCATCCCGCAAAACCTTTCAGGACTGCGTTTTTATTGAACCATGCGGAAAGGACTATACGGTGTCCGCTGTCTTTCACGCGCAGCTGCAGGATGAGGAATTTCGGAGTCAGGTGGAGGAGCTCGTCTGTTTCGGCCTGCGCCGCTATCAGGAGAACTACAGCAATCCCTACAAGGACAGCGGCTTCCAGCTCTATCAAAAATACGATTACGAGGACGTCTGCCGCATCATGGACTGGAGCCACGCCCTTGTGCCGCTCAATATCGGCGGATATAAATACGACGAGGAAAGCCGGACTTATCCCGTTTTCATCAACTACGATAAAGCCGCGGATGTGCAGGATTCCATTAATTACCACGACCGCTTCTTAAACAGCAGTCAGCTCATTTCGATTTCCAAGAGCAAGCGGAATATGGATTCCGAAGACGTTCGGCGTTTCTGTCAGGCTGAGGACGAGGGGCTGCCGATTGACCTCTTTGTGCGGAAAAACAAAGACGACAAAGAAGCCAAGAGTTTTTACTATCTGGGCCGCATGACGAATTATCACGCTGAGCCCATCAAAATGGATTCCGGCGATACGGCCGTGGAACTCTTCTGGCAGCTCGATACGGCGGTGCGCGAGGACCTTTACGACTACATTACGAGCAAAGAAGCTTGACCTTTGCATAGAACAGGACATAGAAAGGATGGCATTGATGAAACAGATTCATGTGGCAGCAGCGGTCATTACGGATGGCACGAGGGTGCTGGCGACAAGACGTAATTATGGTGAATTTGCGGGCGGCTATGAATTCCCCGGCGGAAAGCTCGAACCGGGCGAAAGCGGGGAAGAGGCCATTCACCGTGAGATTCGGGAAGAACTCAAGGCCGAGATTGCTGTCGACCGCCTGCTCGGCACGGTCGCATACGATTATCCAAACTTTCATCTGACGATGGACTGCTATCTCTGCCGACTGCTTGACCGCCACATTACCCTGACGGTCCACGACCGCGCGAAGTGGCTTCATCCCGATGAATTCGACACCGTCAACTGGCTGCCCGCCGACCTGGAAGCCGTCGCCTGGGCTAAGGAAGCCCTGCATGCATAAAAAAAGACCGCAGGTCTATAGCCGTGCGGTCTTTTTTCTCAGAAAATAAGCGGCTGCGGTATCATCCGACGAAGAAGTCGTGCGCGAGGCCGCTGAGCTTGGCGAGGACGACGAAGATGACGGTGCCGCCAACGGGGTAGAGGACGAGGTTTTTGTAGTTCTTTTCCTGCCACGCGATTTTCGTGTTGCCCCAGATGACTTCGAGCAGGATGAGGAACGCGAGGAAGAAGACGACGTTGACAACGAAGTAGAGGATGGTCGTAATGTTCATGAGGATATTCCTTTCTATTCATGTATGCGCATGATGGGCAGTGATTGTTCTTATTCGTTCTCTTTATTTTACCAGATGCTGAAACTTCGTCAAGTTATGGAAAAATAAATCCATTAAGGGTTGACAAGCGTATGTGAGGCTCATATAATAAAGCCATCGAACAAAGCAAAGGCGATGCGGAAGACATGACCGCGGGGACGCTGCTTCAAGAGAGGGATGCATTTGCTGGAAGCATCCTAGGTGAGCGCCGGAGTTACCCCTTCCAAGCCGCAGGGCTGAAGATGAAGTTTGCGTAAGCTCTGTCGGAGTACATTCTCCGTTAACAAATGCTGAGTGGCTGTTTCCTTCTATTATATAGGGAATGGCAATCAGGGTGGAACCACGATGCTAAGCTTCGTCCCTCTATCGGGACGGAGCTTTTTTGATTTATCAAGGAGGGCATATTTTATGTTGAAAATCACCATGAAAGACGGTGCTGTACGCGAGGCTGAGGCCGGCATCAGCATTCAGGATTTTGTGAAACAGGTAAGCAATAGCCTTGCCAAGAAGGTCCTGGCTGCTAAGGTAGACGGTGAGACGAAAGACCTCACGACCGTTCTCGATAAAGACTGCAAGGTAGAGTTTCTGACGTTTGATGATGCGGACGGCCGCTGGGCACTGCGCCACACGGCTTCGCACATCCTTGCCCAGGCTGTTAAACGCCTCTACAAGGACAACAACGTTCGTCTGGCCATCGGACCGGCCATCGACAACGGCTTCTACTATGACTTCGATATCGACCGTCAGCTGACGGAAGCAGACCTCGCCGACATCGAAAAAGAAATGAAGAAAATCGTCAAAGAGAACCTCAAGCTCGAGCGTAAGGAAGTCAGCCGCGAAGAGGCCCTGAAGTTCTTCGAGGAGAAGGGCGAGACGTACAAGGTCGAGCTCATCAACGACCTGCCGGAAGGCGAGAAAATCACGATGTACACGCAGGGGGAGTTCACGGACCTCTGCGCCGGCCCGCACGTCGTTTCGACGGGCAAGGTCAAGGCTCTGAAGCTCATGAGCATCGCCGGTGCTTACTGGCGCGGCGACGAGCACAACAAGATGCTGCAGCGCATCTACGGCACGGCCTTTGAGAAACAGGCGGACCTCGATGCTTATCTGCACATGCTCGAAGAAGCCAAGAAGCGCGACCACCGCAAACTCGGCAAGCAGCTCGACCTCTTCAGCCTGCATGAAGAAGGCCCGGGCTTCCCGTTCTTCCATCCGAACGGCATGGTCATCCGCAACGAACTCATCAACTACTGGCGTGAAGTTCATCGCCGCTACGGCTATCAGGAAATCAAGACGCCGATGATCCTCAACCGCAAGCTCTGGGAGACTTCGGGTCATTGGGACCACTATAAAGAGAACATGTACTTCACGAAGATTGACGGTGAAGATTATGCCATCAAGCCGATGAACTGCCCAGGCGGCATGCTCGTCTACAACTCCAAGCAGCACAGCTACCGCGACCTGCCGCTGCGTCTCGGCGAGCTCGGCCTCGTTCATCGTCATGAGAAATCCGGCGAGCTCCACGGCCTGTTCCGCGTCCGCAACTTCACGCAGGATGATGCACATCTCTTCGTAACGCCGGACCAGATTGAGGAAGAAATTCAGCACACGATTGACCTCTTCGATGAAGTTTACAACACGTTCGGCCTGACGTACGTCGCCGAGCTCTCGACGCGTCCGGATGATTCGATGGGCAGCGACGAAATCTGGGAGAAATCCACGGCAGCCCTGCGCAACGCCCTGGAGCACCGCGGCCTCAAGTACGTCGTCAACGAAGGCGACGGCGCGTTCTACGGTCCGAAAATCGACTTCCACCTCAAGGATTCGATTGGCCGTACGTGGCAGTGCGGTACGATTCAGCTCGATATGCTGATGCCGGAGAAATTCGACCTCACGTATGTCGGCGAAGACGGCGAGAAACACCGCACGGTCATGCTGCACCGCGTTGTTTACGGTTCCATCGAACGCTTCATCGGCATCCTCATCGAGAACTACGCCGGCGCTTTCCCGACCTGGCTTGCTCCTGTACAGGCACGTATCCTGCCGATTACGGACAAGCAGGCTGACTACGCGCATGAGCTCCGCAAGAAGATGTTCGACCTCGGCCTGCGCATTGAAGTCGATGACCGCAGCGAGAAAATCGGTAAGAAGATCCGCGAGAGCCAGATGCTCAAGACGCCGTATTCGCTCGTTGTCGGCGACCAGGAGATGGAAAACGGCACGGTCGCTGTCCGCAAGTACGGCGAGCAGAAGAGCGAGACGATGAAAGTCGAGGACTTCATCGCTTATCTGCAGGATCAGATTGCCACGAAAGCCAAGAAATATTGATGGCTTGAAAAATAGTGTTGACATGGCCTTTGGGCTATGTTAAACTATTCAAGTACGCAACAAGAAGAAGCCACCGCTTCTCACCTGATGATGAACAGTCACTTGGGTTCATAGCATGAAATGTTTTGAGAGGTGGCCTTGTGCCGCCTCTTTTATTTTGTTTATCAGGTTTGTCACGTTTTTAATTAGGAGGTGTTTCCACTATTAGCAGGGAATCGTTAAGAATCAACGAACAGATCCACATCCGCGAAGTCCGCGTGACGAGCGCGACGGGTGAGCAGCTCGGCATCATGCCGACGCGTGAAGCACTGCGCATGGCTGAGGAACAGCATCTCGACCTCGTCGAGGTTGCGCCGAAGGCCAAGCCACCGGTCTGCCGTATCATGGATTTTGGTAAGTACCGCTATGAACAGCAGAAACGGGAGAAGGAAGCCAAGAAGAAGCAGAAAGTCATCAACATCAAAGAGGTTAAACTTCGCCCGAACATTGAGCAGCATGACTTCGATGTCAAGCTGAAGAACGCACTTCGCTTTGTCGAGGAAGGAAACAAGGTCAAGGTCACGATCATGTTCCGCGGCCGCGAGCTTTCGCATCCGGAGCTCGGCAAGGAAGTTCTCTCGCGTGTGGCTGCAGCCCTTGGAGATGCCGTCTCCATCGAGCGCAACGCCAAACTTGAGGGGAAGAATATGACGATGATCGTCGCACCAAAAGTCGCTAAATCATCGAAAAAGAAGCCGCAGAAGACAAAGACTATGGGAGGAAATAGCAATGCCGAAAATTAAGACTCGCAGAGCTGCCGCAAAACGCTTTACTGTAACGGGCAGCGGTGAATTCAAACGCAACAAGGCTTTCAAGAGCCACATCCTGGAGAAGAAGTCTCCGAAACGTAAACGCAATCTGCGTAAAGCAACGCTCGTTGCTGGCGCTGATTTCAATCGCGTAAAGACGATGCTCCCGAACGCTTAATCGTTTGTCGGGAAAGATTGATATATTTAGGAGGATAAAAACATGCCAAGAGTTAAAGTCGGCGTGACTGCACATAGACGTCATAAGAAAATCCTGAAGCTCGCAAAGGGCTACAAAGGTTCCAAGAGCAAACAGTTCAAGAAAGCTAACGAGACCGTCATGAAGGCTCTCTACTATGCACGCCGTGACCGCCGTGCAAAGAAGGGCAACTTCCGTCGTCTTTGGATCGCTCGTATCAATGCTGCTGCACGTACGAACGGAATCTCCTACAGCAAACTCATCAACGGCCTGACGAAGGCTGGCGTTGAAGTCAACCGCAAGATGCTGGCTGACCTCGCTATCTCCGATGAGAAGGCATTTGCTCAGCTCGTTGCTGTTGCCAAAGAGAACCAGTAAGATTCATCTTTGCTGATGCCAAAAGCCCGACAGGCGCACAATCGTGCTGCCCGCCGGGCTTTTCTTATATTTATTTTATTTGTTTAGGTCAAGGAGGGATTTTTATGCCGGAGGTCATCGACAGCGCCGCAAACAAAAAAATCAAGCTCATGCAGAGTCTGACATCGCGCAAGCACCGCACGAAGGAGGGACTGTTCCGCGTGGAGGGGCTGCGCCTCGCGGAAATGGCCGCAGCGTCGAACTGGGCGCTGCGCTTTGCGCTCTATACGGCGGAGCTCGCGGAAAAAGAGCGCGGCCGGAAGCTTTTGGCCGTGCTGCAGGAAAAATGTCCCGTCTATGAGGTGAGCGCTGCGCTTGCGAAAAAAGTCGCGGCGACGGACACGCCGCAGGGCATCTTCCTCGCGGCGGAGCAGCAGGAGACGAGCTTGCAGGAGCTCGCGGCGAAAAAATGGCAGGAAGCTCTTTATGTCGTGCTTGACGGTGTGCAGGACCCCGGCAACGCCGGCACGATTATCCGCACGGCCGATGCGGTTCATGCCGACGGCGTCATCCTGACGAAGGGGTCGGTCGATGTCTTCAGCGATAAGACCGTGCGCGCGACGATGGGCTCGCTTTTCCATCTGCCCATCGTGACGGGCGTTACGGCCTCGGAGCTTGCCGCCTTTGCCGAGACGCAGGGCTGTCAGCTCTTGGCCACAGCGCTTGACGAGACGGCCAAGCCGCATTTTGAAGTCGACTTCACGAAGGCCTCTATGATTGTCTTTGGCAACGAGGGCAATGGCGTCTCGCAGGAACTTTTGCAGCGTGCGCAGAAGGTCTACATCCCGATGTACGGCAAAGCCGAGTCCCTGAACGTTGGCATCTCGGCAGCTGTCGTGCTTTACGAGGCGGTGCGCCAGCGTCATTTTGCCTGACGTCTGTCTCAGCTGCAGGGAGGTTATTCGTGCCAGACAAAGTAGAGGCCGAGCAGGCCTGTTTTTATTGAAAGCGTCAGGATACCATGGCCTGACTCCAGCACGTTGCTGACCGCGCGCATGCTCCGCTGTGTGAGCACGGCCTCATGAAGCGGCCAGTGTGTACCCTCTAGCGTCACGCCTTCACAACGGCCCGTCAGGGGCAGCAGGGAGATGGCCTTGGGCTGTTTTTTGACGGTGACGGACAGCGTTTCGCCCGCGTGGACGAAGAGCAGCGTCTCGCGCTCGTCGGCCAGCAGGCAGGGCAGCGGCGCAAAGGCACAGCTCATGACCGTGCTGAGCGCGTGGTCGAAGCGGCCGCCAAAGGCCCCCGTGACAAATGCTGCGGGAAAGCCGGCGTTATGCGCGAGTTTCAGCGCGAGCTGGGTGTCCGTATCGTCTTTCTCGACAGGGAATTTCTCGATGGGGATGTCCTGCTCCTCAGCCCACTGCCAGGCTTTTGGCTGCGCGCTGTCGCCGTCGCCGATGAGCTTTGCCGGACGCAGTTTTGCCGCGAGGCAGGCATCGAGCCCGTGGTCGACGGCCCAGAGGGCATGGCCCTCAGCCGTTTTCTGCAGCCAGTCGGCCTTGGGCGCGCGGCCGCCGATGACGAGCAGACAGCTTTTATTGAGCAGCGGAACAAACCCTAGGTTTTCGCTGCGGATGGTTAGCTCGGGCAGCTGAAAATAAGATGCATTTTTCGTATTCATGAGGCAGACCTCGATTTCAGTAAATTTGTATGCTATAATGATACTCATAGCATAACACGCCCGCAGGCGGCGGGCAAGATGATGAAAAATCAAAAAATAATGAAATTGAAAGGAGTCAGGGCTATGCTTAACTTCACGTATTACGGCCATTCGGCTTTTCTGCTGGACGATGGGAAGTACAAAGTATTGTTCGACCCGTTCCTTACGGGCAATCCGAGGGCGGCCATTAAGGCAGAGGATGTCGACTGCGATTACATCCTCATCAGCCACGCGCATGGCGACCATCTCGGTGATGCGCCGGAGATTGCGGCGCACACCGGAGCGGAGCTCGTGGCCATTCCTGAGGTGCTGGCCATCTGCGAGCAGCGCGTGCCGGGGCTCAAGCAGCACCCGATGAATCTCGGCGGTTCGCTGACGCTACCGTTCGGCAAGGTCCGCATGACGCTGGCACAGCACAGCTCCGGCGTTGCGGGCGGCATCGCCTGCGGTTTTGTCGTCTACATGGGCGGCAAGGTCGTCTATTTTGCCGGTGATACGGCGCTGTTCAGCGATATGCAGCTCATCGGCCATAAGGACCAGCTCGACTACGCGCTGCTGCCGATTGGCGACAACTACACGATGGGCCTCGAGGATGCGGCCATGGCGGCACAGCTTTTAAATGCGCGCCATGTCATCCCGATTCATTACAACACGTGGCCCATCATCAATCAGGATGTGCGCCATTATAAGGAAATCACCGAGGCGATGTCGCGCGCCGAGGTCCATATCGTCGAGCCGGGCCAGAGTCTGGAGATGAAATGAGCGGACAGGCAAATCCTTCAGCCCAAAGGGAAAAACTCATCGTCATTCTCGGGCCGACGGCCTCGGGCAAGACGGCGCTGTCCGTCGAGCTCGCCAAGGCCCTCGGGACGGAAATCATCTCGGGCGATTCGATGCTTGTCTACAAGGGCTTTGACATCGGCTCGGCCAAGCCGACGATGGCGGAGCGTCAGGGCGTGGGGCATCATCTCATCGACATCTGCGCGCCTGAAGAGACGTACAGTGTGCCGATTTTTCAGCAGCAGGCGCAAAGCATCATCCATGCGCTTAACGCGCAGGGAAGAATTCCGATTCTTGCGGGCGGCACGGGGCTTTACATCAAGGCTTTGCTTGAGAGCTATCAGTTCAACGAGACGGGCGGACACGAATCGTTCCGTCAGGAGATGAAGGCGCTCGCAGAAAAAGACGGCGCGGAAGCTGTCTTTGCTTTGCTCGAACGCGAGGACCCCAAGGCTGCGGCGACGGTCGATGCGAAAAATCTGCGCCGCGTCATCCGCGCGCTCGAGGTTGCGCGTTTTGGCGAGACCATCTCGCGCGCAAAATCGTTTGACGAAACTGCGCAGGACCTGCAGGCACATCTTTTTTACGATGCATTCGTCATCGGCCTGCGCTGGGAGCGGCAGGCCCTCTATGAGCGCATCAATAAGCGTGTCGACCTGATGTTTGCGGCCGGTCTTGAAGATGAAGTCCGCCATTTGCTTGCGAGCGGCGTCACGCGTGAGATGCCGGCCATGAAAGGCATCGGCTACAAGGAGACGGCAGCGTATATTCTTGGGGAAATCACGCGCGAACAGGCCATCGACGACATCAAGAAGGGCACGCGCCATTTTGCCAAGCGGCAGCTCACATGGTATCGCAAGATGCCGTACATCCACTGGTACGAGCCGGCGCAGCTGACCGAATATGAACTTTTGCAAACGATTTTGCAGGACATAGAAGGATTTTTGCAAAAATAGGCGAAATCTATTAAAGAGAGTTGAACACGGATTTTTAGAAAGGTGGAATTCCATGCCAAACAAGAGCATCAATCTGCAGGACAGTTTTCTGAATCAGGTCCGCAAAGAAAATGTTCCCGTCACAATCCATCTGGTCAACGGTTTCCAGATTAAAGGCAATGTGCGCGGTTTTGATAATTTTACTGTTGTACTCGATTCCATGGGCAAGCAGCAGATGGTCTACAAGCACGCCATCTCGACGGTGACGCCGATGCATCCGATTGCCGGACCGTTCGCTGGTGAGCATGCGGAACACGCGGAAAAGAAAAACGAGAATGAATAAATCAAGCTGATACAGGCTGATTGCAAAGGTCCTTCTGCTGCTGGCGGGAAGGACCTTTTATCGTACGGCCAAAGTACAGGGCCGCCTAGGAGAAGGAGAAAAATTTTATGAAGACCAGAGGTTTTGAGATTGTATCGGGCTATCAGGGACGCGGCGTGACGCTGCCGCAGCGCAAGACGGGCAAAAGCGCCGGCTATGACCTGCAGGCGGCGCGCACGGTCGTCGTGGCGCCGGGCGGCACGGCCATGGTGCCGACGGGGCTCAAGGCGTACATGCAGGACGATGAGGTACTGACCATCCATATCCGCTCGAGCATGGCCGTTAAGCGCGGTCTGATGCTCGTCAACAACGTCGGCATCATCGATGCGGACTACTATAATAATGAAGACAATGAAGGCCATATCTTCATCGCACTCTGGAACCGCGGCAGGGAGACTGTGACGATTGAGAGCGGCGAACGCATCGCGCAGGGCATCTTCATGAAGTATCTGACCGTCGACGGCGATGCGGCAGGCGAGGGCGAAGCGCGCACGGGCGGCTTTGGCTCGACTAAACGTTAAGAGATTAAGATGTTAAGAGAGCGGACCTGATTTTTGATGAGAGGGTGAGTAAAGCTATGGATCACGACAATGACAGCCTTGACCTGTTCGCCGTGCCGCCGACAGACCCGCGCGGAGAAAAAAACGGCAGTCAGGGCAGCGGGCAGAGCGCGGCTGCGGGCGTGCGCCGCTTCGAACCTTTGGCGCGCCGCATGCGCCCGCGCAATTTCGATGAATTCATCGGCCAGCAGGAAGCCGTGGGACGCGGCCATTTCCTGCGCCGCATGATTGAGATGGACCAGATTCCTTCTATTATATTCTATGGGCCGCCGGGCACGGGCAAGACAACGCTCGCGCAGATGATTGCGTCGATGACGGACAGCCGCTTTGAAAAGCTCAATGCCGTCGCGGCGGGCATCAGCGACATTCGCCGCATCGTCAAGGAAGCCGACGAGGCACGCCGCTACTATCAGCGCCGTACCATTGTTTTCATCGATGAGATTCACCGCTTCAACAAGAGCCAGCAGGATGTGCTGCTGCCCTATGTCGAGGACGGCCGGCTCATCCTCATCGGCGCGACGACGGAAAATCCGTTTTTCGAGGTCAATCACGCGCTGCTGTCGCGCGTGCGCATCGTCAGGCTCTATCAGCTCACGGATGCGCAGCTGGTGGCCATTCTCCAACAGGCCCTTCATGATGAGGAACGCGGCCTGGGCGGACAGCATATCGAGGCGGACGGCGAGGTCCTTCAGGCCATGGCGCAGATGGCGGGCGGCGATGCGCGCATGGCGCTGAATCTGCTTGAGGGCGCGGCGGCCATGCTGCCGCTTTCGGGCGGTAAAATTACCATCGCGATGCTCGAAGAAATCACGGGCGAGCGCGTGCAGCATTACGATAAACAGGGCGACAATCACTACGATACGGCCTCGGCGTTCATCAAGAGCATGCGCGGCAGCGACCCTGATGCGGCCCTTCATTACCTCGCGCGCATGCTCGCGGCCGGCGAGGATATCAAGTTCATCGCACGCCGCGTCGTCATCTGCGCGTCAGAAGACGTCGGCAACGCGGACCCGCAGGCTCTCGTCGTCGCGAATGCCGCGGCACAGGCCGTGCAGTTCGTCGGCATGCCCGAGGCGCGCATCATCCTCGCACAGGCCGTGACGTATGTGGCCTCGGCCCCGAAGAGCAACGCGGCGTATCTCGGCATCGACAGGGCCCTCGCCGACGTGCGCACGAAGGACTGCGGCACGGTGCCCGCCCATCTGCGCGATGCGCATTACAAGGGCGCGGCAAAGCTTGGCCACGGCCTTGACTACATTTATCCGCACGATTATCCGCATCATTTCAAGGAGCAGGTCTACCTGCCGGAAAAAATCCGCACAGCCCATTATTACGAGCCGACAGACAACGGCGCCGAGGCGAAGATTCACGCGTATCTCAAGGCCTGCTGGCCCAAGCGGTTCCAATAAATGAGAATCTTTGACAGCAGGGGCCATTTCTGCTATATTGTCATATGTAAATCCTAGGTAATTACTCGGATTTAAGACGATAAGAGATTCAAGGATGAAACATCCATAACATCCATTAAGTTATTTGGATATCAGGATATGAGGTGCATCATGAAGATATCGACGAAAGGAAGATACAGCGTCACGGCGCTTTACGAACTCGCCCTGCACTACGGCGAGGGTGCCGTGTCCTTAAAAAGCATAGCCAAGAGTCAGGGACTTTCAGAAAATTACTTGGAGCAGCTCATGGCACCGCTGCGCCGCGCCGGCATCGTCAAGAGCGTGCGCGGGGCGCAGGGCGGCTACATGCTCGCGCGCAGTCCGCAGGAAATCACGATTGGCGAGATTATCACGACGGTCGAAGGGCCGATTGCGCTCGTCGACTGCCTGCTGACGAGTGCGGAGTCTTCGGAACAGCCGTGCGACAGGGCCTGTGCCTGCGTGACGCGCGGCGTCTGGGAAAAAGTCTGCGACAGCATCAGCGATGTGCTGAACCACATCACCCTCTACGACCTCTGCCACGACCATGAAGATGACCATAAGACTGTGGGGTGTGCAAGATGAAACCCGTTTACCTCGACTACGCGGCAACGACGCCCACGGATGAGCGCGTGCTTAAGGCCATGCTGCCGTATTTCACGCAGCAGTTCGGCAATGCGTCGAGTCTGTATTCCTTTGGCCGTGAGGCACGTCAGGCCATCGCCCGTGCCCGCCGTCAGCTCGCCAATCTCCTCGGCGCGGAGTCCGACGAGATTTTCTTCACGAGCGGCGGCAGCGAGAGCGACAACTGGATAATCCATTCTCTCGCTGATGAAGCTCTGCAGAAGGGAAAAGGCGGCCATATCATCACGACAAAGGTTGAGCACCACGCGGTGCTGCATGCCTGCGCGGCCCTGCCGGAGTCCATTGATGTGACGTACCTCGATGTCGATGAGGAAGGGCGCGTGCGCCTTGAGAATATCGAGCAGGCCGTGCGCCCCGATACGTTCCTTGTCAGTGTCATGACGGCCAACAATGAAGTCGGCACCATCGAGCCAATCGCGGAGATTGGCTCCTTTTGCCGCGAACACGGCATTTTCTTTCATACGGACGCCGTACAGGCTGTCGGCCATATCCCGCTGTCCGTCAAAGAACTGCAGGTGGACGCGCTGTCGCTCTCGGGCCATAAATTCTACGGTCCGAAGGGTATCGGTGCCCTTTTCCTGCGCCGCGGCCGGAAAATTGCCCCGCTCATTCATGGCGGCGCACAGGAGCGCGGCCTCAGGGCCGGCACGGAAAACACGGCGGGCATCGTCGGTATCGGTGAAGCTGCAGAGATTGCCAGGGCCGAGCTCACGCAGGAGGGCCAGAGGCTCACGGCCCTGCGCGATAAACTCATCGCCGGCATCATGAAAATTCCGGGCGCGCATTTAAACGGCGCCCAAAAAGACCGCCTGCCCGGCAACGTGAACTTTGGCATCGAAGGCGTCGACCATGAGACGCTGCTCATCAGGCTCGACCTCATGGGCTTTGCCGTCTCAGCCGGCAGTGCCTGCAGCGCGGGTTCCCTTGAGCCCTCGCACGTGCTGACGGCCATGGGGCAGGGGGCAGAGGCGGCTTCGACAGCTGTGCGCGCAACACTCGGCCGCTTTACGGCTCCAGAAGACGTCGAGGCCTTTTTGGCCGCATTGCAGACAGCTGCGGCCGACATCCGCCGGCATAAAGCCTGAATTTTCATTTTCTGCGCGGCAGAACAGAAATTACAGAATTTGTCAAGGAAATTTGTTTTCAGAAAAACAATCATGTATAATGAAATGAGGTGCAGGAAGCACATTCATTTCAGGGAGGAATAGCGATGTTAGGAGATAAACTGCGCGAGGCGCGGGAACAGCAGAATTTGACATATAAGGACATCGAGAAAGGCACGAGCATCCGTGCGTTATACATTGAATATATAGAGAACGGCAATTACGATGAACTGCCGGGGGACGTGTACACGAAAGGCTTTATCCGCAGCTATGCGAACTTCCTCAAGCTCAACCCAAATGAGCTCGTACAGGAATTTATCGCCGAGCGCCGCGGGGGAGCCGCACCGTCCGCTGCGCCTTCTGCGCCGCAGACGCAGGCCCCCGCAGCTCCGGCCCATCCGACTCGTCCGGAGACAAAGCCGGCCGTGAAACCGGCGGCTCCGGCGCCAAAAGCCGCTGCTCCAAAGGCTCCGGCCGAGTCTGCCCCCAAAGCGGAACAGCCGGCACCGAAGGCTGCCCCAAAGGCAAAGCATCCTGAACCGGTACAGCCGAAGGCAGCTCCGGCTCCACAGAAGCAGGCAGAGCCTCAGCAAGCCCGTCAGCAGCGTCCGGAGCCTCAGGCACAGCCGTCGGCCAAACCGGCCCTGCAGCCGGAAGCCGTGAAAACTGCAGCTCCGAAGAAAAGACCTGCGCGCAGCGAAAAGCCTGCCGCAAAATACGATTTTGATGAGCCAAAGCGTTCGAATACAAAGCTCATCGCCATTGTCGCCATCATCCTCGTCGTGCTGGCCGGCGCGGCTTATGCACTCTCAGGCAGCAATGACAGCGCCTCGAAGGCACCGGCCCAGCAGCAGACGCAGCAGGCTGCACCGGAACCGAAGACGTACGATGATGTCGAAGTCACGGCGACGTTCTCGGCTGACTGCTGGCTCGAGGTCAAGGCCGATGGCAAGACCATCTACGAGGGC
Source organism: uncultured Selenomonas sp. (assembly GCA_900552565.1). Taxonomy (GTDB): domain Bacteria; phylum Bacillota; class Negativicutes; order Selenomonadales; family Selenomonadaceae; genus Mitsuokella. Next base: position 13,307 of record USAK01000023.1, on the reverse strand, counting down.
ACACTCAAGAAGGGGGATTCCCAGACTTGGAAGGGGCAGGACAAGGTTACGGTCCGCGTCGGCGATGCCGGTGCCGTTTCGTTCTCCGTCAATGGCAAAGACCTCGGCAAGGCCGGCAAGGACGGTCAGGTTGCCAACAAGACCTTCACGAAGGATGGCAATAATTGATGAACGGCTTTTTACCAATTTGCCGCCGCGACATGGAAGAGCGCGGCTGGCAGCAGCTTGACTTTGTCTTCGTCTCAGGCGATGCTTACGTCGACCATCCGAGCTTCGGGCCGGCCATCATCTGCCGTCTGCTCGAGAAGCACGGCTACAAGGTCGGCATCATCCCGCAGCCGGACTGGCACTCGACGAAGGATTTCAACCGCCTCGGCAAACCGCGCCTCGGCTTTCTCGTCTCGGCGGGCAACATGGATTCGCTGCTCAATAAGTTCACGGCGGCAAAGAAAGTGCGCCACGAGGACGCGTATTCGCCGGGCGGACAGTCGGGCCACCGCCCGGAGCGCGCGACGATTGTCTACTGCAGCCGCCTGCGCGAACTTTATCCCGATGTGCCGATTATCATCGGCGGCATCGAGGCGAGCCTGCGGCGCATGGCGCATTACGACTATTGGTCGAATGAAGTCCGCCGCTCCATCCTCGTCGACAGCATGGCCGACCTCCTGATTTTCGGCATGGGCGAACGCGCCATCGTCGAGATTGCCGCGGACCTGCAGCAGGGCGTAGCGGTCAGCAACATTCAGGACGTGCAGGGCACGTGCTATCGCGTGCCAAACAAGGACTACGCGTGGGACTACCTCGAGCTGCCGTCATTTGCCGAAGTGCATAAAGATAAGAAGAAATTCGCTGAGGCCTTCAAGCTCGAGTACCTCGAGCAGGACCCAATCCGCGGCCGCAAACTTTTGCAGCAGAACGACGAATGGTGCGTCGTGCAGAATCCGCCGGCACTGCCACTCAATGAAGCGCAGATGGATGAGATTTACGACCTGCCGTACATGCGCACGTATCATCCGATTTACGAGAAGGCGGGCGGCGTGCCGGCCATCAAGGAAGTCCAGTTCAGCCTCGTCTCGCAGCGCGGCTGCTTCGGCGGCTGCAATTTCTGCGCGATTATCTCGCATGAGGGCCGCATCATCCAGCGGCGCAGCCATGCGTCCATCCTGCGCGAGGCAAAAATCCTCACGCAGATGAAGGGCTTCAAAGGCTATATCCACGATGTCGGCGGCCCAACGGCGAATTTCCGCCGTCCGTCGTGCGACGGGCAGCTCAAGCGCGGCACGTGCCGCGGCAAGCCGTGCCTTTCGCCGGAGCCCTGCAAGATGCTCGTGGCCGACCACAGCGATTACATCAAGCTCCTGCGCGAGCTCCGCAGTCTGCCGGGCGTCAAGAAGGTCTTCGTGCGTTCGGGCATCCGCTTTGACTATCTGCTGCTCGCCAAGGATGATTTCCTTTACGAGCTCTGCAAGTACCATGTCAGCGGCCAGCTCAAAATCGCGCCGGAGCACATCTCCGACCGCGTGACGCGGCTCATGGGCAAGTCGAATCGCGCCGTCTACCTGCGCTTTGTCGAGAAGTTCCGCCGCATGAACGAGAAGCTCGGCAAGAAGCAGTACCTTGTGCCGTACTTCATGTCGAGCCATCCGGGTTCCGAGCTCAGCGATGCCATCGAGCTCGCGGAATTCATCCGCGACATGGGCTACCATCCGCAGCAGGTGCAGGACTTCATCCCGACGCCGGGCACGCTGTCGACCTGCATGTGGTACACCGGCATCAATCCGCTGACGGGAGAAAAGGTCTATTCGGCCAAAACATACGAAGAGAAGAGAATGCAGCGGGCACTCATGCAGTACTGGCTGCCGAAGAATCATGATATCGTCCGCAAAGCGCTGCATCTTGGCCACCGCGAGGACCTCATCGGCTTTGGCCCGAAATGTCTCGTGCGGCCGCGCAGACAGGTGAAGAAGGGGTAAGTATGAGATGTCCTTATTGTAAACATGAAGACAGCCGCGTCATCGATTCGCGTGCTACGGACGATGGCATGACCATTCGCCGCCGCCGCGAGTGCACGGCCTGCGGCAAACGCTTCACAACGTATGAAGTCGTCGAGAAACTGCCGCTGATGGTCATCAAGCACGACGGACGCCGCGAGGTATTCAAGCGCGACAAAATCCTCAACGGCATCATCCGCTCGTGCGACAAACGCGACATCTCGATGGACCGCATCATGAACCTCGTCAACGAAATCGAGCGCGACATCCGCAACACGATGGACCGCGAGATTTCGTCACAGGACATCGGCCGCCTCGTCATGGAACGCCTCAAGGACTTCGATGACGTTGCCTACATCCGCTTCGCCTCGGTCTATCGCAAATTCGCTGATATCTCAAGCTTCCTCGAGGAGCTGCAGGACATGCAGGCCCGCAAACAGAGGGAGCAGAAAAAGCAGAAGGGGAAGAATCCCCCGCAGGCACAGGCGAAGCAGGATAAAGAACCAGAAAAAAAGAAAAGCGAAAAAGACTGACGGGGCACAGCCGTGCCGTCTTGACCGCTGCATCTAGGTGTATATAATTTGGAGGAAAAGCGTTTGGATTGGGAACTCAAAAAAGAGCTCAAGGAGCAGCTGCAGGAGGAGCAGGGGTATTATATCTATCCCGTCGGCACGCGGACGCGTTTTGCGCTCGTCTATCCGAACTCCTATTTTGTCGGCATGTCGAATCTTGGGTTCCACATCATCTATGACCTGCTGAATAAGCGTCAGGATACGGCCTGCGAGCGCGTTTTCCTGCCTGAGCGCACGAAAATCCAGCGCTACATCAATACACGCACGCCCATCATGAGCATCGAGACGCAGTCGCCGCTTTATGATTTTGATGTGCTCGGCTTTGCCGTGTCGTTTGAGATGGATTATTTCAACGTGCTGCAGCTGCTCGAGATGGGCAAGGTCAAGCTAAAGGCTTCGGAGCGCGGCGAGCGCGACCCCATCGTGATTGCGGGCGGCCCGTGTCCGACGTTCAATCCAGAGCCTTTGTCTGCCATCTTCGATGCTTTCATCATCGGCGAGGGCGAGGTCATCATGCCCGCATTCATGGATGCGTATCATGCGGCTAAGAGAGAGGGCGTTCCGCGTCAGGAAATGCTCCGGCGCCTTGCCGAAGTGCCGGGCGTCTACGTGCCGTCGCTTTATGAGCATCATTATGATGACAAGGGCCATCTGACGTCCATCAAGCCGTTGGAAGGTGCGCCAGAAAAAGTCTCACGCCAGTGGGTCAAGGACCTTGACGCGTATCCGGCGCATACCGTCGTCGTCACGGACAACACGGAGTTTAACTTCTACCTCATCGAGACGGCGCGCGGCTGCGGCCGCCACTGCCGTTTCTGCATGGCAGGCTACTGTTTCCGCAAACCGCGCAACCGCTCGCTCGCCGTCATCAACGAAGAGGTGCAGGAAGCCCTTAAGTACCGCAAGCGCATCGGCCTCATGGGCGCAGCCATCTCGGATTATCCCGAAATCAACGAGCTCTGCAAGGATATCTTAGGCGAGGGCCTCTCGATGTCCGTGGCTTCGTTCCGCGCGGATTCGGTGACGAAGGAGCTCGTCGATTCTCTCGCCGAGAGCGGTCTCAAGACTTTGACGATGGCGCCGGAGGCCGGCAGCGACCGCATGCGCGCCGTCATCAACAAGGGCATTGAGGAGCATCATCTGTTTACGTCGATGGACCTCGGCCTCGCCGCGGGCATCCGCAATTTCCGTCTCTACATCATGATTGGCCTGCCGTTCGAGGAAGAAGAGGATATCGACGCCATCATCGACCTCGCGGAGCGGCTCAAGGATTATATGGAAGAGAAGGGCAGCAAGGGCATCTTGACGCTCTCTGTTAATCCGTTCATCCCGAAGCCTTTTACGCCGTTCCAGTGGGAGCCGATGGCCGACCGCAAGGTCGTGGAGAAGCGTCTCAAGCGCCTCGAAAAGACACTTCGCCGCCGCAAGAACGTCATCGTCAACATCGAGTCGCCAAAAGAAGCCTATATTCAGGGCGTGCTCTCGCGCGGCGACCGCCGCGTTGGCGAGGCGCTGGTCCGCGCGCATGAGCTCGGCGGCAGCAAGGCGTTTAAGCGCGCCCTAAAGGAAATGCATCTTGACCCGGCGTTCTACCTTTACCGCGAACGTCCGGAAGACGAGATTTTTCCATGGGAGCGGCTCGACATGGGCTTTCACAAATCGTATCTTTACGAAGAGCTCAAAAAGTCGAAGGAGCTCAAGCCGACCATCCCGTGCTTCGAAGGCTGCCATCGCTGCGGTGTCTGCTGAGCCGTTTTGTTTTTATTGTTCTGCTGCATTTAAGAAGGTTAAGAAGGTGTTTCGATGAGCTTTTCTTTGCTGGAAATCGATAAAACGCATCATATATACAGCGGCCATTTCTCCTTATTTCCAGAGGAGCTGGCCGCGCACGGCCTTTCGGGCCGTAAGGGCGGCGTGAGCAAAGCGCCGTGGGCGTCTCTCGACCTCGGCCTGCACGTCGGCGATGACCCTGAGGCTGTCGCCGAGAACCGCCGCCGCTATCTTGCGGCGCTCGGACTTGACGCCGCGCGCTTCGTGACGCCGGAGCAGGTGCACGGCGAGCATATCGCGCGCGTCGGCGAGGCCGAAGCCGGCCGCGGCGCGCTTGTTTACAAGGATTCCATCCCTGAGACGGACGCTCTGATTACCAATGTGCCCAAGCTGCCGCTACTCTTATGCTTCGCCGACTGCACGCCGATTCTTTTCCTCGACCCGGTGCACAGGGCCGTGGGCATCGCGCACGGCGGCTGGAAGGGCACGGTCCGCCGCATCGGCCAGAAGACCGTCGCGCGCATGCACGAGGAATTCGGCACGAAGCCGGAAGAACTGCTCACGGCCATCGGCCCGTCGATTGGCCCGTGCTGCTATGAGATTGGTCCCGAGGTCGAGGCGAAATTCCGCGAGGCGTTCCCGCATCACGAAGCGGAGCTCTTTACGAACGCGGAGGGCAAAACGCATCTGAGCCTTTGGGCGGCCAACCGCATCCAGTTGCTCGATGCCGGCGTCCTGCCGGAGCACATCGACGAGGCCAAGACCTGCACGTCGTGCCATCACGAGGATTTCTTCTCGTACCGTGCTGACGGCGGCAGGACCGGCCGCATGGCAGCTGTCATCGCTCTCAGGCGCTGAGCATTGTCATCATTTTTTCGTTCTATCGTATTCATAAACGGGGGAAGTCGCATGATTGCAGAAAATCTCCATAAAGTTGAAGCAAATATCAAAGAAGCCATGGCCAGACGCACGCGCGTGCCGAAAGACGCGCCCGTGAAGCTTGTGGCCGTTACAAAGAATCACGATGTCACGGCCATGCGCGAGGCCATTGATGCCGGAGCCACGGATATCGGCGAGAACCGCATCCAGGAGGCCAAGAGCAAGTTCGATGTGCTCGACCGCGATGTCACCTGGCACCTCATCGGCCATCTGCAGACGAACAAGGCCAAGCCGGCCGTCAAGTATTTCAGCCTGATTCATTCGGTCGACTCCGAGCATCTCGCGCGCGCCCTCGACAAGGAAGCCGCGAAAATCGGCAAGGTGCAGGACATTCTCGTGCAGGTCAACCTCGCGAAGGAAGAGAGTAAGTCGGGCATTTACAGGGAAGACCTGCGTCCGCTCTTAGACCTCATCGACACGCTGCCGAACCTGCATCTCGTCGGTCTCATGTGCATTGCGCCGAATTACGACGATGTGGAGAAATGCCGGCCGCTGTTCCACGAAATGTATGAAATTTTCCAGGAAGTAAAGGAAATTCCCTTTAAGACCGCGAATATTAAATATTTATCAATGGGTATGACCCATGACTATCAGATCGCGGTAGAAGAGGGTGCCAATATCGTCCGTGTCGGCACGGCGATTTTTGGGCCGCGTCAATACTGATACTAGTCCAAGGGAGAACTAGAGGAGTGTTTTTAGATGAATGTAATCGATAAGATTTGCGGCAAGTTCGGTCTTTCGGACCCCGATGAGGATGCCAAGCTTGCTCAGGCAGAGGAAGAAGAAGCGGCCAGAGAACGCAGGCAGAAGCGTGCTTATGATGACAAGGAGGAAGAAGAATTGGGAAATAACAGGGAACGTCAGGAAGGCGAAGCGAGCAATGTGGTCAATCTGCATTCCGGCGCTTCGGTCCGTGAGAATGTCGTCGCAGCACAGATGAAGGTCATCATCATCGAACCGAAGACATTCGACGATGCCCAGCAGGTCGCCAACAACCTGCGCGAGAGAAAACCCGTTGTCATCAACTTCGAGCATACGGACGCCGAGTCGGCCAAGCGCATCATCGATTTCATCAGCGGCACGACATATGCCCTCAACGGCGAAATCAAAAAAGTCGGCCACAATGTCTTCCTCTGCGCACCGAGCAACGTCAATGTGACGTATACGGAAGAAGAGCGCAAGGTGTCGACCGAGATGCCGTGGCTCAAGAAATAACGAGAATAACATAAATTATCGGGATACAGCAGCAATATCATGATAGGGGGCTTTTCCATGGGCTTGGATTTATGCGTCGGTTTCATCGGCGGCGGTGCGATGGCAGAGGCATTGGTCGCTGGCATCACGCAGGGAACGATTGACCGTGAACATATCTTTGTGTCAGATCATAAGGCCGCACGCTGTCAGGAACTCGCGGAGCGCTACGGCATTCATACGAGCGTTGGGGCCGATGCTTTTGTCGGCCATGTCGATGTGCTGTTCCTCGCCGTCAAGCCGCAGGCTGCGGCCAAGGCCATTGATGAGGTCAAGGACAAGGTCGGCAAGGATACGTTGATTCTCTCGATTGTCGCCGGACTGACGCTTGATTCGCTCGAAGCATCGTTCACGTCCCAGCCGGTCGTGCGCATCATGCCGAACACGCCGCTTTCCGTCGGCGCGGGTATGTCCGCCTTTGCCTGCGGCACGCGGGCAGGAGCGGCAGAGGCCAAGGCCGTCTCTGAGATTCTCTCCGCGTCCGGCCGTGCCATCGAGGTGTCGGAGCCGGCGATGGATGCTGTGACGGGACTTTCGGGCAGCGGCCCTGCCTATGTGTTCCTGCTCATCGATGCACTGTCCGATGGCGGCGTGGCCGCAGGGCTCAAGCGCGACGCGGCAACGCTGCTCGCCGCCCAGACGGTCTATGGTGCCGCGAAGATGGTGCTCGAGACGCAGAAGCATCCGGATGTGCTGCGCGACCAGGTCACGAGCCCTGCCGGCACGACGATTGCCGGCGTGCGCGTCCTGGAGAACCGCGGCCTGCGCGGCGCCCTTATCGACGCCGTGCTCGCAGCGACGGAAAAGTCCAGAGAGTTGGGAAAGAAATAATGGCAAGTGAACAAAAAGAAAAAATCATACGTTTCTATAAAGGCACGGAAGGAGAGGAGACGGTCGTCAAGCTCGTCGACCTCGCCGAAGCCGTACAGCGCAGCCAGAAGTTCCGCCTGAGCGGCTTCCTCGACCCGTTCGGTCAGGAAATCGCCGAGACCGTGGCCGCAAACTACCCGGATCTGCGCGTTGACTTCAATGGCGGCTATCCGGGCGCGGAGCGTGCGCGGGCTATGTACATCCACAGTGATTTTCAGGGTACGCCTACGGGCTTTGATATCGCCTGCCTGCGCGCGTCGTGGAACGGCCAGTTTGCACGCCTCTCGCACCGCGATGTCCTCGGCGCCCTCATGGGCCTCGGCATCGAGCGCGACCGCCTCGGCGACCTTCTGGTCACGGCTGATTCCGTGCGCATCCTCTGCGACAGCAAGATGGCCGCATATCTTCTGCAGAATCTCACGAAAATCGGCGCCGTCGGCGTCACGTGCGAAATGGCAGACCTTGCCGACATCGCACCGCGTGAGGAGCGCTGCAAGGAAATCCGTGCGACGGTCGCTTCGCTGCGCGTCGACTCGATTGCCGCTTCGGGCTTTGGCTCGTCAAGGAGCCGTGCCGCCGCTGATATCGCGGCCGATAAGATGAAGCTCAACTGGCAGCCCGTCAAGAGTGCGTCGCAGACGGTCAAAGAGGGCGACATCATCTCGATGCGCGGCCGCGGCCGCCTCGAAGTCGCCGAAGTCCGCGGCCAGACGAAGAAAGGCCGCACGGTCGTCGTACTCAAGCGCTACATTTAATACATTATTCCATAAATCCACAGAACTCATAGATAAAGATGGGAGATCCTGACTTTGCTTACACCACTTGATATCCACAATAAAGAATTCCGGCGCAGCTTCCGCGGCTACAATGAGGATGAAATTGACGATTTCCTCGACCAGGTCGTCAACGACTATGAGAAGCTGTTCCGCGAGAACGACAACCTCAAGGAGCAGGTCGAACGCCTCAAAAAAGAGAACGCCCAGTATCAGAAACTCGAGAACAACCTCAAGGAAACGCTCGTGATTGCCCAGAAGACGGCCAACGAGGTCACGGACACGGCCAAGGAGAACGCGCAGAACCTGCGTGAGAACACGGCCAAGGAATGCCAGAACATGCGCCGTGACGCCGAGATTTCGGCCCGTCAGATGGTCGAGGCCGCTGACCATCAGGTCAAAGCGGCTACGGTCGAGTACTGCCGTCTCGTCGAAGCCAAGTCGCAGTTCCTCTTCCAGATCAAGGCAGCGCTCGAGTCGGAGCTTGCCGTGCTGCACGATGCCATCGGCCGTCTGCCGCGCCAGCAGGCCGCAGACCCGCATCAGTCTCAGCAGAATGAAAAAGCTAAGGCTGAGACCGGCAGCATCAACAGCAGCGTCAATAACGTAAATAACATCAACAACAATAAACCACAGGATGCACCGGCGGCTCCGTCTGCACCGCAGACAGAGCCCCCTGCACAGAAAGGCTGATTGCACGCCATGGCGTACATCCTCTTTATCCTGATCCTTTGTATCGATCAGTTCACGAAGTACCTCATTAGCAGCCATTTCCTGCCGGGGGAGAGCATGGCCGTCATAGAGCCATTCTTCCACATCACGTATGTGCTGAACCCCGGCGCGGCCTTTGGCCTGCTGGCCAATGCACGCTGGTTCTTCATTCTCGCGGCCTGTGTGCTGCTCGCCGCGTTTTTCTGGTACCGCAGACAGCTGCGGCGCCAGCCGGCCCCGTTTTATTACGGCTGCGTGGCCCTTCTGGCCGGAGCGATGGGCAACCTCATCGACCGCATCCGTCAGGGGCTCGTCATTGACTTTTTTGATTTCCGCATCTGGCCCGTCTTCAATGTCGCCGATATCGCCATTGTGCTCGGCGTGGCCAGCATGATTTTTGCCATAGTATTCCGCATGAAAGAGATGGATGATTGATATGTCAGATGATATGAATTCGGCAGAGACGAAGGTGTTCTGCGCCGACAAGGACGGCGAACGCCTCGATGTCTTCCTCACGCGTATGGAGCCTGAGCTCTCGCGTGCGCATGTCCAGAAAATCATCGCGGAAGGGCAGGCGCTCGTCGGCACGCAGCCGCGCAAGTCAAATTACAAGCTGCAGGCCGGCGAAAACGTCACGTTCCATATGCCGGCAGCAAAGCCCGTGGAGATTCTGCCGGAGAACATCCCTTTGGATATTCTTTACGAGGACAGCGACATCATTGTCGTCAACAAGGCGCGCGGCATGGTCGTGCATCCGGCTACAGGCATTTACACGGGGACGCTCGTCAATGCGCTTCTCTATCACTGCAAAGACCTCTCGGGCATCAACGGCGAGATTCGTCCGGGCATCGTGCACCGCCTCGACAAGGATACATCGGGCGTCATAGTTGCGGCCAAAAACGATACGGCGCATCTCGACCTCGCGGAGCAAATTCGCACGAAGACGGCGCACCGCATCTACTGGGCCATTGTCTACGGCAACATTAAAGAAGAGGCCGGCATCATCAAGGGCGACATCGGCCGCCATCCGACCGACCGCAAGAAAATGGCCATTGTGCATGAGCACGGCAAGCCGGCCGTCACACATTTCCGCGTGCTCGAGCGCTTCGGCGATTATACGCTCGTCGAATGCCGCCTCGAGACGGGCCGCACACATCAGATTCGCGTGCATATGACGAGCATCGGCCATCCTTTGGTCGGCGACCCGAAGTACGGGCCGCGCCGCAGCTGTCCGTTTGCCATCGAGGGGCAGGCACTGCATTCCCTGCAGCTCGAGCTCACGCATCCACGGACGCGCGAGCGCATGACCTTCAAGGCACCTCTGCCTGAGGACATGGAGAAAATCCTACGCACGCTGCGGGCCAAATTCAAACGCTAAGTTTAATATTCCTATTTACCTGCTTTTATGGGAGGGATTTTTATGCCAGTACTGACCGATAAGACCATCATCATGGACTCCGAGGGCATCCGCCGCGCACTCACGCGTATCTCGCACGAAATCGTAGAACGCAACAAGGGCGTCGATAACATCGTCATCGTCGGCATCCGCACGCGCGGTGTTCCTATCGCCGAGCGCATCGCGGCGAATATCGAGCATATCGAGGGAAAGAAGCCGCCGGTCGGCATTCTCGACATTACGCTCTACCGCGATGACCTTTCCTCCCTTTCGTATCAGCCGATTGTCCATCAGACGGAGCTGCCGGCCGACATCACGGACAAGACCATCGTGCTCGTCGACGATGTGCTCTACACGGGCCGCACGATTCGCGCTGCTCTCGATGCCATCATCGACATGGGCCGTCCGAAGGCCATCCAGCTCGCCGTACTCATCGACCGCGGCCACAGGGAGCTGCCAATCCGCGCGGATTTTGTCGGCAAGAACGTGCCGACGTCCTCGCATGAAGTCGTCAGCGTCCAGCTCAACGCCACGGACAAGGCCGAAAAAGTCGTCATTCGCGAATTCCGCGAGGATAAGAAAGAGGACCGCTCTGAAAAACAAAAGTGAATCCTCTTCATTTTTCTCTTGACAGTATGCGATATATGCGATATCATGTCTACATAAAGCAGAATAGTGAACTCACATCCAGAGCGGCGGAGGGACTGGCCCGATGAAACCGCGGCAACCATTGACTTTGTCAAAACGGTGCCAATTCCTTTAGGTCTAGCCTATAAGATGAGAGTGCGATAAAAAGCTCTCTATTATAGAATAGAGAGCTTTTCTTATGCATGAACCATGAATAAGGGCTGAGAGAGACTGCTCTGCAAGCTTATATTTTTAACAAGATTCAAGAAGGGGGTTATTCCTTTGAGTAAAAAACGCATGTTATTCACGTCGGAATCCGTCACGGAAGGTCATCCGGATAAAATGGCCGACCAGATTTCCGACAGCATCCTCGATGCCATCCTTGAAAAAGACCCGAACGGCCGCGTGGCCTGCGAGACGCTCGTGACAACGGGCCAGGTCCATGTTGTCGGTGAGGTTTCGACGAAATGCTACGTCGATATTCCGAAAATCATCCGCGAGACGGTACGCGAAATCGGCTACACGCGCGCAAAATACGGCTTTGATGCCGATACGTGCGGCATCCTCGTTTCGCTTGACGAGCAGTCTCCGGATATCGCACAGGGCGTTGACAAGGCGCTCGAGGCCCGCGAAGGCGATATGGACGTTGAGGACGCCATCGGCGCCGGCGACCAGGGCATGATGTTCGGCTATGCGACGAACGAGACGAAAGAGTACATGCCGCTGACGATTGCACTCGCACATAAACTTGCCCGCCGCCTCGCCGAAGTCCGCAAGGACGGCACGCTCGCTTACCTGCGTCCGGACGGCAAGACGCAGGTCACGGTGCTCTACGAAGACGGCAAGCCCGTCGCTGTTGACACGATTGTCATCTCGACGCAGCATGACGAGAACATTGAGCTTACACAGATTCGCAAGGACCTCATCGAACACGTCATCAAGGCTGTTGTTCCTGCTGAGCTCCTGACGGACGCTACGAAGATTTTCATCAACCCGACGGGCAAATTCGTCATCGGCGGTCCGCAGGGTGACTCGGGCCTCACGGGCCGCAAGATCATCGTCGACACCTATGGCGGCTGGGCCCGTCATGGCGGCGGCGCTTTCTCCGGAAAAGACCCGACGAAGGTTGACCGCAGTGCCGCTTACGCTGCCCGCTATGTTGCGAAGAACATCGTCGCTGCCGGCCTTGCTGACCGCTGCGAAATCCAGCTGGCCTATGCCATCGGCGTAGCTCATCCGGTTTCCATCATGGTCGATACGTTCGGCACGAACAAAGTCGATGAGGACGTCATCGAAAGCCTCGTCAAGAAACATTTCGATCTGCGCCCAGCCGGCATCATCAAGATGCTCGACCTGCGCCGTCCAATCTACAAGCAGACCGCTGCTTACGGCCACTTCGGCCGCACCGACGTCGACCTCCCGTGGGAGCACACGGACAAAGCCGCCATCCTGCGCGAAGAAGCCGGCCTTTGATAACAGATATAGAAGTCAATAAAAACAGCGGACAGCATCCTCACGGGAAGATGCTGTCCGCTGTTTTCGCATTTTGAGCTATGTGGAATGGATTTGTGTCAAAGCGCCTTTTCGTAAAGCGCCAGGACATCTTTTTGGGTCGTGGCCCGCGGGTTGACGGCGATGTTGCCGCTCTTCATGGCGTCGTCGGCCATGGCGTCGAACTTGTCGGGGGTAACGCCGGTTTCTTTGAGGCTGGCAGGGATGCCGAGCTCGGCGTTGAGTTCGCGCAGCAGGGAGACGAGCTCGATGGGCTCAAAGTCATCAGCTGCAGGAGTCGGTGAAATATAATTGTAGATTTTCCTGTATTTGCCCGTGCCCGCTATCGTTGGGATGGCGATGAGCGGGATGATGTCGCCGGGCACATTCTTCGTCGGCGCGATATTTTCGACGTTGACGAGGTACGCGTCTTTCACCGGCGCCTGTGTGAGGTCGGCAAGCTCGATGCGCAGCCCGCTGAGAATCTTGTCAATCACGCCGATGGACGGGTTCGCCGTGCCGCGCTCGATGCCCGCGAGCATGCTCTTGCTCACGCCCGTCTGCTCCGCGACAACATCGAGGCGCATGCCCTTGGCCTTGCGGATGTGGTTGAGATTGATGGAGATGTTGTGGATGAGATAATTCATAGGGATTCCTTCTTTGTGCTGCACCAAAAGGGAAGTTTTTCTTCATTATATCATATTCTGTCATAAACCACCGGCTCAGGAAAGGGTGTACTTTTGGCGGCAATCCGCTATAATAAAAGTTATCGAGATGCGGCGTAAAAACCTTAGCTTTAGCTACGGGGATATAAGCCGCGTCCGGCGAATTTGCGTAAGCGATTGAAGCCGGACCACTTCTCAAAGTTTTGCTTGTATTAGATAGTAGATGTTTGTATAATATAGGTATGAGCAAA
>USAK01000022.1 GCA_900552565.1 uncultured Selenomonas sp. | reverse complement strand
ATTGAGGTATCGAAAGATTCCCTCAAGCTCGCGACTTCAGTCGCGGGTAGTTGACGGCATAGCCTCCTTCCTGTGGTGCTTCATCTATATACTCAATAAGATTGTACAACAAAATAAAAACACCGCCTGCGGGTCTCTGACTGAGGGCAGGCGGTGTCTTTCATCAAAAAGTTAATACTTCTTCTTATCACATATTTGCGGTTAAGCCACCGACATTGTCACAAAGCCCCGCCAGATAGTCGAGCGAAACACGGTAGTATTTCGCCAGAACGACCAGCTTATCAATGGGAATTTTGCGTTTGCCGAGTTCATACATGCCGTACGCGACCTGACTGCACTGAATGACTTTGGCAACCTCGGCCTGCGACAAGTTGTTCTGGATGCGCAGCTCCTTGAGACGCGTGGACCAGATATGGACTTTTCGCGTTGCTGTCATATAAATTCACTTCCTTATAATAATAATAGATACGATGCGTTTGCCTCGTGTCCAGCAGACTCAAGCCTTGTCTTTCTCGACTTTGGCCAGAATCTCATTGACTTTCTGCTCAAGAGCATCGATGCGTTTATCCTTGTCGGCATTGTCCTTCTTGAGTGCGTCAATCTCCTTCGACTGTGCGTCGATGACCTTGGCCATCTGCGTCTTCGTCAGCGCATGGTGACCCGAGCCGCCCGGGCCGAACTTGAACGTCACGCCCGCGTTGATGCCGGCATCGCCATTGCCAAACGAAGCACCGAGGCTGAACATGCTGTTCTCATCCGGCTGATAGAACACGCCGACCGCGCCGGCGTTCGAATTGCGGTAATGGCCGTAGCCAAGGGCATACTGAGCCTTGTCGTCCGGGTCAAATTCCATCGGATGCAGGGCTGCCAAAGCATTGCTGCCGGCCGCTGCACGGCTGATGTCGTTCTCGACATGGCTGTAAGCCGAGTTCATGTCGTGATAAATCTGCTGCGTGTTCGCCGCATTCATATCATTGACATAACCGACACTGGCCGCTGAAGTCGAGTCATTCGCATCCGTCTTCACGCCCGTGATCACACGGCCCTGACCATCCTTGCCGCTGACATCGACTTTCGTCGCAGCATCGCTGCCGCCAATCTTGATCGTCTTGCCATCACTGTTGATGAGGTCGCTGGTCTTCTTGACCTGAGTGTCAAGGCTGATAAGGTTCTTAGCCGTCGTGCTGTCTTTCTTGATGTACGAGCCATCACTTTCCGGACGAAGTTCTTTCCAGATTGTATTGCCATTGACTGCATTAGTGGAACCTTCCTTGATGTCCGTATCTTTCAGACCGCTGATTGTCTGGTCTTTAATCGTGACACCGCCGATGGTAGCATTGTTGTTGACAGTCAGAGTATCGGTGGTCGTAGTCTTCGTGGTCACGCTGTTCAGGGAAATGTTATCTTTCAGAGACACTTTGTAGTCCATATGACCATCACTCTGTTTTTCACCATCCACGTCAATATTCGAACCAGCAGAAACCGTAGAATGCTGTTTACCGGCTGTTGCAGCCGCATCGGCAGCCTTCTGTACTGCTCCGTCCAGTTTGCCGATGGCGTTAGTGATGCTGTCACCGTCTGTCACATATTTGTTACCGCTGGTGCTGGTATTGCTAGTGCTGTATTTCTGGTCGCCGATTTTGTCATCCACTTTGTTGATGGCAGCTATTACCGTAGTAGCCGTGCCATCAGTTTTCTTCAAATTATCATGCAAATCGGAAACATTGCCCATATCGCTGGCTCTGGCCACGTCAGTAATCGTGACGGTTCCCTGAGTCTTGCCATTTCCATCCACAAGGTTCATGGAAATCTTATTGTCATTGCTTACAGACTGTTCACCAGCTGCCACATGGATATCGTTCTTGGCTGCATTTGTTCCAGCTTCCTGGACGGCTGCATCATAAGCTTTCTGTACCTGGGCTTCCGTAGCTGCCTTATCGGAATTCTCATAGTCAGAACTCTTATCTTTACTCCAATCCGTATTGTTCAATCCGGAGACTTCGCCCTTGGTGCCATCGATGGTTACCTTTGTGTCATCTGCAGAACCAATGGTGACTTTGTTTGCCAGCTTCAGGTCATAAGTTACCTGTCCCGTTTCAGAATCGGTATCCTGATGAAGCAGAAGATTCGTGCCCTTATATTCACCATCTGCTGTCCCGGCTGATTGACCTTCCACCTTCAGCACCGTGTGGGCACCGGCTTTTTTATCGACATTCTGCAGGGCAGAATCCAGCTTGCTCAAGTTTTCACCTGTCGTCTGGTCTTTCTTGACATATTTTCCATCATTCGTTGCAGGACGTACTTCATTGAACACAGTGCTGCCAGTAACGAGCTGCTGGCCGCCCTTCGCAGCATCATCCGTAATCTTGCCTGTGCCGATGGCCTGGCCCCAGAAATTTTCATTGGTTGTCTTATCGGAATCGCTGGCATCCTGCATTTTCATAGCACCGGAATCATCATATTGAATATTTCCATCGGCATCCTTGATAGGAACCTTGGACAAATTTGCTCCAATATTGGAAGCATCCGAAGCCGCTGCCAGATTCTTCAGTTGTTCCACAACCACCACATCATGATCATCCTGTCCATCAGCCACTTTAACCAGACGGTTATAAGCAGCAGAATCATAGGTAGTCTCCGTTACTGTATCAATAACAGGCTGATAGTTCGAATCATATTCAATAGATCCATTATCTTTCTTTTTATAAGTTACAGTCCGTTCTTTTACGTCTCCTTGATTATGACCAAAAGAAATCGTACCGGCTTGATTGGTGACGCTGCTTTGACCAATGGCCACGCCTTTTTCCACGGTAACCATAGAACCATTTCCGATAGCCACACTGTCAGAAGCATCCAGACCTGTGCTGCCGCCGCCAATACCTACAGAACGAATGCCTTCTGTATGAGAACCTGTTCCTCCCATAGCACTGGAATAATACCCGGCAGTCTGATTTTTATAGCCACCGACGATTGTTGACAGATGTCCTGTTGCTGTATTCTCCGCACCATTCAAGATGGCTGTGCCGTCGCCTTCAGCAGCATTCGACATACCGCCAGCTGCAAGGCTGATGCCGCCGGAAGCCGTGTTACCGCTGCCACCAGCCGCCAGAGAAGCAACCCCTGAGGCCGTTAATCTCTGTCCGCCATTAATAGTTGCATACGTACCGGAAGCCGTATTGGCTGCACCACCAGTAACCGTCGAGAATTTTCCAGAAGCTGTGTTGCCATAGTGAGTTCCATTATTACCAATACCGCCACCACCATTGACAACAGACGCATAACCAGAAGCCACATTATAGGAACCGCCATTAACAATTGCCTGTGAGCCAGAAGCCAGATTATTGAAACCGCCTACAGTTACAGAATCTTGTGCGGTAGCACCATATTCAACATCCTGATCCTTATGTGCGATATCTTTGGTTTCAATCGTAGCACTAGTTCCCAATACCAGAGAATTTTCACCGCTGGCTGCCAGTGAAACCTTCCCCGTGCCACCAGCTTGATTACCGTAATTTGTTCCCAGATTGCGATCAAGGCTGATGACATTTTTCGTTACGGTACCATCATCATTGGTCTTATCAGCAATATCGATTCCCCAGCCGGCTTTATAAGTCAGATTATTTGTCAATTCATTTTTAGCCTGATTCAAAGCATTATAGACCGTACCGCCCGTGACAAGCTGCTGAGAACCATTACTAGAAGCATCCTGTGCCGAAGAATCCGCAATCTTGCCCGTGCCGATGGCAGTACCCCAGTTGTTTTCATTCGTTCTGATTTCATCATCAATAGCCTTCGTCGTTCCATCAGAGCCCTTCAGGTTCGTACCAATATTGGACGCATCGATATTTGCCTTGTCGCCCAGCTTTTTGCCGTTGCTGTCAGCAGCATTATTGATCATTTTGCTGACATCGCTCAGATTAGCTGCATTTTCAGCATCCGTCACAGAATTATACGTTCCGTCCTCGCCTAGGCCGCTGCCTACCTTGGTGATCTTATTGCCGCTGACACTCACGTCGCCGCCGCTGATGGTGGTGCCGCTGGTGCCCAGAGTAATCTTGGCACCGCTGCCATCTGTACCGTTGACAATGGATGTGATGCCTTTCAGGTCTTTGGCCAGCTGGATGGAAAGTCCGCCTGCTGTCTTTACTCCGTTGTTCACGGTGCCATCATATTCTGTCGGCGTCGTAACCACACCGATGTTGCCGGTGGTCAGATCAGTCTTTGCACCGCCGGTGATACTCAGCGTATGGTTGGCTGCCGTAGGATCCAGCCGGGTATCTGCCGTGGTATTTTTTGCAGTGCTGCCGGCTTTTACAGCATCGCCGGAGAAGCTTATTCCATCTTCCAGGTTAGCAATGTAGTTATATCCCGACTTGGAACTGTTGTAGACAAGGCGCCCCTGATAATCAGTGTCATTGTTCATGGCACCATGGATATAGTAGTAATTGTCTCCATCCTGCAAATATACATAGCCAAGAGGGCTATTAACAGTCTTTGTTGAATCACTCGAGTCCGCATAGCTGTCATTGGCAACGCCAAGAACTATGCCCCTTGCATCGCTGTTACCTGTGCCATTATCATAGTGCACACTTACCGTCGAGCCATCGATACGGACATGACTGCCTAACTGGTCATATACATGCCCTTTCGGATTCGTTTCCTTATCACTATTAGCATCTGCAACGGCACGATAAACATCGAGGCTGCCGCCATTGCCGGAAGTAGCCGCCCCCAAAGTCACATCTTTCTTCAGGCCGATGGTGACGTTATTAGAATCGGCCGTTTTGGATACGGACAGGTTCCCGTCGGACCCGGCAGAGAAGTCTACAGTGGAGCCGGCCGTAACGGTGGATTCATTGGCCTTGCCGGCCGTCAGTTTCCAGGAACCCTTAGCCTGGGCTTCTTGTTCTACATAGGCCAGCTGGCCCACGGTGGCCACATCGTTGGCATCAGAACCGGCTGCCACATTGGTAATCCGGCGTTTTACCGTGTCGGAACCCACGGAAACATAGGAGGAAGGTGCCTTGTAATCAGAATCCGTATTGTCTCTGAATTTGGCAGTTTCTGTGGAAGCAGCTGCCGTGGCTACAGAATAAGACCCGATCGCAATACTGCCATCTGCCGCACTGGCGCTGTATCCTAGAGCAACGGATGCGCCCTTTATGGTCGGATTGTCATTCAAATCGCCAGATGCATTTGATAACTCAATATTTTGCTCGATATCATTTTTGGCGATTGCATTGGAACCGATGGCGATGGAACCATATCCAGTTGCATCAGAATTATACCCTACCGAAGTGACCCAGCCGCCTCGATCGGTAAAAGGATTTTTGATGTCGCCCTGGCCCACATAGACGCTGCCAATAGACGCGCCGGCTCTCCGATCGCCAATGGTAATCGTACTGTTTCCTGCTTCAGCCGCCGTACCGATGGTAATGGATTGAGGGCCTTCGGCGCCACCGCCATTATAGTTTTTGTAGGACGAATCTTCGAACGTGCCATCCGTCCGTTCAACACCAATGAAGTTGGAACCATCGGTCTTGGTTTTCGTCGCCGCCTCTGCATTCACCGGCCCAAACGCAAAGGTAAATGCCCCGAGCGCGAGCAGGACGGACATGGTCAGAGCCGCTTTCTGCTGACCATTGCTGCCGTGGGAGCTTTTGACGTGGCTTTTGGCCAGCTCCGAGACGACAATATAACATTGTTTGACTTTACTATAGATGACTTTATATATCTTGTTCATCTGATGGTTCCCCCCTACAATATTAAACCCTTGTTAGCCTTTAATACTAACCTAATCATATGACCTCATCTCGCAGCAGGGTCAAATCAGAATGTGTTGCCGTAATTGGAACGTTTAAAAATCTCTGTCAAGAAAAAAATGACCTTATCCTAAGGGCAGCAGGTCATCTTTTTTTCATTTCATTCTGTTTTTTTTCGATTGAGAACCCAACATTCCGTAATAAGTGAATCTATCGTCATCTGTATTTCATTATTATAAATATCGTTTTGTTTTATATTTTTATACTAATTTTGTTATAAATAATCATATCGTTTTATTCACTCGGTTTTCGTCAAAAAGTTTTTGCCGGCATGGCAAATTTTTTCATACAAAAAACACCTCACTGTCGCTGCTGTTTCATTTTCCTTCATTAAAAAAGAGCTCTTTCAGACACAAAAAAGCTGCATGAGCAAAATGCCCATGCAGCTTTTAACTGGCGTCTATATTTTATTTGAGTACGGCACCCGTGCTGGCGGACGTCGTGAGTTTGGCGTAGCGGGAGAGGTAGCCGGTCTTGATTTTCGGCTCTGGCTTCTTCCAGTTGGCCTTGCGTTTCGCGAGTTCTTCGTCGCTGACGGCGAGCGTCAGACTGCGGTTCGGGATGTCGATGGTGATTTCATCGCCGTCTTCGATGAGAGCGATTGGGCCGCCCTCCATGGCTTCCGGCGAGATGTGGCCGACGCAGGCACCCTGGCTGGCACCGCTGAAACGGCCGTCGGTGATCAGGCCGACTTTGAGGCCGCGGCCCGTGATGACTGCCGTCGGGTTGAGCATTTCCTGCATGCCTGGGCCGCCTTTTGGACCTTCGTAGCGGATGACGACAACGTCGCCGTCATGGATATCGCCGGCCATGATGGCATCGCAGGCTTCCGTCTCGGAGTTGTAGCATTTTGCTTTGCCCGTGTACGTCAGCATGTCAGGAGCAACAGCCGAAGCCTTGACAACGGCGTAATCCGGTGCGAGGTTGCCCTTGAGGATGGCGATGCCGCCTTCTTTGCGGTACGGGTCGTCGACGCTGTGAATGACATTGCGGTCGAGGACTTCGGCGTTCTTGATGCGGTCGCCGACCGTGCCCGTAATCGTCAGGGCGTCGAGATGAATCAGGCCCTTCTTGGAGAGCTCATGCATGACAGCCGGAATACCGCCGGCCTCATTGAGGTCCGTCATATGATGCTTGCCGGCCGGGCTGAGCTTCGTGATGTACGGCGTGCGGCGCGAAATCTCATCGAACAGCGGTGCCGGCAGGTCGATGCCAGCCTCATGGGCAATGGCCGTGAGGTGCAGGACCGTGTTCGATGAACCGCCGATGCCCATGTCGACCGTGATGGCATTCTCGAAAGCTTCGCGCGTCATGATGTCACGCGGCTTGATGTCTTTCTTGATGAGTTCCATCAGGGCGGCACCGGCGCGTTTCGCGAGCAGGCGGCGTTCGCCGTTGTAAGCAGCCGGAATCGTGCCGTTGCCCGGCAGGCCCATGCCGAGGACTTCCGTCAGGGAGTTCATCGTGTTGGCCGTGAACAGGCCGGCGCAGGAACCGCAGCCCGGGCAGCATTTCGACTCGAGGTCAGCCATCTCGGCAGCATCCATCTGGCCAGCGGCGAATTTGCCGGCAGCTTCAAAGGCCTGGCTGACACTGACGTCACGGCCATGGAAACGGCCTGGCAGCATCGGGCCGCCCGAAACGACGACGGCCGGAATGTTCAGGCGGGCAGCGGCCATGAGCATGCCCGGAACAATCTTATCGCAGTTTGGAATCAGCACGAGGCCGTCAAAACCGGAAGCCATGGCAACGGCTTCGATGGAGTCGGCGATGAGCTCGCGGCTCGCGAGGGAATATTTCATGCCCGTATGACCCATGGCAATACCATCGCAGACGCCGATTGCCGGGAATTCCATCGGCGTACCGCCGGCAGCGGCAACACCGAGCTTGGCAGCTTCGGCAATCTCACGCAGGTGAATGTGGCCCGGGATGATTTCGTTAAAGGAATTGCAGATACCGATCAGCGGCTTCTGGAGGTCTTCAGGACCATAACCATTTGCATGAAACAGGGAACGATGCGCGCAGCGCGTAGCACCTTTTTTGACAATATCGCTTCTCATAAACAACTCTCCTAACTATTTTGTATCAGATGTCTACTTCAAGCAGACAAGTAAGATGCAATTCGTAATGTGATACTTAGTTTACAACATTACGACTCAAAATTCAATGCCTTTTTGCGCTTTTATCCCTGATTCGAACGGATGGCGTATTTTTTTCATCTCTGTGATGAGGTCGGCCTGCTGCAAAAGTACGTCAGGGGCATTCCTGCCCGTGCAGACGAGATGCAGATTTCCCGGGCGTTTGGCGAGAAGTTCCGCGAGCTCCTGTTCGCTGATGAGGCCAAAATTCACGGCGTAATTGATTTCATCGAGGATCATCATATCCCAGTTGCCGCTCGTGATTTCTTTTTCCGCGATGGCCAGCGCCCTTTTTGCTGCCCGCAGGTGTTCCGACTTCGGCGTCTCGCCTTTGTGCGTAAAGCCGAGACCGAGCTGACGGACCTCGATGCGGCCCTCGGCCTGCGCCAAAGTCTCAATGGCATGCAGCTCGCCGTACTTCCAGCCGCCCTTGATGAACTGCAGGATAAGGACACGAAGCCCATCCCCCCAGGCCCGCACCGCAAGGCCCAGCGCCGCCGTCGTCTTCCCCTTGCCCTCGCCCGTATGCACCATCAACAATCCCCGCTGCTCCATATGCTTCTTCCTTTCTGTTTCGATACGCTAAGGTTTGCTTCATTATATCATGGAGAGGACGGACATAACTAGGGCAGGGACCTGTATTCCGCCGAAGCCGAAAGATAGGTCCCCGCCCCCTGCCAGATGTCAACCGCTCCAAACTTTATCCCATCGAACCAGTCAATCGTACCAAACAAAAAAAGAAGCCCCGCAGGGCTCCTCTTTCTTGTTTCATCTATGGATATGTGGGATTTGGAGATCGCATTGGTTTACGATGGTCATTTCGTATCCATGATGGCCTGTGGTCCACGGTCGCCCGTACGGATGCGGACGGCATCGGTGAGTTCGTAGACAAAGATTTTGCCATCGCCGATATTGCCCGTGCGCACAGCCTTCTGTGCGACTTCGAGGACGCGTTCAACGGGAATTTCGCAAATGACCGTCTCGAGTTTGATTTTCGGAACGAGGTTGATATCGTACTCTTTGCCGCGGTAAACTTCCGTGTGGCCTTTCGACAGGCCGCAGCCAAAGACCTGGCTGACGGTCATGCCGAGCACGCCGATATCGTTAAGTGCCTGTTTGAGCTCTTCGAGCTTGCTGGCACGTGTGATAATCTCTACTTTTGTGATTTTACGATTTTCTTCAGCCATGGTGCTCACTCCTTCTGCGTACTGAGAATCGTGTTGGCCAGCATCTCGCTGGAGTTCTCAATCGAAGCAAGCGGGCTGCCTGCCATCATGGAGCTGGCATAGCCGCGCTCACCGTGCTCGACAATATCGAGACCTGCGATTTCTTCCGTTTCATCAACGCGAACCTTCATGAAGTGGCTGACAATCTTGAAGAGGATGTACGTACCAACAATGGCCAGAGCATAAGCGACGATGACCGAAACAACCTGAGCAAAGAGAAGATGCGTATCGCCGTAGAACAGGCCGTCAGCACCAGCCGGGTTGACTTCCGTCGTAGCCCAGAGGCCGGTAGCGATGGAGCCCCACGTACCGCCGATGCCATGAACACCGAAAGCATCAAGGGAATCATCATAACCGAGTTTTTCTTTGAGGACAGCAACCGCGAAGTAGCAGACAATACCACCGATGATGCCGATAGCAAGCGCAGGCATCGGCTTTACAAAGCCGGCAGCCGGCGTGATGGCAACGAGGCCGGCGATGCAGCCCGAAGCAGCACCGAGGATGGTCGGTTTGGCGTTGCGGATCCACTCAGTGAGGACCCAGGAGACCGTTGCACCAGCGGCAGCAACCTGCGTCGTGACAAAAGCGTTGGCAGCGAGGCCGTTAGCACCGAGAGCCGAGCCGGCGTTGAAGCCGAACCAGCCGAACCAGAGAAGCGTAGCACCAAGAACCGTCATTGGCAGGTTGTGCGGAATCATGGCAAACTGGCCATAACCGCGGCGCGTGCCGAGCAGGATACAAATCGTAAGACCGGAAACACCGGAAAGAATGTGAATGACAAGGCCGCCGGCAAAGTCAAGAGCACCGAGCTGCGAAAGGAAGCCGCCACCCCATACCCAGTGAGCCATCGGGTTGTAAATGAAGATGGCCCAAAGAAGAATCAGTACGGCAAACGCAGCGAAGCGCATGCGCTCGGCAAATGCACCGGTGATGAGGGCCGGCGTGATGACGGCAAACATGCACTGGAAGGCAACGAAGGCCAGCTCCGGAATCGTGCCGTTCTCAAGGACGTTGAGGCCGACACCGGCAAGACCGATTTTATCAAGGCTGCCGATGAAGCCGTTGATATCCGTGCCGAATGTCATGGCATAACCGAGGATGACCCATTCGACGGAAATCATTGCTACAATGAAGAAACTCTGCATAATCGTGGTCAGGACGTTTTTGCTGCGGACCATGCCGCCATAGAAGAACGCAAGACCAGGTGTCATAATGAAAACCAGGGCCGCACTTATCAGCACCCAGGCAGTATCGCCAGTGTCAATCATGTGAATCAAATCCTTTCCTCATTAGCTCGAAAAAAATGCGTTAGTTGGGAAATATGATAGCCGTTTCCGTGTCATCCTCTGCCTTCCGGCCAAAAACACAAAAGCGTCCAGCGGCATGATACTAGCTCATGCCCGCCGGACGCCATTGTCCACTTCTGGCCGCTGTTTGGTTTTGGGGATTTTCAACGGAAAGTGTTGCCAGCCAGAAACGCGAAAAGCCCCGAAGGATTTGGTACCTAAATCCTTCGGGGCTCCGTTGCCTCTTGCTGATGTGTATATAATAACAGCATCTGTGACTTTCGTCAACACCTTATTGTCATGTATACATGTATTCTCAAAAATTATGCCAGAAGTCCATTCTTCTTGACAATCAGGTCGTACGTGCCGTCTTCACGCTTTTTCACCGACAGGACCTTGTGGTCCTCGTCCTTGAGACTGCGCGGCACATTCTGGATGGGCTCGCCGTCATTGAGATGGACAGCAAGCGTCTGACCGTCTTCGAGGTCTTCCAGGGCCATCTTGACTTTGACAAACGTAATCGGGCAGACTACATCCGTAATGTCAAGCTGAGCATCCGTCTTTACTGCTTCACTCATAAAATCTCCTCCACTCTCTTCTCCAATTTATCCCAGCCCACGCGGTCGAGGCAGTTCGCAAAACGCTCACTCGGTTTCGCATATTCCTCAAAGAACGCCAATGTCGCATCGACAATCGCGTAGAGCTTCTCCTCTTCAAAAACAATCGGCAGAAAATGACGGCCGACCGCGATGCGGTTGCCATAAAGACCGCCAAACGAGATGACAAAACCAGCTTTGCCCTGCCAGGCATCCGTCGGGCAGCTCTTAATGCACTTGCCGCAGTACACACATTTCTCGCGGTCAATGCGCACCTCACCAGCTGCCGCGTCCACCGTAATCGCCTTTTCCGGGCAGACCGCCTCGCAGACACCGCAGAACGTGCAGTTATCCGCCGCCCACGTTGGCTTGATGCCGCCCTTGACGCCAAAATCATTTTCCTCTGCCTTCAGGCAGTTGTTATGGCAGCCCGTAAAGCCGAACTTGAACTTATGCGGCAGCTCGCGGCCGCCGTAACGCTTGTCAAATTCATTCGCGAGCTTCTGCGTGTCAATAAGCCCCGACGCACAGACCGCACATCCCTGGCAGGCCGTAATCGTGCGCACCCGCGGCCCGCAGACACCGACCGACACACCGCCCTCATGCAGCGCCTTCTTGACCTCGTCAATATCCTCCAGACGGATAAACGGGATCTCAATGCCCTGACGCGACGTCAAATGCACATACCCCTTGCCAAATTTTTCCGCCACCTGCTGAATCGTGCCAAGCTGCGCCGCCGTAAAATGACCGCCAACCGACTTCAGGCGCATAGAAAAACAATCTTTTTGCCGCTGGCGCATAAAACCGCCCTTTTTGAGCTCCTTATAATCAACTGCCATGGAAATTCCTCCTAAGATATATACAAATCAGCGAATGCGCAGATCTTCCTTCGTGACGTCCTGCTGTTTCTCGATGTGAAAGCTGTTCAGCACAGGCTCGCCGCCGTTCAGCGACAAAAGAAAGTAGCTTGCCCGACTGTCATAAGCGAGCCTCTTATCCTCTTCGCTCGGCCGCGACGGTGTCGCCGGATGGCTGTGCCAATTGCCGAGAAGCTCCATCCCTGCCGCACGCATCTCTTTGACCGCCGCGAACTGTTCCTTCGGGTCCAGCGAAAAATGCTCCGGACTGTGGTCGAGATTTGTCAGGAAAAACACGCGCTCCACGAATTTTTCCCCTTTTTCCGCGTCGATACGACCGGCGAGCAGCCCGCAGTCCTCATTCGGCGCTTCCTGACGCGCATGCCGCACCAGAGCGAGATAATCTTCTAATTTCAGATGAACAATCATGCTTTTCATCCCCTACTCTCAATGCTGACGCAAATCGCAGGCCGGCTGCTCGTAGTCGATGAGCTCCGTAATCGTCGGATGCTCGCCGCAGATGCCGCATTTCGGATTTCTTGGAATCTTGATTTTGCGGAACGTCATCGTCAGGGCATCATACGTCAGAAGATAGCCCGTCAGGAGCTCGCCGACGCCCAAGATGTATTTGAGGGCTTCCGTCGCCTGCAGCGTGCCAATCACGCCGCCCATGACACCAAGCACACCAGCCTGACGGCACGTCGGCACCGCATCTTTCGGCGGCATCGTCGGGAACACGCAGCGATAGCATGGGCCCTGTCCCGGTACATACGTCATGAGCTGGCCCTGAAAACGGATGATGCCGGCATGGACGAAAGGTTTCTTCTCAAATACGCAGGCATCATTAATCAGGAATTTCGCGGGGAAATTATCCGTGCCGTCGATGATGAAGTCGTAATCCTCCGAACGGATGATGTCGCGGATGTTCTTCGACGTCACCATCTCGTTGTACGTATGGACCTTGACATCGGGGTTCATCGCCGCGATGGTCTCGCGGCCAGACTCGACTTTTGGCTTGCCGACATCGGCCGTCTGGTGGATAATCTGGCGCTGCAGGTTCGACAGGTCGACAACGTCAAAGTCGACAAGACCAATCGTGCCGACACCAGCCGCTGCAAGGTACATCGCCGCCGGCGCGCCGAGGCCGCCCGTACCAATGACGAGGACTTTGCTATTGAGGATTTTTTCCTGACCTTTGCCGCCGACCTGCTTCAATATAATATGGCGCGAATAGCGCTCAATCTGCTCATTCGTCAACGTACTCATCTGGCGCCGCCTCCCATGAAATAGAGGAATTCCACCTTGTCGCCGTCCTTGACAAACGTCGTCTCAAAGCCCTTATGGTCGACAAACTCGCCGTTGAGTTCGACGGTCACATAGTCGGGCTGCTCGGCTTTCGCGACGACGAGCAGTTCTTTGAGATTGATGCTTTTGTCCAAGCTGAGATTCTTGCCGTTTACTGTCAGATTCATGAAAATCCCTCCAAAGAAAAGAAAAAGCTCACGATAAGGGACCTGCGGCGGACAAAATCTGCCTGCAGGGATTATCATGAGCTTTCGTTGACGAATGACTCTTTTATATGCGCTAATACATATAAAATAAATATGTTTAACTAATTTATGGTTATTATACAGCGGCCTGTGATGAATGTCAACACGGATTGCAAAATATCACCTAAAAATCAGCTGAGCCATAAACTGCCCGTCATCAAAGAACTCATCGCGCAGCCGCCCGCGGCCCCGGCAGCAAGGACCTCCGGAAGCCGCGCCGGCGTCATGCCGCCGATGGCATACACGGGAATCGAGGAAGCCTTGACGGCCTCACGCAGGAAAGTCAGCCCGCGCGGGGCAAGGCCCGGCTTGCACGAAGTCGCATAGATATGGCCGGCAAAGACATACGTACAGCCAAGCTTCATGGCTTCCCTGACATCCTGTACGGAATGACACGAAGTGCCCAGTTCCGGAAAAGTCAGCTTCTGTCCCTCAGCCCTCAGCCGGCGGAGCTGCGGCAAAGGCAGATGAAGCCCGTCGGACTGAAGTTTCTGGGCAGTTTCACTGAATTGATGCAGAATGCAGGGAACGTCATACCTCCGGCAGACAGCCATGACCTTTTTCGCCAACGCCTCATAGTCGGCAGGCTCCATATCTTTTTCGCGCAGCACAACGGCTTTAGGCCCTGCTGCCGCGATTTTTTCCAGCCGCTGCAAAAAGTCGGCCTGACTTTTGAAAAGTCCGCGGTTGGTCACGCAGATGACTTTGGCAAAGTCAATCTCCGCATCTGGATAAACGCGAGTGCCATCAGAATTAAAGGTAGACATAGTCATTCAGGACAGGCTGCAGGCCCTCAGAACTCATATCGTCGTACATGCGTCTGAGGCTGCGCGTATCGGCAATCTCGAACTGCGCGTCGCCCGTCTCTCCTTCCTCTTTGCCCGTGTATTTTTCCTCGTGGTCGCCAATGCCCGTCGAAACGCCGGCGGAAATCTTCGTCGCGGCGATGCGTACGATGCCGTTGCGGAACTTGGCCGTTTCACGCGAGGACACCGTGATGCCGACATACGGCAGGAAAATGCGGTAAGCACAGAGAATCTGGCAGAGCTGGCGTTCGCCGACGTCGAGCGGATTGATTTTTTCGTTGTTGATAATCGGTCGCAGGCGCGGGCACGACAGCGAGAATTCGGCCTGCGGGTACTTGCGCTGCAGATAGTAGACATGCAGGGCCGTCGCGAGAGCATCCTTGCGGAAGTCGGCAAGTCCGAGCAGGGCTGAGAAGCCGACGCCGCGCATGCCGCCCATGAGCGCGCGTTCCTGTGCCTCAAAGCGGTACGGCCAGACGCGCTTATGCCCCATGAGGTGCAGGGTCTCGTATTTCTTGAGGTCGTACGTCTCCTGAAAGACCGTGACATAGTCGGCACCGCATTCGTGCAGGTAGGCATAATCCTTGACATTCATCGGATAGACTTCAAGGCCAACATTGCGGAAGTACTTGCGCGCGAGCTTGCAGGCTTCGCCAATGTACTCAACGCTGCTCTTCGTCTTGCTCTCGCCCGTCAGCATGAGGATTTCCTCCATACCGCTGTCGGCAATGACTTTCATCTCGTGCTCGATTTCCTTCGGCGTGAGCTGCAGGCGGTGAATGTCGTTATAGCAGTTGAAGCCGCAGTAGACGCAGTAATTCTCGCAGTAGTTCGCGATGTATAGCGGGGTGAACAGGTACACCGTGTTGCCGAAATGACGGCTCGTCTCGCGGCTTGCACGTTCGGCCATCTGCTCTAAGAGCGGCGCGGCAGCCGGCGAAAGCAGTGCCTTGAAGTCCTCAATCGTGCAGGTCTCGTGGTCAAGTGCGCGCTTGGCATCGAGGATGGTATAGGCGTCCGGGTTATATTCATTCATCGCCTGGATGACCGTATCGCGCACATCCGAATGAATCTGCTCCATGTCGGGCAGATAATCCATGGGATTCGTGCGGCATGAAGGGTCCGTCTCGAGGCGGTGTTTTTTTGCGAGGGCCTTCTCGCTGAGTTTATCCGAATCAATGAAAAAATGATTTTCTTTCTTCTCATTCATCATGCAAGCCCCCTTCTCAGCGCAAAAAGCCCGTCAGCGGGTCGGAAGCGGCGGCGCCGCGCATGAGCACGCGGCCGAGGCCGGCAAGATACGCCTTGCGGCCGGCACAGATGGCGTCGCGGAAGGCCGAGGCCATGAGCGGGACGTTGCCTGCTGTCGCAAGGGCTGTGTTCGCCATGATGGCAGCCGCGCCCATCTCCATGGCTGCGCAGGCTTCCGACGGCTTGCCGATGCCGGCGTCGACGATGATTGGCAGGTCCATCTCGTCGATGAGAATCTGGATGAATTCTTTCGTCGCAAGGCCCTTGTTCGAGCCGATTGGCGCAGCAAGCGGCATGATGGCTGCGGCACCGGCATCCTTGAGGCTGCGCGCCGCGTAAAGGTCCGGATACATGTACGGCAGTACGACAAAGCCTTCTTTCGCGAGGATTTCCGTTGCGCGGATGGTCTCGTTGTTGTCCGGCAGCAGGTATTTCGAATCGCGCATAATCTCGACCTTGACGAAATCGCCGCAGCCCAGCGCCTTGCCGAGATGGGCGATGCGCACGGCTTCTTCGGCCGTACGGGCGCCCGAGGTATTCGGCAGCAGCGTCACCGTCTTTGGCACGTAGTCGAGGATGTTTTCTTTCTCCTTCGTGTTGGCACGGCGCACGGCCACCGTGATGAGCTCGGCACCGGCATAGCGCACCGCCGCGTCGATGAGCTGCAGCGAGTACTTGCCCGAGCCAAGGATAAAGCGCGAATGAAATTCATGGCCGCCAAGCACCAGTTTATCGTCTTTCATCTTCTGCGCAAGTTCGTCATTTTTGCTTTCGTTGTTCTGCTCCACTCGTATCGTCTTCTTTCTCAAACCTCAATTCAACAACATGTATACATCATTTCAGCAGCCGCCGCCCATAAAGCAGACGACTTCGACAACATCGCCGTCCTTAAGGCGCGTCGCCGTGTAATCCTCTTTCGCGAGAATCACGCCGTTGTACTCGACAGCCACCGCGCGGCTGTCATAGCCGGCTTCCTGCAAGAAATCCGGCAGCAGCATGCCGTCTTTTGCCTGCGGCTCTCCGTTGATTGTTACCATGACCTCACCTCTTTTGCCTGTTCCTGAACACCTGCAATAAAAAAGAAGGAATCCCCGATTTGGTATTCCTTCTTACTGTTCAAGCCGACCACAGCCCACTGCCGCGGACCATAGCAGAAAATCTCGCTCCCTACGTTGGCATTATCCAAATCAGGTTATGGGTCGGAATCATAAATTCCCTCTCAGCCTGCTTTGGCATGCGCCCGCAAGCTCCCCCGCTATGAAATTATGGAATTATATCACAATAATCCTTTTTTATTATAGACCGTTTTTCCTGAAATCGCAATAGCTTTTCTAAAACCGGCAGTATCCGTGCGGGCGATGACCTCATGGAAGGATTCGCCTGCCCCGCGCAGTTCGATGTATTTCGACACGGCAGATTCATTTCCGCCCGAAGGCAAAGATCTTGACGAACAGGAACGTGATGGGCACGCCGAGAATCGCGGCAATCAGGTAGCTGGCGAGCGACGGCAGCCCCATCAGGTTGTAGACGACAAAGACAATGATGTTCTGGATGATGTAGTTTGGCACGTACGACAGGAAGAACTTGATATAGCGCACAAGGTTCATCTTCGTCGGGAAGACAAAGACGCTGTTGAGCACATACGCGTTGATATTGGCGAGGATGTAGCCGATATTGAAGGCCAGATTGGCATCGCCAGCGACGAGCGGCTCGATGATTTTGGCGAGAACGCTGCAGAGAAAGGTGTTGATGCAGCCGACGACGAGAAACAACAGAAACGCCCGCGTGAAAAAATGATGCTTGATGGTCTCAAACTTAAAGGTCATGAAGCGGCTGCCCCTTTCCCGAAGACGTGTGCTTATCGGCAGCCGTGCCGTGAACGCCGTTGTCATTGGCCATGGCAATGGCTTCGTCGGCCGCGGCATCATCGAGGCCGTGCACGAGGTCTTCCGGCTTGCCGCGCTCCAAAAGATACAGCGGACGGCGCTTCGTCTCTTCGTACGTGCGGCCGAGGTATTCGCCGATGATGCCAAGAATCAGGAGCTGCATGCCGCCGAAGAACAGGATGCAGGCCATGATGGTCGGCCAGCCGGCCGTCGTGCTCTCCTGAATGAGTGTCTCATAAAGCACGTAGATGAAGGCAAAGACACTCGCGATGAGGCTGGCCATGCCGAAGTAAAGGCCGAGGCGCAGCGGGAACGTCGAGCACGTAAAGACACCATCGACGGCAAGACGCCACATCTTGCGCGGCGAGAATTTCGAAACACCGGCAAAGCGCGGCGGGGCCGTGAAATGCAGCTGCTTCTGGCGGAAGCCCATCGCGCCGATGAGCCCGCGGATGAAGCGCGCGTGCTCGCGGTAGCGGCGAAACGCCAGCACGGCCTTGCGGTCCATCAGGCGGAAGTCGGAGCCGCCCGGCTGCACCGGCACCTCGGAGATGAGGTTGAGGAATTTATAGTAGCCGGCCGAAGTCGTGCGCTTGAGCCACGAGGCGTCTTTCGTCGCGTCGCGGATGGTCTGCACGACCTCATAGCCGTCACGCCAATACTTGAGCAGTGTCGGGATGAGCTCGGGCGGATGCTGCATGTCACCGTCCATCGTGATGACGACATCGCCATCCGCATGGTCGAGGCCGCAGGTCAGCGCGAGCTGATGGCCGTAGTTGCGCGCGAGCAGCATCGGCTGGATGCGGCTGTCCTCGCATTCGAGGCGGTGCAGGATTTCGCGGCTCCTGTCGCGCGAGCCGTCGTCGACAAAGATAATCTCCCAGTCAAGGTCCTGCCCCGCCATGGCTTTCCGGACGGCTTCGTAAAAATGCTGCAAATTATCCTCTTCGTTGTAGACTGGCACAACGATGGACAGTCTCTTTTTCTTCATGCGTAAAGGCTTCCCTTCTCTTCTTTATTGCTCCATCTGGCGGGCCGGTACGATGGCCTTGACAATGGTCGTACCATTGCCTTCATAGACCGTTTCCAAGGCACTGTCCGGCAGACGGCCGCGCAAAAATGTCAGCCGCGGCGTCTCGCAGATGATGTAGACGACGGTATCGCCCGGCAAATCCTCATAAGCGAGGAAAGGCATGACATTCTTGGCGTTCCAGCTCATGCCGCCCGGCTGCACATCCTCGAGTTCTTTTTTGCCGATGAGCTCGGGGATGTTCTCACCATAATAAAATACGGTTGACGTCCGATAATGGATACGGTCATTATTATAATCGCCGTAGTTAACGACAAGGTGATGCTCAACATTAAGATTTCTTAATGCAGCGGCCGTGAGTCTCCCCGACTGCTGTTCACAGAGCGGAATGGCCGCGGCAAACAGCAGCACGAAATAGACGGCGTACGAAGCCGCGGCAAGTTTCTTGACAAACGAGGCCTTCTGAAGCAGAAAACGCCCCGCGAGGATGGCCATCGGCAGAAACGCCGGCTGCGTATAGGTAACGTATTTCGTCGCCATGCACTGGAAGAACAGATTGACGAGCAGCGCCCAGACGAAGAGGAACACTGCCGCTTCGCTGAAGGACCGCGCCTTAACGCGGGCTTTCAGCTCCTGCCAGCGTTTTTTCACCTGATACAGGACGACAAATGACCACGGCGCAAACCCCAGCAGGAAAATCAGGATGTAATAATACCAGACATCGTCGCGTGCATGCTCCGCAACGCGGGCCCGCAGAAAATTGTGGACGCCAAAGAACGTATCGATAAAGTCCATGCCGTGCAGCCGGTACATGACGTAATACCACGAACCGCCGACCGCGAGGAACACGGCCATGCCGGGCAGCCACTGCATATGCAGGAGTTCTTTGGCCCGGCGCCGTACGCAGAGAAAGACGAGCAGGATAAAGCCCGGCAGCAAAAAGCCAATCGGGCCCTTCGTCAGAACGGTCAGCCCCGAAAAGAAGAACGCCGCGATATAGAGGCTGCGCCGCCCGCTCCGGTAGGCGAGGAAAAAGGCAATGAGTACTGCGTTAAAGAAGAACACGAACGTCATGTCGGTGATGACGGCTTTCGACAGATAGAAAAACGCCGTCGTTGTGCCAAAAATCAGGGCCGAGAGCAGGGCCGTGCGCTTGTCGTAAATTTTCTTCGCGAAGTAATACGTCTCGAGCACGTTGAGCACCGAGAAGACCGCGGGGAAAAAACGTGCGGCAAATTCATTGATGCCAAAGGCGGAAAAGGCCGCTAAAAGCTCCCAATAAAAGAAAATCGGCTTATCATACCAGTAATTGCCGTAGATGCGCGGAGAGATGAAATCACCGGCCGACAGCATTTCCTTGGCGGTCAGGGCATAGTTCGACTCCACGGGGTCGGTAATGGCCAGCTGGCCGTTGCCCGCCAGCACGAGCACGATGATGGCCGCGAGAGCTACCAGAGGCTGCCTTGTCTGCAGAAATTGTGCAATTCTGTTCATCCGTAATTACTCCTGCCCCGCCTTCTGCGCTTCGTCGTGCTTCAGGCAGGCCATGGTCTCCTGCTGGATGTCCGCCAGCGTCGTCTTGGCAAGGTCATGCTCCATGGCCGCCTGCGCCGTCTCGAGATGGCCGTCGAGGATATGATGGATATTGCGGCCGACAGGACAGGCCGGATTCGGGTGGTCATGGAAATGAAACAGGCTGTCATGTTCCAGTACATTAACGGCCTGGAAAACGTCAAGCAGCGTGATTTCATTCAGCGGGCGCGTGATCTTGATGCCGCCCGTGCCGCGCGCAACCTTGATGAGGCCGGCCTTCTGCAGCTGCGACATCGTCTTGCGGATGATGACTGGATTGACATTGACACTGCCCGCGAGAAATTCGCTCGTGAGCTTGTGCTGTCCGCCAAATGCCTCAATGCAGGCAAAGATATGGACAGCAATCGTGAAACGGCTGGAAATCTGCATAAAATTTTCTCCTTTTAGCCTAGTTGAATCTATGATTCCGTACATCCGTATAACAGGAAACGGTTCCCTGTCAAATACCTGCCTGCGGGTCTGCCACAGGGAAGCGGTTCATGGCAAAAAAACGCCCGTGGATGCCGCCCATGGCCTCGTGCAGGGCCGCGAGGAAAACACCCCAGTTCTCCGGCATGTCCTCAGCATCGTAATGGCAGCTGCAGCCGGCTTCCAGACGGTCGTGACGCTGCCAGTGAATGACAAGATGCGCACTCTTTTCATCGGGCTTGAGATTGCGCGCCTTGATGCGCGTCTCAAACAGTCCGCCGTGGTCGAGGGCATCGAGCAGGCGGCTGACCGACTGCGGCATCTCGTAGGCATGGCGCTCCGTGCCAAAATCTTCTTTATGGCGGTTGTAGAGAATCATGCGCTTCCGGCGGTCGAGCACGAGTTTTTCGCGCAGCTCAATCATCGTCTGCTTGCGGCCCTGACGGAACGGCACGGTCTCGATGAGCAGGAAGCGAATCTGCTCCAAGTGATTTTCCTGACGGATGGAAACGTCCGGCAGGTCATTGAGGCAGTCGATAAACGTCGCCCAATTCTCAGGAAAAGCACCGCGGCCCTCGATATGGCGCGCCGGTCTGCCAATTTCCTTATACAAGAGCGTCCACTTCGTATCCGCCGCCAGAGGCTCGTCCGCGCGGAAATGGGAGCGCCAGCGCTGGGCGATGGCGAGCTTGTCGAGCTTGCGCAGCCAGCGGCGGCCGCTCGGCAGTTCTTCTCGGGGGAGCTCCTCCGGCAGATTCTCCATCTCGTCTGCACGAGCGGCACCTATATAGACCCTGCGTTCGCGCACGACGGCTTCTACCTTCCAGCAGCCCTCCGTCAGCGGACCGCCCATGGTAAAACAAAGATGTTCCAGCAAATTTTTTACTCCTTTCTCTTCCCTGTTCGCCTGCATCCTGTTTGTTCTTTTCGAATTCCTTTTGCATACAAAGAAAAAATGCGGTACAATGGCAGACAGGAGGTGTTTTTATGAAAAAACTCTATGTTATGGCTATGATGCTCTGCCTGCTGATTCTGCCGGCTACAGTCATGGCTGCACCGTCGCAGAACGCACAGGCTTTTGCCAGCGAGGAAACGATTTCCAATCAGTGGATCAACACGATGCTCGTCAATAAGGATTCTGCCAGTGCCCGGAACATGATGAGTGCCGATGCCAAGAAGGCAGTCAAGGCTGCGGATATGCAGAAGGCACAGGAACGCATGACGAAAGAGCTCGGCAATCTCAAGGAGACGCGCTTCGTCTCGTGGACGCGCTTCGACAATGTCGACCAGATGACGTATCTCATGAACTTCGACAAGACGAAAGTCGTCCGCTGCGAACTCATCTTCAACAAGAAGGGCGAGCTCGACTCCTTCGTTCTGGCACCAATCAATACGGAAAATGCCAAGGGCAACAAGACCAGCAAGAAATAATCGGTTTGGCTTGTGAAAAAGAGCTGTCGCATGAGCGGCAGCCCTTTTTTATTTTGCCTTGAGCAGCTTTTCCACATGGTCGAGGATAATGCCGCCGAGCTCCATCTTGGGGAGCAGCGGATAATCCCAGGCCCTGCCGTCACGGGCAAATATCTTGACATGATTCGTCTCGACGCCAAAACCGGCGCCTTCTTCCGAAACATCATTGGCAACGATGAAGTCGAGGTTCTTCTTCGCAAGTTTCTTTCTCGCGTAATCCTCAACATTGGTCGTTTCTGCGGCAAAGCCGACCAGCAGCTGATGCGTCTTTTTCTGGCCAAGTTCATAGAGGATATCCGGATTGCGCTCGAGTACGAGCGTAAACTCCCCCTCCTGCTTCTTGATTTTATTGGCCGCCACGACCTTGGGCCGGTAGTCGGCAACGGCCGCGGCCTTGATGACGATATCGCTGTCGGCAAATTCCTTGAGGACCGCTTCGCGCATCTCGCGGGCCGTCTCGACGCGCACGAGGCGCACACCAACAGGTGCGGGCAGCGACGTAGGTGCGGAGATGAGTACGACCTCGGCACCGCGGTTCACGGCCTGCTGGGCGATGGCATAGCCCATACGGCCGGTCGAACGGTTGCCAAGATAGCGTACAGGGTCCAGCGGCTCAATTGTGCCGCCAGCCGTCACGAGCACCTTTTTGCCAGACAGCGCCCTGCCTTTGGCAAAAAAGTCAGCCAAAACACCAACGATGCTCTGCGGCTCCGGCAGGCGTCCTTTGCCCGTAACACCGCAGGCCAAAAGGCCGCTCGCCGGCTCGATGAGATGAAAGCCGCGTGCCGTGAGCTCGCGCAGGTTGCGCTGGGTCACGGGATTCTCGTACATGTTCGTATTCATCGCCGGTGCGACAAACACCGGGGCCTTCGTCGCTAAAAGTGTCGTCGTCAGCATGTCATCGGCAATGCCGCAGGCGGCCTTGGCGATGACGTTGGCCGTTGCCGGAGCAATCAGCACGGCGTCAGCCAGCGTGGCCAGAGCGATATGCTCAACATGATAATGCGGGACTTTGGCCCACATATCCGTGGTCACCGGCTGGCCGCTGATTTCGCGGAAGGTCAGCTCCGTGACAAAGTTCTCGGCGCCGCGCGTCATGATGACATGGACTTCGGCACCGGCTTTTTTCAGCCGGCTCGCAATCTCGACGGCCTTGTAGGCAGCGATGCCGCCCGTGACGCCGAGCACGATTTTCCTGCCTGACAGGGCCTGCAGCTTTGAAGCCTCCATAAGGTTCTGCTCCTTATCCGTATCTTTCTTATTCGTCGATATCGAGCTTGTAGGAAATCTTGCCTTCGACGATTTCCTCGAGGGCATTCGTCACGTTCTTCGTCGAGCGCGCTTTCGTCGCCTTGCACTCCGCACCGTCAAGCATCTGGCGTGCGCGTTTAGCCGCGAGGACGACGAGGCCGTAGCGGCTGTCGACTTTCTTCATCAGGGCATCCGTGGACGGATTGACCATGCTCATTTCTACATTATTCGTTTTCATTTCTCCAACACCTCATTGATCATATCTTCTTTATCGCGGCGGCAGTGTTCTGCCGTCATGATGGACTTAATGCGTTCAACGGCCCGCTGTACCGTATCGTTGATGACCACAAACGTATACTGACGGCCAATCTCGATTTCCTCGCGAGCGGAGCCGAGACGGCGCTTCAGCGACTCTTCCGTCTCCGAGCCGCGGCCGCGGATGCGGCGCTCCAGCTCCGGCAGGGACGGCGGCAGCAGGAAGATGAACAGGCCATCCGGGCACCTCTTCATGACGTTGAGTGCCCCCTGCGTATCAATCTCCAGCAGGATATCCTGCCCCGCTGCGCGGCGCTCCTCGATTTTGCCGAGCGGCGTGCCATAGTAATTGCCGTAGACCTCGGCATATTCGAGGAAATCGCCTTCCCCAATCTTGCGCTCGAACTCTTCCTTGCTCAAAAAGTAATAGTTCTTGCCGTCCATCTCCCCATCGCGCGGCTGACGCGTCGTCGCCGAGATGGAATACGCGAGCTGCGGCGTCTTCGACAGGAGCTCAGCACAAACCGTTCCTTTGCCCGTGCCCGAAGGCCCCGAAACAACAATCAATAAACCTTTGCTCATTCTGCTTCATCTTTTCCTTTTTTATTTTCTTTGGCGTTATCCTTGTCATCATCGACGAGGATACGGTGCGTGATGGTCTCCGGCTGCACCGAAGACAGTACGATATGGTCGCTGTCCATGATGATGACAGCGCGCGTGCGGCGGCCGTACGTCGCATCAATCAGGCGGTCGCAGTCGCGTGCTTCCTGGACCAGGCGCTTGATTGGCGCTGATTCAGGGCTGACGATGGCGACAATGCGGTTCGAGGAGATGATATTGCCAAAACCGATGTTGATTAATTTGATGTCCATGGTGGGTCCTCCTCCACTCTGTTCATTTCATTCGATGTATAAATACGCTTATTCGATGTTCTGTACCTGCTCGCGCAGCTTCTCAATCTCACTTTTCATGTCGACGACAAGCTGGGCTGCCTTGGAGCTGTTGGCTTTTGAGGCAATCGTATTCGTCTCGCGGTTCATCTCCTGGATGAGGAAATCGAGCTTGCGGCCAATAGGCTCATCGGCATCCGCAAGAATCGCACGGAACTGCTGAAAATGACTGCCGAGCCGCACGACTTCTTCCGTATAGTTGACTTTGTCCGCATAGATGGCTGTTTCCTGAATGATGCGTGTCTCATCGATATCCTGCGCAGAAAGAAGTTCTTCCAGCGTCTTCTGCAGCCGCTCACGATAAGCCTGCACGATTTCCGGCGCCAGTTCCTTAAGAGCAGCCACACCCTTTTCGAGCGCGGCCAGATGCACGAGAAAGTCGCGGCCGATGTTTTCGCCCTCGGCCTGACGCATGGCGTCAAAGCCTGTAAGGGCTTTCTGCAGCGTATCCATCAGCAGGGGCTCAAAGCCTTCAAGGTCCGTATTTTCAACGACTTGCAGCACATCAGGATACGAGGCCACCTGCATGACATCATCGGGACGCGCGAGGTGCAGGAAGTCGCTGAGCTCATCAAGAGAAGCGTGATATGCCTGCGCCAGTGCCTTGTCGACGTGAATCGACGCGGCCTGCTCACGCTTGTCGATGTAATTGATAAAGACATCGACCTTGCCGCGCGCAGCCGTCTGACGAATGCATCTGCGCATCTTATCCTCAAAGACCGCCATCTGGCGCGGCGCGTGAAAGGCGACTTCTAAGAAACGCTGATTGACCGCCTTGAGCTCGACGGTGACTTTGTAATCTTCGTTCTCACCAGCAGCCGAGCCAAAGCCCGTCATACTCTTGATCATACCTATGCTTCCCCTCAGTCTGTGATTTCACCGGTGAAAACACATTCTGCCGGCCCCGTCATGAATACGTGATTGTTCTCTTCGTTCCACTCGACCGTCAGTCGGCCGCCGTCGAGCTCAACTTCGACCTTGCGGTCCGTACGGCCTGTCAGCACGCCGGCCACTGCCGTTGCGCACGAGCCCGTGCCGCAGGCCAGCGTCACGGCTGCGCCGCGTTCCCAGACGCGCATGCGCACATGGCCGCGGTCTTTGACTTCGACGAATTCCGTATTCGTCTTGCGCGGGAAAGCCGGATGTGACTCAAAGGAAGCACCGAGTTCGTAGATGGGGAATTTCTCTGCGTCGTCGACAAAGATGACGCAGTGCGGATTGCCCATGGAGACACAGGTCATCTTGTACGTCTTGCCTTTGACTTCAAGGTCTTCATTGATGACCCGGTTCATGCCAAAGCCCGTGACAGGAATCTCGTCGCCTGCAAGAATCGGTTCCCCCATATCGACGCGCACGCCCGTGACTTTGCCATTTTCAAGCTGCAGATGCGGCACGAGGATACCTGCACCGGTCTCTACCGTAAACTCGACCTTGTCCGTCAGGCCGTTGTCATAAAGATAGCGTGCAAAGCAGCGGATGCCGTTGCCGCACATCTCTGCTTCGCTGCCATCCGTATTGAAAATACGCATGCGGAAATCCGCCTTGTCCGACGGCAGTACATAGAGCACGCCATCGCCGCCAATGCCATAATGACGGTCGCAGGCTTTTTTCGCAAACGCAGAAAGATCCTTTACATTTTCTTTGAAGCAGTCGATGAGGACAAAGTCATTGCCGCATCCCTGCCATTTTGAAAATTTCATGGGAAACTCCCCTTCCTAGTTAAGTCTTCATCTTTTTATTGTACTTGTTTTAGACACATCTTGCAAGCCCTTTCCGTACTCAAGTTCTTCTCTGCGCCATTCCCTTCGTCTTTGACAGACTATACAATCGGTTTCTTTCCTATTATAATAGAAAGAAATAGTCTAATGAAAGAACGAGGAATACCATCATGAGTCTTGACGGCTTTTCGATGCATCCGCTGACGCGTGAGCTCAACGACGCGCTGGCCGGCGGACGCATTGACAAGATTACCCAGCCAAACAAACAATCCATCATCCTGTCCGTGCGCCAGCCCGGCCAGAATTTTTTACTGCATATCTCCATCAACTCGCAGAATCCTTCGGCCCATCTGCTCGAGAAGAACCTCGAGAACCCGCCGGAGCCGCCGGTCTTCTGCATGGTGCTGCGCAAGCAGCTTGAGACCGGCCGCATCGCCAAAATCCGCCAGCACGGCCTCGACCGCCTGCTGCTCATCGACATCGACTCTCTGGCCGCGGGCGGACGCATCGTGACCAAGACACTTGTCCTAGAGCTCATGGGCAAATACAGCAATATCATCCTTGTGCAGGACGGGCAGATCATCGACGCCCTGCGGAAAATCGGCGAAAACAGCAGCCGCGTGCGCACGGTCCTGCCAGGACAGGCCTACGAGCTGCCGCCGGGACAGGATAAACTCAGTCTCTTTACCGACAGCCTCGATGACATCATGACCGTCGTCAAAAAAGACGGCAGTCTGCGCCTTGACAAGGCCCTGCTCGCCGCCTGCATGGGCTTCGGCCCCGTTTCTGCCAAGGAAGTCTGCTTCTCCGCAGGCCTTGCACCGTCCATCCATATCGACAAGCTCGACGCGTCCGACTTTGCCGCCGTGCGTCAGGGCCTTGAGGAAATCCGCACGGCGGCTGCAGGCGGGGAAAAGACGGAGGCTGTACTGCTGCTCGGCGAAAATAATAAGGTTCTCGCCATGGCCGCTTTCCCGCTGCACTATCTGCCAGAGGCCGCGGTCCTGACCTTCCCGACCGTCAGCGCGATGCTCGAGAAGGCCGACAGTCTCCTCGGCTCCTATGTGCTGCCCGATAAAGACCGCTTCCGCAAGCTCGTCAAGAATGAGCTGACCCGCGCGGAGAATAAGCTCACGAAGCTCGACGAGGAAATCGCCGCAGCCGAGAACGCCGAGGAATTCAAGATTCGCGGCGACAACCTCATGACCTATCAGTATCAGTTCAAGGACCGCGAGGACCCGAGCGTCACCGTGCCGAACATCTACAGCGAGACCGGCGAAACCATCACCATCCCGCTCGACCAGCGTCTGACCCTCGTCGAGAACATGCAGGCCTGCTACAAGAAATACGACAAACTCAAAAGAGCTCAGCAGCTGCTGCAGGTCCAGCGCCGCGAATGCGAGGACAGTATTACCTACCTCGAGAGCATCGAGGCCTCGCTTTTAGCTTCGTCAAGCCTTGCTGAAATTGCCGAGATCCACAACGAGCTCATCGCCTCGGGGTATCTGCGCGAAAAGCCGAAGAAAAAGAACAATGACAAGCCCGCGCATCCCTTCCACTTCAAAGCCCCCGACGGCATGGATATCCTCGTCGGCAAGAACAACTACCAGAATGACAAACTGACCTTCAAGACCGCGCGCTTCAATGACACGTGGTTCCACACGAAGGATATCCCGGGCTCCCATGTCGTGCTGCAGAACGGCGGCGCCGAGCCGAGCGACGAGGACATCCTGCTCGCCGCCAGCCTCGCCGCCCATTTCAGCAAGGCACGCGGTTCCTCGAAAATCCCTGTCGATTACACAGAAATCCGCTATGTCAAAAAACCATCGGGCAGCAAACCGGGCTTTGTCATCTTCACGAATCAAAAGACCCTCTACATCACGCCTGACGACAGGAAGCTTGCCCCCATTCTCGCGCAGGACCCTGCCGCCCTGCAGTCCTAAATAAAATTCCAGACAGTCAAAAATCCGCCGCATCGGGGAAAGATGCGGCGGATTTTTTCTTCATTATTTATGGAGTTAATGAAGGGTTATATCTACAGTCAGTCCATAGGGGAAGAGCTGACTGAGGGGAACAAACTTAAGCAAACTCTTCGCTGTTCTCGAGTTCTTTTTCCATTTCTTTCTCGAGCTCAGCTTCAGCCTCGGCCTGTGTCTTGCGGCGGCGGGCATAGAGGATGTAGTAGAGAGCAGCACAGCCGACAGCAGCGACGCCAACGGCAAAGTAGATGCCCTGGAAGCCAAGGGATTCCTTGAACGCACCGAGCATGTACGGGCCAACGCCAAGGCCGAGGTCAAGAGCGATGAAGTACGTCGAGACGGCAACGCCGATGCGGACTTCTTTGACGAGCTTGACACAGATGGCCTGGCCGTTCGACATGAACGTGCCGTAGCCAAGACCGACGAACACACCGGCGACGAGCATCATCCAGCTCTGCGTCGTGATGGACAGCAGCAGGAGGCCGATGGCAAGGCAGGCATACGTCGGATACATGACGAAGTCCTCACCCTTGCGGTCAAACATGACACCGGCAATCGGGCGGGCAATCGTGATAGCGACAGCGTAGACAACGAAGAACAGCGTACCGGCCGTCATGAGCTGAAGTTCCGCGGCATACGAAGCGAGGAAGCTCAGGACACTCGAATAGCAGACAGCGACACAGAACGCAACGAGCGAGATGGCCCAGACTTTCGGCTCGAGGAAGTTCGCGATGTGGATTTCCTTGAGAGCAGCGCGGTGCTCCTCGGTAAGTTCCATCTCATCGACGTGCATGACAGCGGCAGCACCGAGGCAGATGACAATCATGCCGATGCAGAAATAAACGATATCATTGAACGGGAACATCTGCTGCATGAGCATACCGATGAACGGTCCAATGGCAGCGGCGAGGCTCATGCTCAGGGCATAGTAGTTGATGCCCTCACCGCGGCGCTCTGCCGGAATCATCGTCGAGACAATCGTACTCGTGGCCGTCGAAGCAATGCCGTAGCCGATACCATTGAGGCAGCGGACGAGGAACAGCATGGCCATCGAATGAATGCCAAAATACATGAACGTCGTCAAGAGGTAAAAGATGATGCCGGCGAACAGCATCTTCTTGCGGCCGTAAAGCTCAACCGAGCGGCCGGCAAAGAGACGGGCCAGCAGCGTGCCGAGGATGAAGATACCAGAAGCAAGACCGGCCTCACTCATCGAAGCATTCAGCGAATGGATGGCCTCCGAAGCGATGATGACCATCAGCATATAGTAAATGATGTAAATCAGAAAATTGACCAGCGTATCAAGGATGAAGCCTTTTGTCCATAACTTTGGTTTAGCAGTTTTGGCAGTTGCGGAAGCTGTAGAAGCCATAAATAACATCAACGACCTTTCGTACAAAGAATAAATAATTTATATATGTCATGGTTCTAGATTATAGTAGGACAGTTTCATTTTGTATAGCGCATAAAAAAGATGCCTGTTATCACAAAAATAGATAACAGGCACGATTCCTTAGAGATTCTATCGATATTCAAAAAATACAGGGCAGACTGTGCGTCATATACATAACAGCGTCCATCCCATCTGGATTTTGCTGCCGTTTTATGACCTGTCATACCCTTTCGTTATCAAAAAAATTCTTGTTTGTTATTTGCGCTTTTATTTTTCAGCGTTCGGCGCATCAGCAAAGCATTCAAGCACATAGCTGACAT
Organism: uncultured Selenomonas sp.; assembly: GCA_900552565.1. Taxonomy (GTDB): domain Bacteria; phylum Bacillota; class Negativicutes; order Selenomonadales; family Selenomonadaceae; genus Mitsuokella. Next base: position 967 of record USAK01000022.1, on the reverse strand, counting down.
ACGCGCGGATCTGCGCGATTTTCGGGCTGTCCTTCTTGTAGACGAGACAGGCATCGGCCCGCAGCGGCTTGGCCAGAGGATACCAGCCCTCCTCACAGCCCAGCGTCTTCAGGAGGCGTTCCGGCAAAAGCGCGCCCGCTTCATTCTGCTGGCAGTAGTAGACCATCGCATACGGCGTGGACAGCCGTGCCGAGATAAAGGGCTTGGCTTTGTCACCGACGTCATGGAAGTAACGGCGGAAGGTTTTATTCATGAAATAATTTTTCGGATAGATGACCAGCGGTTCCTTCAGAATTTCTTCACGCGTGACGGGCACCTGCGCAGGCTGCAGCAAAGGCGCATAGTAAACGAGACTGTCCCAGCAGAAATGCGCAACGGCAAACGCCTCAGGGATGCCGTCGGGAAAATCTTCCGCAACAAAATACGTGGAAACGACGTCGAGCCGGTCATCGCGCAACGCGCGGCGAATCTGGTCCATCTCGAGGTCAAAGATATTGAAGCACAGATTCTTGTTCGTCTGACGAAAATGTGCGATATGGCGGTTCATCTGGATATCGCCAAGCGTGCGGAGGATACCGACGTTCAGCTCCACAGGCTGTGATTCATCCACCGTCTGCAGCTCATAGACAATCCGATGCAGGCCATCCATCCATGCCGTGATGCTCTTTAAAAACTTCTCGCCGGCCTCCGTCAGGTGGCTGCCGCGCTTCGAACGCTGAATCAGCGCCACGCCCAGCGTATTCTCGAGATTCTTCATCTGTGCGCTGAACGCCGACTGCGTGATATTCGCCTCCTTCGCCGCCCGCGTGAAGTTCTGCACCCTGCCATAAATAATAAAACACTCCATCTGCTGAATGCTCGGCAGCTCACCCATCATAAAAAAACGCCCCACAATCCATACTTACTATACTTCGCCCCACAATCCATACTTACTATATGTGAACGTACCCCCGCCTATAGAGGCGGG
>USAK01000021.1 GCA_900552565.1 uncultured Selenomonas sp. | reverse complement strand
GGATGATTTGTACGGGAATATCTGGAAGAAGACTTACAAAATGGACCAGCTTCTGGTGACACACAAGGTGGTAAAAGCCAAGATTTTTGGCGACTGCCAGGTCCATGCCTATGTGACGCTGAGCAAAAGCGGTTCTCGCCGACTATTTCTCAGCACGGTTGAGCCAATGGCGCTACACATGAGCGTTGCCTGGCAAAACCGCAAGATGCTGCGTGATGCCAGCTCTAGGGAAATGGAATTCTACCCGCTTCGTCTCTACAAACTTCGTTGGGGCATTGAGACAAACTATTACGAGCAAAAGATGTTTTGGCAGCTGAGCCATTACATGGTCCGCAAACAGACAAGCATTGAGCATCTGATGAATCTCACGAATGCTGAGCATGCCGTGGTGAAAATACTGCCGTATCTTGACAAGACCTTTCAGTCTCACCAAGATGACAGCCCACAAGAGCTGCGGCACTTTCTGAGCTGGCAGATTCAGCGTGAAATAATTTTTGCCACTTTGGCCCCAAAGGCCCAAAACAGCAAAAATCCAGAGGCCTTGCTCAAAGCCTTGCAGGACGTAATTCGGTCTGATGAAGAGGTTGCCTAAAGTTGTAAACTACTGTTGACTGAATAATTTGCAGTACACAATGAATGGCCGTTATAATAAAGACAAGCAAAAGTTTTTGAGTCAAACAAGGAAGGATTTTTATGCCGAAAGCAAAGTTTGCCGATATCTATCAGGACCTCAAACAGAAAGTCGAACAGGGAATGTATGCTTACCAGAGTCTGATCCCCTCGGAAAATGTCCTGTCAGAAGCATATGGCTGCTCACGCAATACCGTCCGGCGGGCACTGCGCGGACTCATCGAACGCGGCTATGCTCAAGCCATTCAGGGCAAGGGCGTGCGTGTGCTCTATCAGCCGCCGCACCAAAGCGAATTCCGCATCGGCGGGATTGAGACGTTCAAGGAGGCCGCTGCCCGCAATCATCTGCATGTGACGACAAAAGTCGTTCTCTTCACGCGCTGCCTCTGCGATGCAGAGCTTGCCAAGAAGACGGGCTTCCCGGAAGACGAGGTCCTCTGGCAGATTCACCGCGTGCGCCTGCTCGACGGCCGGCCTCTGATTCTTGATAAGAACTATTTTCGTGCCGGCCTGATTCCGGGGCTCACACCGGACATCGCCGCACAGTCCATCTATGAATACATCGAAGATATCCTCGGCATCAAGATTGTCACGAGCAAGCGCCGCATGACCGTCGAGCGTGCCCAGGAAGAGGATGAAAAATATCTTGACCTCGGTGACTACAACTGCGTCGCCGTCATCACGAGCCAGGCCTTCAATGACAACGGCATCCAGATTGAATATACCGTCTCGCGCCATCATCCTGAACATTTTTCGTTTGAAGATACAGCGACGCGCTACCGTCATCGCTAAATTTCGTGTAAATTTTGCTGAAAACACAAAACGGACTGCCGCAGGAGAAACATCTGCTGCGGCAGTCCGTTTTCATTCTTGTCCATCACAGGACAAACAACTCAAAGTTCCAGACCCTGCTCCTTGCGTGCCTGATACTCACGGTCGAGAATGCCGAGGATGACAAGATTCTCATAGACACCGTTCGTCAGGATGGTCTCACGAATCAGGCCCTCGCGCTGCATGCCCTCGGATTCATAGAGATGCAGGGCACGCGCGTTGTAGTCCTTGCAGTCCAGCCAGGCGCGGTGGAACTTGAGGTCATCAAAGCCCCAGGCTTTCAGGAGCTTCATGGCTTCATGGCCATAGCCCTTGCCTTTCTTGTCGATGATGACGTGCGTCCACTCGAGTTCCTTCGCCGGCGTCGTCAGGCCGTTGATGAGCAGATAGCCGACTGGCTCCTTCGTGTCAATCTCCTCAACGATGACATCCATGGCCGCTTTGCCCTCTTCGATGATTTTCGTATGGAAATCGCGGTCAAACGGCACGATGAACTTGAGATTTTCGGGGTCGTATTCCAGCTTCATGATGAAGTCGAGGTCTTCTTTCGTGGCCTTGCGCAGTTCGAGGCGGCGGCCGACATGCAGGATTTCTGCCATGAGAAACACTCCTTTGTCATGGTAAACTTCTAAGCTTTTAAGCTTTTTATCATTTTTGACTTTTCTTTTGTCTATACTATAGTATAATGAATATGCTTTAGACTTCAAGGCATTTCTTCACGCTTTGCAGCCAAGCAGCAAAAACATAACAAAGCAAAAGGAGGTTTTTCCATGTTTCCCGAATGGCTTGCCTGGATTGACTGGACGCATCTGATGGAGATGCTGCTCGTGCCAGCCTGTATCCTCATCGCATCCCTGACCATCGGCATCATGCTCAATAAGCTCATCAACCGCCGCATCGAAAACCATCTGAACATTGACGAAAGCTCGTGGTTTTACATCTTCATCAATGCCCTGCGCGGTGTGCCGATTTCCCTGTGCCTCGTCGTCGGCCTCTACTGGATTGTCAATACGATTGACATCATCGAGCCGCTGACACGCCTGTTCTCCTACATCCTCTTCACGGTCATCGTGCTTTCCATCACGCGCGTTGCCGCCCGCACCATCAATGGCTTCATCTCGCTACACATCGAGCATTCCGGCGAGAAACTGCCAAAGACGACCCTTCTGAACACCATCCTCAATGTCATCATCTACGCGATGGGCATCCTCGTCATCCTGCAGTATTACGGCATCTCCATTGCCCCTATCCTCACTGCCATGGGTGTTGGTGGTATGGCCGTCGCCCTCGCTCTGCAGGAGACGCTCGCGAATATCTTTTCAGGGCTCCACCTGATTCTCTCAAAGCAGGTGCGCCTTGACGACTACATCAAGCTCAGCACGGGCGAAGAAGGCCGCGTCACTGATATCACGTGGCGTTTCACGACCATCGTGCCTGCTGGCGGCGGCAATATGATTGTCATCCCAAACCAGAAAATCGCCTCGTCGAATATCACGAACTATAGCATGCCGCATAAAGATATCGTCATCAGCATCCCCGTCGGCGTCTCATATGACAGCGACCTCGACCAAGTCGAGCGCGTGACCCTCGAAGTGGCACGTGAAGTCATGGCGCGCATCGACAAGGATGTCAAGATGGAACCTGCCGTGCGCTTCCATACGTTTGGCGAATCGAGCATCGACTTCAACGTCGTGCTCCATTCCAGCTATTTCGAGCATCAATTCCTCTTAAAGCACGAATTTATCAAGGCCCTGACACGCCGCTATCGTCAGGAGGGCATTGACATTCCCTATCCGACGCGTACAGTCCTGCAGCCTGAGGAACACAATCCCAGATAAAGGGGCTGTGGATAACTCAGCAACTACATATTGTGCCTGCTTATCCACAGAAAGCCGGTGAGTTATCCCTCGCTTTCTGTGGATAAGTTTATTATGGAGAATCTTTATTCATTCGCTTTTTCTATTCACGCCATAACCGCCTGATAAATGGGGACTGCATGATATCTCCCCGATTTGTCAATATGAATATAAATTTATTTAATGCATATTAATTTAAAAATTCTTGTGGATAAGTGAAACTGTCAGAAAACTATATATAGTGGGTGCCTTGACTCTTAAGCAATATATATTGTATAATTGACGCAAGCACTTGAGATAAGGCCTATCGAAAAAGATGCTTAAACATACAGATTGTAGAAAGAATATTAGATATTTCAATACGATAAGGACGGGTGACCCCAGATGGTAGTAAACGGCATTGATGTCAAAGTAAATGGAATCAACGATATCTCCGAGCAGGAAATCGTCAATTATATCGACTATGTTGAGCAGCAGACGAAGGAAAAAGTCAACAGTCTGAACCTCTCCGCCACAAAAGACGGCCAGGTTGATATCCGCTACGAGCTCCAGCCGCAGAAATTCGAACGCATCCGCCGCATCACGGGCTATCTAGTCGGTACCATCGACCGTTGGAATGATGCCAAGCGTGCCGAAGAGCACGACCGCGTCAAGCACGGCCTGCACTGAGTGCACTGAGATTGAATGAACTCCAAAAGCCGCTGCCATCCCCCCGGCAGCGGCTTTTTCTTGTTTGCTTTACCAAATCCGAAAGGAAGATTTGCTATGCCAGAACAGTCTAACTCTGAAGACACCCTGCGTGTTGCCGGTGTCGTAGAAGATTCCATCGTCGACGGCGATGGCTTCCGCTTCACGATTTTCGTGCAGGGCTGTCCGCGCCGCTGCTTCAACTGCCAGAATCCTGAGACGCAGCCGTTGGACGGCGGCCATATCGAGACAATTGACGGCCTCATGCAGCAAATCCAGAGCAATCCCCTGCTCACGGGCGTGACGTTCAGCGGCGGCGAACCTTTCCTGCAGTGCGCCCCGCTCGCCCGCCTCGCCAAGAAAATCCACGCCGCAGGTCTCGACCTCTGGAGCTACTCCGGCTTCACGCTCGAAGAACTGCAGGCCCGTCACGACCAAGCGACCGATGCGCTCTTAAATGAAGTCGACGTCCTCGTCGACGGCGAATACGTAGAAGAGCTCCGCGACCTCACACTGCATTTCCGCGGCTCCTCCAACCAGCGCGTCATCGACATGAACGCCACCCGCCAAAAAGGACAGATTGTGCTGCTCTATAATGATTAAAACACATCTCATCTCTGGAAGACATCAAAAAAGAGGTATCCAACGCTCCGCGCAGCAGGCTGAAGCTGCGCTTATGGATACCTCTTTTTTGACTCACTGCCGTTTATTCACAGCTTCCTCATTCCTGCCGCGAAAAAGAGGAAAGGGCTGTCCATAAGCGGAGCGTTGGACAGCCCTTTCCCGTCTTGTTGCCACGAACACGAATCGCGGTATTTTATTTCACTACGAGTACTGGGCACTTCGACTGTTCGACGATGTACTGGCTGACGCTGCCGAGCAGCACGCCCTTGACGACGCCGAGGCCGCGGCTGCCCATGACGATGAGGTCCATGTCATTGCTCGTCGCAAAGTCGAGAATGACGACGGCAGGCGAACCAGTCTCCGAGAATGCTTCTTTCTCGATGCCCGACGGAACCATCTCCATCGCACGGTCGAGGACAACGTTGCCGGCTTTCGTGACAGCCTCAAGAATGGCATCCGACAGGCAGGCATTGATGGCCAGCTGATTGATGTTGGCAACATAGAGGAAATTGAGCTTTGCATCGCATGCCTCAGCGAGGGAAATCGCTTCCGTTACGGCACGATCCGAACCTTCCGAGCCATCGACCGGTACCAGGATATTCTTCATCATAGTATTACCCCCTTAACATGATATCCATTACGGATGAGGATTTTCTTTGACTACGGTCACGGGGCATTTCGCCTCGTACAGAACCTCTGTGCTGACACTTCCGAGCAGAGCTGCATGGAGAGCATCCATGCGCCGGCTGCCGATGACAATCATCCCGCTGTGCCTTTCCTCGGCAAAGTCAAGAATGGTTTCCGCCGGACTGCCAATGCGGTGATGCGCCTCAAAGAGCACGGCCTTGGGAATGAGCCGCTTTGCCTGCTCCAGGATTTTCTCAGCTTCGGGTCCTATGGGACCTGCCACGCTTTCCGGCAGCCACGACACGTCATCCGCATCTGTACTGCTGTCAAAATAAGATACATGCAGGATGTCAACAGAAGCACCTGTTGCATCTGCCAGAATCGCGGCAAAACGCACGGCCTGGTCGGAAGCACCGGATCCGTCAACCGGAACCAGGATACGAGCCAACCTTTCCATACAAAAATCCCTCCCGTAGTATTTCTTTCATGTGGTATAATTCGCGAACACATGGGCAAATTCCTCTAAATTCTCCAAAAACTTCTGTTTCTTTTCCCATAATTTTTTCCAGAGACAGTTGTAAAGTTGTAATTGACTTTTTCAGAGACAGGGTATAAACTGGATAAAATATGGGAAATATCGCGAAAATCAAAGGAGGAACCAAATATGCCAGAAGAAAAAAAATCATCTGAGAAAGCCGCTGCTGCGGAGCGTTCGAATAAAGCAATTGTCGAGAGCACAACAATTGCTGACGTTTACCGCGCTGCGAAGCAGCTCGAGGGCGTAGCACGCAAGACAAGACTCATCCACAGTGATTATTTTTCCGAGCTCTGCCACAACGACGTCTATCTCAAACCAGAAAATCTTCAGCATACCGGTGCCTTCAAGCTTCGCGGCGCCTACAATAAAATCAGCCAGCTGACGCCGGAAGAACGCGCCAAAGGCGTTATCACGGCTTCGGCCGGCAACCATGCCCAGGGTGTTGCCTACGCCGCACAGAAACTCGGCGTCAAGGCTGTCATCTGCATGCCGGCGACGACGCCAATCCTCAAGGTCGAAGGCACGCGTGCCCTCGGCGCCGAGGTCGTGCTCTACGGCGATGGCTTTGATGATGCCTATGCCCACAGCCTCGAGCTCCAGAAAAAGTACGGCTATGTCTACATCCATCCGTTCAATGATTTGCAGGTCCTCCTCGGCCAGGGCACGACGGCCCTGGAAATCATCGACGCCCTCAAAGACGTCGATGCCATCCTCTGCCCGATTGGCGGCGGCGGCTTCGCTTCCGGCGTTGCCCTCGCGACCAAGCTCGTCAACCCAAATGTCAAAGTCATCGGCGTTGAACCGGAAAATGCTGCCTGCATGAAAGCAGCGCTCGCCGCCGGCAAGGTCGTGACGCTACCGACCGCAGATACGGTCGCCGATGGCTGCGCCGTCAAGACAGCAGGTACGCTGACATTTGAATTCTGCAGGAAATACCTCGATGATATCATCACGGTCTCGGAAATCGACATCATGAACGCGCTGCTCTCCCTGATTGAAAAGCATAAGCTCGTCGCTGAGGGCGCCGGCGTTCTTTCCCTCGCGGCTCTTTCCAAGCTGCCGTTCACGGGCAAGAAAGTCGTCTCTATCGTCTCGGGCGGCAATATCGATATCTCGACGATTTCGGCACTCATCGACAAGGCCCTGATTGCCCGCGGCCGCGTCTTCTGCTTCGCCGTACAGCTGCCAGATAAGCCGGGCCAGCTCCTCAACGTCTCGCGTATCCTCGCTGAGGAAAATGCCAATGTCATCAAGCTTGACCACGACCAGACAAAAGTCACGGACAGCTTCAAGAAGGTCGTCCTGACGGTCACGGTAGAAACGCACAACGAACAGCACATCCAGCATATCGTCGAAGCGCTGAACAAGAATGGCTATGAGATTCAGAAGATTTACTGAGGCTTAGATTCTTAAAAGTCCCTAGAAAACAAAGCAAAGAAGACCTCCAGCAATGGGGGTTTTTCTTTGCTTTGCCACATATGAATATTCTCACTATTCAAAAGATGAAACCCTTATTTTATGCATTGACTTTCCATAGAAGCTGTCTATATAATAAGTTATCCGTTCATCTTTTTTTTAGATGAAGTCCATCAGTTTAAACGATAAGCTTAGAAAGGAAGGACCTAATGTTTCTCATCGCGCTCTCTCCAATCCTCTGGCTCATCATCGCGCTGAGTGTGCTCAAAATGGCAGCCTACAAGGCCTGCCCGATTGCACTCGTCATCGCCCTGGCGGCCGGCATTTTTGTCAACGATATGACCCTCCCTCATGCAGTCGAGGCCACTCTCGAAGGTGTGGCTCTCGCCTGCTGGCCCATCCTGCTCGTCATCATCGCTGCCATCTTCACGTACAACCTGACCTTAAAGACCAAGGCCATGGATACGATCAAGAAAATGCTGACGTCAGTGAGCAATGACCGCCGCGTGCTGATTCTCCTGATTGGCTGGGGCTTCGGCGGCTTCCTTGAAGGTATGGCCGGCTTCGGTACGGCCATCGCGATTCCTGCGGGCATGCTCGCGGGCATCGGCATCAATCCGGTCCTTTCTGCTATGGTCTGCCTCATCGCCAACTCCGTGCCGACGGCCTATGGCTCCATCGGCATCCCGCTCGTCACGCTTGGCAGTGTCACGGATACTGACCCTGTACTGCTCGCTACGTACACGGCGCTGCAGCTCGCGCCGCTCACCATCCTCTGCCCGTTCCTCATGGTCATCGTCGCCAGCCACAGCCTCAAAGGCCTCAAGGGCATGTTCCTGATGTGCCTGACGGCCGGTCTCGGCTTCTCGACCGCAGAAATCGCGATTTCCATGTTCATGGGACCGGAGCTCGCCGTTGTCGGCGGTGCGATTGTCGCCATGGCTGCCATCATCGGCTGTGCCAAATTCTTCCCGGTCAATGACCCGGAACACGCCATGCCGCCGCATGAAGATGAAGCTCCGACTACTCTCGGCGGTGCCGTCCGTGCCTGGATGCCGTTCATCCTCATCTTCGTCTTCCTGCTCATGACCTCAAAGCTCATCCCGGCCATCCATGACCCGCTGAATCTCATCAAGAGCAGCGTACTCATCTACGACGGTCCTGGAGGCGAGCCCTACACGTTCACGTGGCTTGCTACGCCGGGCGTGCTGATTCTGCTCGCGGCCTTCCTCGGCGGCTCCGTACAGGGCGCATCTTTCGGCAGCATGGCTGCCTGCCTGCGCCGCACGGCTTGGAACCTGCGCTTCACGATTGTCACGATTATCACGGTCATCGCCACGGCCAAAGTCATGGGCTACGCCGGCATGACGCATGAGATTGCCGAGACGGCTGTCGCTGCTACGGGTACGGCCTATCCGCTTATCGCCGCCTTCATCGGCTCCATCGGTACGTTCATCACAGGCTCGGCCACGTCTTCGTGCGTCCTCTTCGGCAAACTGCAGACGGACTCCGCCATGGCCATTGGCGCGGGCAAAAGCGTACAGGCCTGGATTGCTGCCTCGAACGCCACGGGTGCCTGCGCCGGCAAGATGATTTCCCCGCAGAGCATCGCTATCGCCGTCGCTTCCATCGGCACGGTCGGCTGTGAAGGCAAACTTTTGCACTTCGCCGTGAAATTCTACATTCCCTTCATCATCATCATGGGATGCATTGTCTACTTTGGTCAATCCCTCGTTGGTTAAAACCAGCGTCATCACACATCGGACTGCCGCCTGCGGGCGGCGGTCTTTTTATTTATCAAGACCTGCCTTCCGTCCCTGCCAGCTTCCGTCTTGTGGTATACTATATTTGTATTTCCTACTATATATAGAAAGAGAGTTCTTCCTTTAATGATTGATTTAGCAAAACTCACAACCGAACGGCGCAATCCGGCATCTGCCCATATCGACAGCTGTTCTACCCTCGAAATGGTCACCATCATGCAGCAGGAGGACAGCAGGATTGCCCTTGCCATCGAGAAAATTCTGCCGGAGATTGCCAAGGCAATCGATGAAATCAGCCTGCGCCTCAAAAATGGCGGCCGCCTCTTTTATATGGGAGCCGGCACGTCGGGACGTCTCGGCATCCTCGATGCCTCGGAATGCCCGCCGACGTACGGCACAGCCCCCGAGCTCGTGCAGGGGCTCATCGCCGGCGGCATCCCCGCGATTTTTCGTGCCCAGGAAGGTGCCGAGGACAATCCGGATTTAGGCGTAAGCGACTTAAAAGAACATGCTTTCTCAAAAAAAGACGTGCTCGTCGGCATCGCCGCTTCGGGACGCACGCCGTATGTCATCGGCGGACTGAATTACGCGCACGAGCTTGGGGCATTGACCATTGCCCTGTCGTGCAGTGAACATTCTCAGATTGACGCACTGGCCGACATCGCCCTGACCCCCATCACCGGACCGGAAATCGTCACGGGCTCGACGCGCATGAAGGCCGGCACAGCCCAGAAACTCGTGCTCAACATGCTTTCAACGGGCACGATGATAAAACTTGGCAAAGTCTACGGCAACCTCATGGTCGATGTCAAAGCCAGCAATAAGAAACTGCAGGAACGCGCCATCCGCATCGTCATGGAAGGCAGCGGCTGCACGCGCGGTGAAGCTGAAACTGCCTTAAAAGAAGCCGATGGACGTGCCAAACTCGCCATTCTCATGGTTGTGACCGGCCTTTCGGCCGCAGAGGGGCGCAGGGCCCTGCAAAAAGCTGAGGGCCATCTCGCTGCTGCCATACGGCAGAGCACACACACGCAGGAGGAACGCTGATGAATTACGATGATATCGCCTGGCAGGTCTTCCTGCTGACAGGCCCTGCGGAAAATATCCAGTCAGTCACGCACTGCATGACGCGTCTGCGCCTTGTGCTCCGTCATAAAGATGAGGCGATGCTCACAGGACTCAAAAAAGTCAGCGGCGTGCTCGGTGTCCACGATGCCGGCGAAGAACTCCAGATTATCTTCGGGCCCGGCCGCGTTGACCGCGTGACGGATGCTTTTACGGCTTTGCTCTCGCGGCAGTCAACCGTCAATACGCCAGATGAAGCCGATAATGAGCCGGATGCTGCCGAATCCCAACCTTTAAAGGCCTCCACAGCACCAGCTGCCACAACGACGAAAATGGCAGCAAAGTCGGCCAAAGTCGGCGACGGCAAAGCCCTGCACGAAAAAATCCGCGCCAAGAACGCCACGCCGATAAAACTGCTCTTCAAACGCATCGCCAGCATTTTCATCCCGCTGATTCCGGCTTTCATTGCCTGCGGACTCATCAGCGGCACGCTGAATGTCGTCGGCAAGGCCGACCCAGCCTTCACACAGACAGCCGTCTATCAGCTGCTGGCCATCGGCGGCAGCACCGTCTTCTGGGGCATGAACCTCTTTGTCGGCTACAACGCCGCAAAAGAATTTGGCGGCACGCCTATCTTAGGCGGTATTTTAGGCGCGCTGCTCGCCCATCCGGGGCTTGCCTCGGTCAACCTCACGGGCGAACCGCTCGTGCCGGGCCGCGGCGGCGTCATCTCGGTCCTGCTCGTCGCCGCCCTCGCGGCCTATCTCGAAAAAGGCCTGAAGCGTGTGATTCCGGAGATGTTCAGCCTGTTCCTGACGCCGCTCTTCACCTTTCTCATTGCGGGAACCATCGCCATCTGCATCCTGCAGCCATTAGGCGGCTTTCTGTCAGACTGCATCGGCACGGCGGCGACGAGTGCCATTGGCTCGGGCGGCGCTGTCACCGGTTTCATTCTGGGCGGTACCTTCCTGCCCATGGTCATGCTCGGCATCCATCAGACCCTCACGCCAATCCACGCCGAGCTTCTTGCGCGCTACGGCGTAACCATCCTGCTGCCCGTGCTCGCCATGGCCGGTGCCGGACAGGTCGGCGCGAGCTTTGCCGTCTACTGCAGGACAAAGAATCGTTTCCTCAAGAAAACCATCGCCTCGGCCCTGCCCGTCGGCATCATGGGCGTCGGTGAGCCTCTGATTTACGGCGTGACCCTGCCCCTCGGCAAACCCTTCATCGGCGCCTGCATCGGTGGAGCCTGCGGCGGCGCTGTGCAGGCCCAGTTCATGGTCGGCGCAGCGACGCTCGGCATTTCGGGACTGCCGCTCGCCGCCGCGACCGACCAGATTCCCATCTACCTCTTAGGCCTCGTCACTGCCTACATCGGCGGCTTCATCGCGACCTGGCTCATCGGCTTTGACGACCCGCCGGAAGAAAAATAAAGATATATATCCTCATAGAACATAGAAAAATATACGGGAAAGGAAGTTTTATATGGATAATGGCATCTCGCTCTACCCGGGGCTTGACAATACACCGGATGAAAATCTCCTGCTTCTGGCAAAAGCCGCCCGCGCCGGCATTCGGCGCGTCTTCACCTCCCTGCACATCCCCGAGACCAATGTCGAGGCACTCAAAAAAGAACTCGGTCTGCTTCTGAAGGCCGCACGCCACCGCCGGATGGAAGTCATCTCCGATGTCTCGCCGGCAACGCTCAAGCTTCTTGACCTGCCTGAATTCAATCCCACGGCCTTCCGCATGCTCGGCATCACGACCCTGCGCCTTGATTACGGCTTTACCGCCGAGGATATCGCCTCGCTGACGCACCGTTTTCCGGAGATGCGCTTCCAGCTCAACGCCTCGACCATCACGCACCGGCTGCTGCAGGATTTAAAAGATGCCGGCACCGACTTTGCGCGCATTGATGCCCTGCACAATTTTTACCCGCGCCGCGGCACGGGGCTCAGCGAGCCTGCCCTCGTCCACGCCAATATCCTGCTGCACCGCTACGGCATTCGCGTCGGCGCCTTTGTGCCGAGTCAGGACGGCAGACGTCGTTCGCCGTTAAAAGACGGCCTGCCAACGCTTGAGGAGCACCGCGATGAGGCCGCGGACCTTTCCGCCCGTCATCTCGTCGCACTCGGCTGTGACTCGGTCGTTCTCTCCGACTCCCTGCCGACCGACGAAGAAATCACGGCCCTTGGCCAGCTGCAGGGCGACAAGATCACCCTGCGGGCCCATCTCATGACAAAAGACCCCGTGCAGAAAAAACTCCTTGCCCATGCATTCACCTCGCGCCTTGACGAAGCACGCGATGCCATCCGCGCACAGGAAAGCCGTCCCCTGCTAAAGGAAATGAAGGCTGTCATCCTGCCGGACAACACGACCATGCGTCCAATTGGCGCCATCACCATCGACAACAGGGACTATGGCCGCTACATGGGCGAGCTCCAGATTATCCGCACACCGCAGAACGCCGACGCGCGCACGAATGTCGCTGCCATGATTGACGAAAGTGAATGCAATCTGCTGCAGTACATCACGCCGGGCCGAAAATTTTCGTTCCAGTTCGATACGGAAACTGATATAATATAAGTATATGTAAGTAGTTGGAGGAATATGTTACATCAATGAAGGATAATATTAAGAAGGATGATATCTGCGACCTCTGCGAGATTAATCATCCCCATCCAGATAAGATACATGACGCGATAACACATAAGCTCGATGACGAAACGAGCCTGCGGCTTGCAGAACTCTTCAAGATTTTAGGCGACAAGACCCGCATCAAGCTCCTGTCCCTGCTCGTAGCCGAACAGGAAATGTGCGTCTGTGATATTGCCGAGTCCCTGCAGATGGGCCGTTCGGCGATTTCACATCAGCTGCGCGTCCTGCGCTCGGCAAGGCTCGTCAAGTATCGCAAAGAAGGCAAAGAAGCCTGGTATTCCCTCGACGATGACCATGTTGTCAGACTCATGTGCCAGGGCCTCGACCACGTGCGTGAATCGCTGGCCTGAAGGCTAAAGGCAGTCTTGACATGCTGCATCGCCTGTGTTGACTTTTTAGAAAGGATCCGATGATATGCACAGGAGTCATTTCTTTAAAGCCGGCCTGATTGCCGGATTATTTTCGCTGGTGTTTTCCGCCACAGGCCTTGCCGCGCCTGTGCTCAAGCTCAACTCTTCGGGGCGCGATGTCATGCTGCTGCAGCAGAAGCTCCAGAACGTCGGCTATACGATAAAAGACATCGACGGCATTTACGGCGAAGAGACGAAGCGCGTCGTCATTCAGTTCCAGCGCGACAACAACCTGCGCGCCACGGGCATTGTCAACAATGCGACCTGGCGTGCCCTCAAAGATACAAAATCCATCTACCACGGCACCATCAAGGACAAGGAGGCCCAGCTTGAACGCATCAAGAGCACGGCCCCGAATTACGGTCCAACCGTCTCGAACAACAAGCCGATTCTCGAACGCAGCAAAGTCAGCAGCATCATCTCGACGGCTAAATCCTACATCGGCGTGCCCTACAGCTTCGGCGGCGCCACGCCCAAAGCCTTTGACTGCTCGGGCTATCTGCAGTATGTCTTTGGCAAGAACGGCATCAGCATCCCGCGCCTTGCCGACGACCAGTACCGCCTCGGCCTGCGCACAACGAGCAAAAGTCAATTGGAGCCAGGCGACCTCGTCTTCTTCACGACCTACGAGCCCGGTCCCTCGCACTGCGGCATTTACCTCGGCAACGACCAGTTCATCCACGCGTCCTCAAGCAAGGGCGTCCGCATCGACAGCCTGTCCAACAGCTACTGGCAGCCAAGATACATCGGCGGCAAACACATCGTCAAATAAAAATCAGGAGATACATCAGCGTATCTCCTGATTTTTTATGGCATCATATTGAGAAAGGCCTGATGCAGCCGCGCGTCATGCCCGACTTCGGGATGAAACGACAGGGCCAGCTGATTTTTGTAATGCACGGCCGTCACGTGACCGTTGGTCTTAGAGAGGACTTCGACTTCAGGACTGACTTTCTCGATGTAGGGCGCGCGGATGAAGTTCTGGCGCATGGGGCCGATGTGGCGAACCTCGGCTTCAGTGATGAAGCTGCCGAGCTGACGGCCGTAGGCGTTGCGGCGGACGGTTACGGGCAGGGTCCTGAAGCAGGTCCTTGTATCGTTGCTCAGGTCTTTCGCGAGCAAGATGAGTCCGGCACAGGTCGCAAGCACAGGCATTCCCTCGTCAAGCCATGCTTTTATGGGTTTATACATGCCGGTTTCCATAAGCAGCTTGCGCTGCACCGTGCTCTCACCGCCTGGCAGCACGAGACCGTCGGGCTTTTTCTTTAAATCCTCTGCACTGCGCAGTTCCACGCATTCCGCGCCGAGCGAGGAAAGCATCTTCTCATGCTCGATGAAGGCTCCCTGCACAGCAAGTACACCAATCGTCGCCATATCATTTCCCCCGTTCTGCCATGAGGATTTCAATCTCCTCTTCATTGATGCCGACCATCGCTTCGCCGAGGTCCTCGGAAAGCTCCGCGAGAATTTCCGGCTTGTCGTAATTCGTCACGGCCTGTACAATGGCCCGCGCGCGTTTCGCGGGATTGCCCGACTTGAAGATACCTGAGCCGACAAAGACACCCTCGGCCCCCAGCTGCATCATGAGGGCCGCGTCAGCCGGCGTCGCCACGCCGCCGGCCGCAAAATTGACAACAGGCAGCCGGCCGTTGTCATGGACGTATTTGACAAGAGCGTACGGAACGGCCAGCTGTTTTGCCGCTTCAAAGAGCTCATCCTCGCGCTTCGACGTGAGTGCGGCAATCTCGGCGTTGATTTTCCGCATATGGCGCACGGCCTGCACGACATCGCCCGTGCCCGGCTCGCCCTTCGTGCGAATCATCGAGGCACCTTCAGCAATGCGGCGCAGGGCCTCACCGAGGTCGCGCGCACCGCAAACAAACGGCACGCGAAATTTGTGTTTGTCAATATGGTAGACATCATCGGCCGGCGACAGGACCTCGCTCTCGTCGATGTAGTCGATATCGATGGCCTCGAGCACCTGCGCCTCGACGAAGTGGCCGATGCGGCACTTGGCCATGACCGGGATGGAGACGGCCTGCTGGATGCCCCGAATCATCTTCGGGTCGCTCATGCGCGAAACGCCGCCCGCCGCGCGGATATCCGCAGGAATGCGCTCAAGCGCCATGACCGCGCAGGCACCAGCTTCCTCTGCAATCTCCGCCTGATCCGGCGTCGTCACATCCATGATGACCCCTCCCTTGAGCATCTGCGCCAGCTGCCTGTTGAGCTCATAACGATTTTCTGCCGATTCCTTCATATATAAAGACCTCCTCATCTGCAAAAGCTAAAAAAGGATTACGGTCTTTAGTATACGCTTTTCTGACTATACTAAAAGTATCAATTTACTTCTTTATGATATAGTCAATATTTGCTTAGGAGAAAAAATTCTTATCTTTGATGATAGAGTCTGGCCTACTGGGTAAATACGAACTGACCTTGGTTCACATCTTAATGGGAAGACTGAGGTGGTTGGCCAACACTGCGCATGACTCGTCATCGAAAACAAGAAGAAAAGGGCTGGCCATAAACGAAGCGTCTGTGCTGCGGCGTAAAGAACCGATTTTTTACCAGCCAGAGCCCTTGCGAAAAAGCGTTGTTCAAGCAGCGCGCGTTTAGCTTTTTCGTAAGGATAAATTAAAAGGCAAAAAATCGGTTTAGCCGCAGCACACCGCGCAGTGTTGGCCATCCCTTTCTGGATTATCTTGCAAAAGAAAAAACCGTCAGTCACCACAGACTAACGGTTTTATTTCATTTATATTTATTTACGGCTCTCCGCTACATCCTTGAAGGCCTTGCCCGCCGCCTCAATGGTGCGTTCAATGTCTTCGTCGCTGTGTGCGCCCGACATGAAGAGCGTCTCAAACTGCGACGGTGCAAGGTAGATGCCCTGCTCGAGCATGCTCTTGAACCAGACCTTGAAGGCTTCCTGGTCCGAAGCGCACGAATCATCGTAATTATAGACCTCGTGCTCGTTGAAGAAAATGCCGAACATCGAGCCTGCCTGATGGGCCTGAATCGTGACGCCGGCTTCTTTGGCCTTTTCAAGCCAGCCAAGCAGCAGCTTCTTCGTCTTGAGCGTCAGCATACGGCTGTAGTCGGCTTCGCCCGGCTCCGGCTCTGCCGTGATGAGCTTGAGTGTCTCGATGCCCGCCGTCATGGCCAGCGGATTGCCCGACAGCGTGCCCGCCTGATAGACAGGACCGGCCGGCGAAACCTTCATCATGATGTCACGGCATCCGCCGTAAGCAGCGACCGGCAGGCCGCCGCCGATAATCTTGCCGAGGCAGGTGAGGTCCGGCGTGATGCCGTAGGCGGCCTGAGCACCGCCAAGGGAAGCGCGGAAACCGCACATGACTTCATCGAAAATCAGGATGGTGCCATGCTCTTCCGTCAGGCGGCGGATGGTGCGCAGATAGCCCTGCTTCGGCGGCACGCAGCCCATGTTGCCGGCCACCGGCTCGATGATGACGGCCGCAATTTCGTCGCCCATCTCATCCATAACCTTTGTGATGGCCTCGACATCGTTATAAGGCACCGAAATCGTGTCAGCCGCCGTGCCCTTCGTGACACCTGGGGAGCTTGGCACCCCAAACGTCGCCATGCCCGAGCCGGCATTGACGAGCAGACTGTCGCTGTGGCCGTGGTAGCAGCCGATGAATTTGACAATCTTATCGCGACCCGTATAGCCGCGTGCCAGGCGCAGGGCGCTCATCGTCGCCTCGGTGCCCGAGTTGACCATGCGGATGACTTCAATCGACGGATAGACCTTCATGACGAGCTTGGCAAGCTCAGATTCCAAAAGCGTCGGCGCGCCGTAGCTCGTGCCGCGCGTGACGGCTTCCTGCAGAGCCTTGACGACATTCGGATGCGCGTGGCCGACAACCATCGGGCCCCACGAGCCGACATAATCGATGTACTCATTGCCATCGATGTCGAAGATGCGGTCGCCCTTGGCGCGTGCGATGAACGGCGGGTTGCAGTCGACATTGGCATACGAGCGCACAGGGCTGTTGACGCCGCCCGGCATGAGATTCTTGGCTTCATTGAAAGCCGCGAGAGATTTTTCAAGATTCAGCACAGGAATATCCTCCCTTATTCTTCTTCCTTGAGCCACTTAGCGGCATCAATGGCATGGTACGTGATGATGATATCGGCACCGGCGCGCTTCATGCCCGTCAAAGTCTCGAGGACAATGCGCTTTTCATCAATCCAGCCGTTCTGGGCTGCGGCCTTGACCATTGCGTACTCGCCGCTGACGTTGTAAACGGCAACAGGATGATGGATGTGGTCGCGGACCTGACGTACGACGTCAAGATAAGCAAGGGCCGGCTTGACCATGATGATATCGGCACCTTCCATGATATCGAGGTCGACTTCTTTCAGGGCCTCACGGGCATTGGCCGGGTCCATCTGGTACTGGCGGCGGTCGCCGAACTGCGGTGCACTGTCTGCCGCATCGCGGAATGGGCCGTAGTAGCCAGAGGCGTATTTGACGGCATAGCTCATAATGGAAACATTGATAAAGCCGTGCTCGTCGAGGGCTTCGCGGATGGCAGCCACACGGCCGTCCATCATATCGGAAGGAGCGATGATGTCGGCACCGGCCTCGGACTGCGAGACAGCGACTTTCTGCAGGAGCTTCAGGGTCTTGTCGTTGTCGACATAATGGCCTTCAAGATGGCCGCAGTGACCATGCGTCGTGTACTGGCAGAGGCAGACATCGCCGACAATCATGAGATTCGGCACAGCGGCCTTGATAGCTTTAATAGCGCGCTGCACAGGGCTCGTCGGATCCCACGCAGAAGAGCCGTCCGCATCCTTGTACTCCGGCAGGCCAAAGACTTCGACAGAAGGAATGCCAAGCTCGTAAATCTCTTTGGCAAGCTCTACCGCATTGTCGACCGACAGATGATAGCAGTTCGGCATGCTCGGAATCTCTTCCTTGACATTTTCGCCCGGTACAACGAAAATCGGATAGACAAAATCCTTGGCCGAGAGAGTCGTCTCCCGGACCATGGCACGCATAGCCGGTGAAATGCGCATACGGCGCGGACGAAGCTTCTGATTATACATGAAAAACATCTCCTAAAAAATTAGATTGTAAAATCACTACTATTTCAAAGAGAAAAGAGAATAACAGCATTTTCGCGCGGCGTGGCTGCTCAACGCTGCAAACGCTGCCTGCGTGGCGTGGCTGCCCATAAGTGAAGCTTTGGCATGCTGCGTCAAGAACCAATTTTTTGCCAACTAGAACCCTGTCAAAAGAGCGTCGTTCAAACGAAGTGCGTTTAGCTCTTTTGGCAGGATTGATTTTAAGGCAAAAAATTGGTTTAGCATCAGGCCATGCGTAACGTTGGGCAGTCATGCCACGCACGCACCAGCCCTACTCGCTTGTTTCAGCCTCAAAGTCCCTGTTTAATTGCTTCTACTAAGCCTTCAATGGTATAGGTCTCAGCCTCAATATCTGGCGTAAGACCATATTTTTTCAAAGTCTCTGCCGTCACGGGGCCAATGCAGGCTTTTTTGACGTTAGCCAATGGTGCGGTGCTGCCGAGCAGTTTGATGAGATTGTGAACCGTCGAAGAGCTCGTGAAGGTCACATAGTCGATATCGCCATCTTCGAGTTCTTGGGTGAGTTCCGCAATTTCTTCTGGCGAAGTTTCTGCCGTCACGGTCTGATAGACCGGCACGACATCGATCTCGGCGCCCTGTTCGCGCAGTTTTTCCGGCAGAATCTCGCGAGCGGCAGCGGCGCGCGGCAGGAGGATTTTCGCATGGGGCGGCAGTTTGCCTTCGAGGGCTTCTAAGATGCCTTCAGCACGGAATTTCTGCGGCACAATGTCGGCGACGATGCCGTACTCCCGGAGCTTTTTCGCTGTCGTCTGGCCGATGGCCGCGACTTTGGCATAGCCGAGAGCGCGCACATCTTTGCCGGCGGCGTAAAGACGGGCGAAGAAATGCTCTACCCCGTTTGTGCTCGTGAAAATCAGCCACTGATATTTGTCCAGCTGGCCGATGGCAGCATCCACGGCGGCGTAGTCATCGTCCGGCGCAGCAATGGAAATCGCCGGTTTCTCGATGACGCGGGCACCGAGCTCCTCAAGCTTTGCGGTAAGCTTGGAAGCCTGACTGCGCGCGCGCGTGACGAGTACGGTCCTGCCAAACAGCGGTTTCTGCGTGAGTTTGTCAAACCACTGGAGTTTTTCGCGCAGCTTGACGACTTCGCCGACAATGAAGATGGCCGGAGGTTTGAGGCCGGCGTTCTTCACATCCTCGGCAGCCCTCCCCACCGTCGTCATGAGAACTTCCTGCTCGGGCTTCGTACCCCAGCGGATGACAGCGGCCGGTGTATCAGCTGGGCGGCCGTGCTCGATAAGCTCCGCCGTGATGTGCGGCAGGTTGGCTACCCCCATGAGGAAGACCAGAGTGTCAACGCCCGTTGCAAGCTTGTCCCAGCGGATGTTGCTCTTGCCCTTCGTCGGGTCTTCATGGCCCGTGATAACAGCAAACGACGTCGCGATGCCGCGGTGCGTAACGGGAATGCCCGCATAAGCCGGTACGGAAATGGCCGACGTGATGCCCGGCACGACCTCAAACGGCAGCTGATTCTCCTCGAGCAGCAGGCCTTCCTCGCCGCCGCGGCCAAAGACGAAGGGGTCGCCGCCCTTGAGGCGCACGACAGTCTTGCCTTCTTTTGCCTTATCGACGAGCAGCTGGTTGATATCCGGCTGTTTCATCGTATGATGGCTTGAAGCCTTGCCCACGTAGATGAATTCCGCATCTTTCGGTGCCCAGCCGAGGATGCGGTCATCCGCGAGACGGTCGTAGACGACGACATCGGCTTTCTTCAGGCAGTCAACTGCCTTGAGGCTGATGAGGCGGTAGTCCCCAGGACCCGCCCCGACCAGATATACCATACCTGCCATTTTCATTCTCCTCTGATATAAAAACTTCTATTATATATACAACATTGATGCCGGCCTTTTGGACATTAGGAACGGCCGAGCAGCAACCCGATTTCGTGCAGGATGGCAAGACCGCCCATGGAGAGCAGTTTGTCAGCGAGCTCTCTGCCCATGGCCTCAGCATCCGCCGCACTGCCCGTAACGGCATCGCGGTAAAGCCGCTGCCCGTCAAGCGAGGCGATAACAGCTTCTACATGAAGCTGTCCTGACGTCTCCGGCACCGCATAGACGCCAACCGGCACCTGACAGCCGCCCTCGACACGCGCGAGGAAAGCGCGCTCTGCCCTTGCACAGGCGACGGTCTCCTCATCATTGAGGAAAGCAATCAGGCCGCGGACTTTCTCGTCATCTTGACGCGTCTCAATAGCCAGCGCACCCTGGCCGACGGCCGGCAGCACCATGGACTTTGGCAGAACCTCGGTGATGCGGTCGGCAAAGCCAAGACGCTTGAGTCCTGCCACGGCAAGGATAATCGCATCAAAATGCTCTTCCTCGAGCTTCCTGAGACGCGTGTTGACGTTGCCGCGCAGGTCACAGATATTGAGGTCCGGCCTTGCGTGCAGCAGCTGCGCTTTGCGCCGGAGGCTTGATGTGCCGACTTTCGCGCCCTGCGGCAGATTGGCAAATGTCCTGTACTGAGGACTTACGACCGCGTCGCCCGGGTCAAAACGCTTCGTGATGCCCGAAATGACCAGGCCCTCCGGGACTTCCGTCGGCATATCCTTGAGGCTGTGCACGGCGATATCGATGCCGCCCTCCAGCATATCCTGCTCGAGTTCCTTTGTAAAAAGACCTTTGCCGCCGATTTTCGCGAGCGGTGCATCGAGAATCTTATCGCCCTTAGTCGTCATGAGCTTTTTTTCTATCCGCAGTTCCGGATATTTTTTCTGCAGGCAGTCCGCCACATAATCGGCCTGCCAAAGTGCGAGCTTACTGCTGCGCGTTCCGATAACGATTGTGCCGTTCTTCACTCGTTGCCGCCTCCCCTATCGTATCCAGCTTGAACAAGGACCTCATTGCTTCAATGTAGAACTCTTCCTGCGGCGTTCCTGCCGACGCATTGAGCTTCATCATCGGCATGCGCAGGATTTTGCGCACAATCATGCGCGTCATATGCTCAATCTGGCGGCGTTCCGCCTTCGTGAGGTCCGGCAGTTTTGACGAGGCACGGCGGATTTCCCGCTGGCGGATGCGCTCACAGCGCTCTGAGAGCAGCGCCATGAGCGGCCGGAACGAGAGGTACTGGAATTTATCCTCGATGGATTTGACCTCTTCTTTGACAATCGCGTGGGCAAGTTTTGCTTCCTGCTGGCGCTCTTCCTTATGCTCATCGACCACGGCTTCAAGTGCATCGATATTGTAAAGCGTCACGCCCTTGATATCAGCCACATCCGGGTCGACATCGCGCGGCACGGCAATATCGATGAAAAACAGCGGTCTGCCCTTGCGCTTTGTCATGAGCTGCCTCGTCTCCCAAGGCTTGACCACATAATGCGGTGCCCCCGTTGACGTCACAATGACATCAACATCGATGGCCCGCTTTAATGCGCCTTCAAACGGAACGGCCTCGCCGCCAAATTCCGCCGCGAGCTGCTCTGCCCGCTCGATGTGGCGGTTCGCCACGTAAATCTTGCGCACGCCGTGGGAAACGAGATGCTGAGCCGTGAGTTCTGCCATTTTGCCGGCGCCGAAAATCAGCGCGTTCGATGCTTCGAGCGTGCCGAGTTTTTCCTTGGCGAGTTCCACCGCGGCATAACTTACCGAGACGGAACTGAACGCGATGCGCGTTTCTGTACGCACGCGCTTGCCTGTCGCAATAGCGCGGTGAAAGAGGGTATTGAGCACGGTGCTCGTCGTCCCCGCTTCACGCGCTATCGCATACGCCTCCTTGACCTGCGAGAGAATCTGGCCTTCACCAAGTACCAGCGAGTCAAGGCTTGAGGCCACATTAAACAGATGACGGATACATTCTTCATCGACAAAAGAGTAAAGATATGCATCGATATCCTCGTCATTGCCCGTCAAATCAAATAAGAACTGCTTGAGCGTCGCGAGGTCCTCTTTGGCATCATCGACCACAGCATACATCTCACTGCGATTGCAGGTCGAGAGTATCACCGCCTCAGACAATCCCTCGTATTCATTGAGATTTTCCAGCCCGTCGCGCACAGACTGCTTCGGTATCGAGAAGTTCTCGCGGACTTCCACAGGAGCTGTCTTATGATTGAGCCCTAAAACCAATAATTGCATGTCGAATCAATACCTCCGCCCGGTCTAACTGACCGGCCCTGACTAAATCGATGATATCCCTTGAGAGTGCCATGCGCCAGAAGGCCTGACGGTCATCACTCGTCGGCAGCTTTTCCTTGAGTTCCCTGCGAACCAGGGCCAGACGCTCCAGCCAGAGGCCAAACGCCGGAGGAAAAGCCTGTTCGAGCTGCCCGCGCAGGCATCTTGAAAATGCGGGACTCAGTCCTCCCGTGCCGATGCTCAGGAGAAATTTGCCGCGTCGGATGCTCGCCGGCACAAAAAAATCAGAGAGTCCCGGCTCATCGGCCACATTGACAAGAGCACAGGCTTCGCGGGCCTCCTCAGCTGCCAATCGGTTGACCGCATGATTATCCGTCGTGCAGAACACCAAAAACGGCCGCACGCGCCGCAGGAACCCCGCTTCGTACGGGCGGGCCAGCCAGAAGAAGCAGCCCGTAGCCGCTTCCTGATAAAGGGGATTCGTCAATGACGGTGCGATGACAGTCAAGTGCGCGCCTGCCTGCAGCAGAAGCTGTGCCTTGCGCTCAGCCACGCGCCCGCCGCCAATAATCACACAGATGCGGCCGGCAATCTCCATATGAATTGGATACTGCACGCTCATCCCTCCGCCTTACAACCTGAATCATAATCAATTACGAATCTCATTCATTTATTTCGATTACCTTCTTATTATAACTTATGAACCCGCAAAAGTATAGGGGTCAGGGCAAAGTCGGTCTGACTTTTGCCTGACTCCTATACTTATATTGACCTGCAGATACGAAAGCAGGCTTTATACTTTTCCCTGTTCGGGAATGATATGGGCCGTGAGGAAAATCATGACCTCGGATTCCGAATGGCTCTTCCTCACACTGCGGAAAAAAGAGCCCAGAATCGGCAAATCGCCTAAGAACGGGATTTTTGAGAGCGTTCTTGACTCGTCACTGCCAATGAGACCGCCGATAACCATGGTCTCGCCATCGCGCAGGCTGACCGTGGTATCAGCGCTGCGGTTCTGGAAGCGGTAAGCCTTGATGTCCTCGACATAGAGCGGTGAACTGACTTCTGTATGCACTGCAGCCGTAATGCGGCCATCATCATGCAGACGCGGCGTACAGCGCAGGATAATGCCGGCCTGACGATACGTATACGTCGTGGTCGTTGTATTATCCGTGACCGATTGAGTCGGCACAGGCACTTCTCCGCCGATGTTGATGACGGCCTCGCGGCCCTGCACCGTCGTAATATTCGGCCGTGCGAGCATCTTGGCTTTTCCCTGCGTTACGAGAGCCTGAATCGTCGCGCCGTAGTAAAATTCAAACGGAATGCCCTCAGGGCCGCGGCCGAACTGGATAATGCCCGGCACCATGCCATCCTTGGTATGGCGCTTGACTTCTTTTTCTTCCACTTCATTGCTGCTGCCCTTATGGCGGTATGTCGTCTCATAGTCCGGGTACTGCGGCAGCGAAGACCACTCCCATTCCACGCCGAGTTTCTTAGAAGCATCCTTCGATAAAGCCACAACCTTGGCCTCAAGGGATACCTGCCGCGGCTGACGGTCGAGCTGGCGCACGACCTGTTCCACAGAAGCCGCTTCTGCCGCCGTGCCATAAAACAAGACCGAATTCGTCGCATTGTTGACAAGCACACGCCGTCCACTTGTTTCTACAGTTGATTCCCCCTTAGCCGCCGCTGACTTTTTCGCGTCTTCTCTGCCCGCCGTTCCCGTCTGCTCCGAAGCACCGTTTTCCCGCAGAGACAGTTCTGCCGCACGCGCTATGTCCTGCGGCTCTGCATAATGCACAGAATAAACGTGGACACTTCGCAGCCCATCGGCCTTAGCCGCCGCAGTCACCAGATACGTCGTTCCCTCTTTGACGAGCACGAGTCCTTTTGATGCTGCCACCATGCGCAGGAGGTTCTGCGGTTCCTCGGTCACATGCAGTGTCACCGTCCCGCCTACGCTGTCGTCCAGCACGATGTTCTCATGCCCTGCACGTGCCAAAGTCATGAGCACCGACCGTACATCGCCTTCCACCACCTGCATATTGACAGGGGCAGCCTGCACGGCTGCTGAAAATGACGGGTTCAGGCATAAACCTGTACCGAGAATTCCTGAAATCATGATATGCTTCCAATCGACTGACATTGTCCAGCCTCCTCATCTATACACTTTCTTTATCCTTACCTCTTTTCCTTTTCTATGATTCCATCCATGCCATATATCTCGTCTATTTTTATATTTTTAGTCCAGAGAAGCCATGGGCAGCCACTTCTCGCCGTCAGGACCGCTGAGTTTTACGCCCTGTGCGCCGATGGCCACGACTTCATAACCGGCAAAACTCTCACCGACGGCCAGAGAACTGCTCTGGCGGCCATTGGACAAGATGACCAGAGGCTCACTGCCGCCCTGCACGATGCCGCGCAGCTGCAGCTGCGGCACAGCCTCTTTTTCGGCCGTCTCCGGCAGCGAAGAAGGATACTCCGCCTGCTGTCCCGCAGCAGTGGCTGAGGTTTGCCCGTCTGGCTTCTTGATAGTTTCCCTGACCTGCAGCTGCGTTTTCCGGCCATCCGCCTTGGTATGTTTTTCTGCTGCTGCAGCTTCCCCGCGCTTTTCATGCGCCGGCGAAAAAGGATTGCGCAGCTCCTCCAGCGACGTCTGGCTCTCAAGTCCGCGAATCTTCTGGTACTTCGCCTTGTCGGCCTCTGCCAAAGAAGATGTGCCTGCTTCTTTTCCGGCAGATACAGTCTGCTGACCACTGCCGGCCGTTTCTGCCAGCAGCAGAGCATTTTCATCATCAGCCTGCCAGACATACACCAAAGCCAGCAGCCCCACGGCCCCCAGACCGGCCGCAAGTTTTTTCTGCCAGGGCGTCAATTGTTTCCGCACGCTCCTCCCTCCTTATAAATTTTCATTATTCTGACTAAAATTGTGAAAAAGAAAGGCCCTGCCATACGACAGAGCCTTTCCGTGCCTTTGACTTTCCTGTGGATTGGCACAGCTAAGCCTCAAAGTTTATTTTTATTTTGCAGCTTTGGCAGCCTTGAGTGCCTGGAGTTTCGGTCCCATGATGCGTTTGTAGGACTCAACGCCCGGCTGGTTGAAGGCATCGACATCAGCGAGTTCGCCTTCATAAGCAATGCTCATGGCGAGCATGTAAAGGAGTTCGCCGAGATGATAAGCATTGAGCTCCGGCAGCGTGAAGCAGGCGTTGTAGCGCTTGTTCGAAGCCAGTGCGTCAGCGTTTGACTGGCGGGCAACTTCAAGAGCTTCGCTCATCGTAACACCGGAGATATCCGCAAGTTTCTTTGCCTCTGGGAATGCATTCGGAATCTCAAGGTCGTTCTTCCAGTTCTCAATCTTGACGAACTGGACAACCTTGTTGAGCTTGCCTTCCTGATGCTGCTGCGTCTGGGAGTGCATATCCGTCGTGCCGACAGCGACGAGCGGCGTACGGCCATAGCAGACTTCCTTGCCTTCCTTGTTGTACTGTTTGCCGAGGGACTCAGCGAGCAGCTGGATGTACCATTCCGAAACGGACTTGAGATAGTCGCCATACGGCATCATGACTTCGATGTCGCGGCCATGCTTCTCCGAAGCAGCGAATTTCAGGGCTGCGTTGAGCATTGCCGGGTTCTGCCAGATATCATCGTTCTGGCAGGCTTTGTCCATGTCCTTAGCACCATCGAGGAAGCCCTTGATATCAAAGCCGATGCAGGCAGCCAGCGACAGACCGACTTCGCAGAAAATCGAGAAACGTCCGCCAACGCCGTCCGGAACAGCATACTGCGGCCAGCCTTTTTCGATGGCCAGCTTCTTGAGGAGCGTCTGGTTCTCCATGTTCGGGTCCGTGACAGCGACGACTTCGACATCGATGCCAGGGAACTTCTGCAGAGCATCATAGACCACCATGAAGTTCGACATCGTATCGAGCGTGCCGCCGGATTTCGAGATGACGAGCAGCAGAACCTTGAGATTGCGTTTCTCATGATACTTCAGGATTTTGGACTCATTCTCGAGATGATGGATGAGGTCGCCCGTGCTGCGCGGGTCAATGTTGTTGCCGCTGAAATAAACTTTCGGGAAGCCGTTGCGCTCTTCCTTCGGCAGCTCATTCCAGTAAGCACCGCACTGTACATCGAACAGGACCTTATCGCCGAGATAAGAACCGCCGATACCCATGGAAACGACAACGTCAACATTGTCCTTGACATGGTCCGTGAGTTCCTGCAGATGTTTGAGAGAGCTCGGGCTGTTGAGATGGCCTTCCTCTACATACGGCAGCTGGGAGAACAGAACTTTTTCCGGCTCGCCGTCTTTCGAGAGATGCGCACGGATGAAGCCCGTCTCGCGCATGACCTTCATGGCCTCATGTGCCTTCTTGAGGTCTTCCTCATAGGACTTGAGGTCTGCTTCCGTGACTTTGCCCTCACCATAAAGGTTGTCATAGTCGAACGTAAAACCGGATTTCAGTTTCAAACTCATGTTTTAACACTCCTCTGCTTGTTCTGACTGATATATCTTTTCGTCAATTAACTCATGCGAAAAGGATACATGCAGCAGGTCTATGGTTCCATACGTACCTATTATATCATGTATCCTTTTCGCTGTGAATATTTGTCTCAGGTACGGATAAGCCTTAAAAGTTCTTCCGTCTTAGCCTGACAAAGAGCCTTATCGCCGCGCGTCTCCACATTGAGGCGCAGGACCGGCTCTGTATTGGATTTTCTGAGATTAAAGCGCCACTGGCCGAATTCGACCGATAGCCCGTCAATTTTCGTCACTTTTCCCTGCGGAGCATAGGCAGCTTCTACTCTTGCCAAAGCAGCATCTGGGTCTTTTACACTGCTGTTGATCTCACCGGAAACAGGGAAGCGCTCCCTGCAGACTCTGGCAAGGTCATGGAGCGTCTTTCCCTGCGTATGGGACAGCAGCTCCATGACGAGCAGCCACGGCAGCATGCCGCTGTCGCAGGACGAAAAGTCACGGAAATAGTGATGCGAACTCATCTCGCCGCCATAGACGGCCCCTGTTTCCCTCATCTTGTCTTTAATGAAGGCATGGCCGCTGCGTGAAAGCACGGCTTCGCCGCCAAATTCCCTGCAGACCGCCTCGGTATTCCAGACAAGACGCGGGTCGTGGACAATCTTCGCCCCTGCGTGCTTCCGGAGAAACGTCTCGGCGAGCAGACCGACAAGGTAGTACCCCTCAAGGCACTCTCCTTCTTCGTCGAACAGGAAACAGCGGTCAAAGTCGCCGTCCCAGGCCACACCGATATCGGCTTCTTCCTCGCGCACGACACTTGCCGTCGCCCCGCGGTTTTCCGGCAGAAGCGGATTTGGCACACCGTTCGGAAAATTGCCATCGGGAATGTTGTTGACTTTGATGATGTCAAACGGCAGCAGCTTCTCTATGGCATTGATGACCGGCCCTGCCGAGCCATTGCCCGTATTCGCAACAACCCGGAACGGCTTAAGATGGTCAAGATCAATATACGACAGAAGGTACTGGATGTATTCCTCCGTGACGTCATTTTTTTCCACACGGCCGCACGCAGCGGCAGCTGCAGGCAGCGTATCGCTCATGACAGCAGCCTTTAAATCCTTAAGGCCGGTATCTTCAGAGATAGGACGGGCCTCACGGCGCACGAGCTGCATGCCGTTATAGTGTTTCTCATTGTGACTGCCCGTAATCATGATGCCGCCGTCGAGATGATAATGCAGCACAGCAAAATACATCATTTCTGTACCGCAAAGGTCAAGGTCCATGACATCACAGCCAGCTTCCGTCAGGCCTTTGACAAGTGCTTCCTGCAAAGGCAGGCTCGAAAGCCGGATATCGCGGCCGACAGCGATGTTCTTCGCGGCAAAAAGCGAAGGAAACGTCCTGCCGACACGATAGGCGAGTTCTTCATTGACCACCTCGGGATAAAGCCCGCGGATGTCAAACGCACTGAACCCTTTTGCCGATAAATTCATCCAATACACCTCTGACTCTTTATTTCTCAGGCCAGCAGCGGCTTGACAGCTTCTGCCAGTTTATCCTTTTCTGCTTTGGCTTCTTCAAGGTCCTTGCCCAGCGTCGTGAAGTACGTCTTGATTTTCGGCTCCGTGCCGGATGGACGTACGACGACCGTTGCACCGTCATCGAGTTTATAGATGAGGACATTGGCTTTCGGCAGACCCGTCTTTTCCGGTTCTGCATAGTCAATCGTCTCGACGACCTTCTTGCCGGCAAATTCCGTTGGCGGATTCTTGCGCAGATTTACCATGATGCCCTTCATCTTATCCATGCCCGAAAGGCCTGGGAAGGAGAACGCATCGACCTTGTTGTAATAACGGCCGTACTGCTGGTAAATCTCCTCAAGACGCTGCTTGATGGACGAACCGATGGAGCGGTAGTACGCTGCCATTTCGCAAATCAGCATCGAAGAAACAACGGCATCCTTATCGCGGACATACGGGCCGGCCAGGTAGCCGTAGCTTTCCTCAAAGCCGAAAATGAAGCGGTCCGTCTCGCCGGCTGCCTCAAGCTGGGCAATCTGGTCACCAATCCACTTGAAGCCCGTCAGTACGTGGCGGAGCTCAACGCCGTAATGCTCAGCAACTTTGTCGGCCAGCGGCGTTGAAACGATGGACATGACAGCGACCGGATTCTTCGGCATGGTGCCCTTCTCAATGCGTCCCTGGCAGATATAGTCGAGCAGCAGTACGCCCATCTCGTTGCCCGAGACGAGTTCGTACGAGCCGTCGGCACACTTCATGGCAATGCCTACGCGGTCGGCATCCGGGTCTGTTGCGAGCATGAGGTCAGCCTGCTCTTTCTTGGCAAGCTCAAGGCCTTTTGCGAGCGCATCGAAGATTTCCGGATTCGGATAGCTGCAGGTCGTGAAATAGCCGTTCGGATACTCCTGCTCCGGTACCATCGTAATGTCCGTGATGCCGATGTCCTTGAGCACGCGCGTGACAGGAACAAGGCCCGTGCCGTTGAGCGGCGAATAAACGAGCTTGAGGCCGGCGGTCTTTGCGAGACCCGGACGGACCTGACGTGCTTCAATAGCCTTGTAGAACGCATCCTTGCAGTCTTCGCCGACAAACTGAACCAGGCCTTTTTCAACGCCTTCCGAAAAGCTCATGTGTTTGGCGCCCGTCAGCACATCGGTCTTCTGAATCGATGCATAGACGACAGCAGCGGCATCATCCGTCATCTGGCAGCCATCCGGGCCATAAGCCTTGTAGCCGTTATACTGTGCCGGATTGTGCGACGCCGTAATCATGATGCCGGCATTGCAGTGATAATAACGCGTAGCAAAGCTCAGCGCCGGCACCGGCATGAGTTCTTCGTAGAGACGTACATGAATGCCATTGGCCGCGAGGACACCTGCAGCCTCACGAGCAAAGGTCCAGCCCTTGAGGCGGCTGTCGTAGCTTATTGCCACGGTCTGCGTGCCGCCCTGTGTCTTGACCCAGTCGGCCACGCCCTGCGTTGCCTGACGGACGACCCAGATATTCATGCGGTTCGTGCCAGCGCCGAGCACGCCGCGCAGACCAGCCGTACCAAATTCGAGAGCCACAGCAAAACGGTCTTTGATAGCCTCATCGTCCCCTGCGATGTCATTGAGTTCCTTGTTCAGGTCAAAATCAATGAGATCTGCTGCAGCCCAGCGTTTGTACTCGTCTTGATACATAATATCCATCCCTTCCTGAATCCATTACCAGAAATTCTGTTTTGATATTTGCCATATCAGCAACAGCTGTCCACTATTGTTGTTGTTCTTTTTCGACAGAAAATACAGGAATCCTGCCACGATTCCCCTTATCCCAGATGATATTTTTTCTGGAAGCTGCGGTGCGTCCAATAGAAGGCAATGGTCAGCGGCACACAGGAGCCAATCCAGGCCATGGGGTTAGCGAGGCAGGCACCGAGATAGCCCAGCCAGCCGCAGAGGAAAAGCGCTGCCGCCGTGCGCATGATGAGTTCCATGATGCCCGCAATCGTCGGCACCACACTCTGGCCAAGCCCCTGCAGCGTATAGCGGAATATAAATAAGAAGGAAAGAATCCAATAGCACGAGCCATTGACAATCAGATACTCATGACCGAAGTCGATGACCTGCTGTGCCCCGTCGCCGACAAAGAGATGCATGAGCGAAGGGCCAAAGAATATCAGGCCGGCACCGGCCAGCAGGGCAAAGCTCACAGACATATAGCAGCATTTGCGCACCCCCTCGCCGATGCGTGCAAATTTGCGCGCGCCGTAATTCTGCGCCGTATACGCTGACATCGCAATGCCGAACGACATCATCGGCATCATGGCAAGCGACTCGATTTTCTGCGCTGCCGCATAGGCCGCAACGGCCAGAGGTCCAAGGTCATTGAGGGCCACCTGCAGGATGACTGCGCCGATGGCGATGATGCTCGACTGAAAGCCCATGGGCAGCGCAATACGCAGATGCTCCCAATAAAGCTTGAGGTCCGGCCGCCAGTCGGCTTTATGCGTATGCAGAGCAGGCACTTTCTTCATGATGAAGAACAGGCAGAGAAGATTGCCGCAGACCTGCGAAGCCAACGTCGCGAGAGCAGCGCCGGGAATGCCCCAGCCAAAACAGAGGATGGCAATAGGTTCAAAAATGATGTTGAGCGTCAGGCCGCAAGCCAGCAGGATGGTCGGCGTCTTGCTGTCGCCGAGTGCGCGGATGAGATTCGTCTGCGTCTGATAAAAGACAAACAGGCAGATGCCTGCGTAAATCAGACTGATGAAAGAATACGCCCCGTCGATGATTTCCGCCGGCGTCTGCATCCAGATGAGCAGCTGGCGGCAGAGCAGCACGCCAATGGCCGTCAGGATAATGGAAGCAAATACAGACAGCACGGCACAGGCCGCCGCACTGCGCCTGACGCCCTCTGCATCCCGCGCGCCAAAGCGCTGTCCGGTATAAATGGAAAGCCCCGTGGAAAAGCCGATGACAAAGCCGAGCATCAGGAACATCAACGAACCTGTACAGCCAACAGCGGCAAGAGCATTGACCCCGAGGAAGCGCCCGACAATCAAGGTATCGACAAAGGCATAGAGCTGCTGAAAGATATTGCCGGCAATCAGCGGCATAGTGAAAAAGAAAATGAGCTTTGCCGGCGAGCCTTCGGTAAGATTTTTCGTCATTCCAGATACCTCGTCACAAAGGTGCGCAAAGTCTCCTGCAGCACCGTCACATTGTCAAGCAGGGCCTCTGTCTGCGG
Source organism: uncultured Selenomonas sp. (assembly GCA_900552565.1). Taxonomy (GTDB): domain Bacteria; phylum Bacillota; class Negativicutes; order Selenomonadales; family Selenomonadaceae; genus Mitsuokella. Next base: position 775 of record USAK01000021.1, on the reverse strand, counting down.
CCGCAGTTTCGTGTAATGGAATACCGGATGATGCGCCACCATATAATCCGTCGGGAACGGCTCCACTTCGATGCCCTGTTTGGCAAAATTGAGCACGGAACGATTCATATGGAAGGCACTCGTCACGAGGATTGGATGCGAAAGACCGTTTTCGCGCAGGATTTCCGCGGAGAATTTGGCATTCTGGCTCGTATTGATGCTCTTTGTCTCCGTGAGAATCTTATCCTCCGGCACGCCGAGGCTCATGAGCACACGCTTGGCAATCTTGGCCTCGGCCCCCGTATCCTCATAGACCTGTCCGCCGGACAGCAGGATGGGCACATCGAGCCTGCGCTGCAGCCGCACGGCTGTCAGCAGGCGGCTCGCGGGACTCGCGCAGAGCGTCCCTGTGCCATCGACATCAGGCGTATCATTGTAGGCACCGCCGCCGAGCATGATGATGACATCCCCGGAAGGATTTTCCGGCGGGGCATAGACAGATTCCAGCGCTCCCATGGTCTTCTCGGCCACGAACCCTGTACAGAGCAGATAAAACACAAACGTCAGGACAAAGAGAATCGCCGCAGCCTTTTTCTCGCCGCGCTTTTTCCACAGCCAGACGGAAAGCGCAAAGAACGCCAGAATAAAGATGCCCGGCGGCAAAATCCAGCTTGCCCCGAATTTCAAGAGATAAACCATGTTGTATCCTCCAAAAAAATAAAGCGCAAATTCCATCTGCATAGGGGAGTGTAAAATAGTTTGTGTAAATCGGTATTGCATGAATCTACTTTATGCC